>JAKFEJ010000295.1:0-17612 GCA_036675745.1 Chitinophagaceae bacterium | reverse complement strand
GCCCATGCCAGCATACCTACCAATATCGTTTTTTTGAAACCATATTTTTTAAAGAATAAGGGTAATAATAAAAGGAACAGCACTTCTGATATCTGGCCAATTGTCATTTTACCAGTGGGATTAGTTACACCGATGTTGGAAAGAAAAGCATGTGCATTCTGGTAGTAAAAGGCCAGTGGTATACAAATAAGAATGGATGAAATAAAAAAGACAGCAAAATTTTTATCCTTTAACAATTTCAATGCATCCAAACCAATGATCTCTTTCAGGCTTACTTTTTCATTGCCTCTTTTTGTAGGTGGGGTTTTAGGTAAAGTAAAACTAAATAAACCTAAGGCCAGTGAAGCAATAGAAGCCATTAAAAAAGTATTTTTTAATAATCCTTTTGCAGTATTCTCTTCTGTATCCCAATGAAAAAGAAAACTGATCAGCAAACCGGCAACGATCCAGCCGATGGTGCCCCAGACACGGATACTGGAAAATTCTTTTTCAGGATCTTTCATTTGGTTAAAGGATACCGAATTGACCAGGGCGATGGTGGGCATATACAGGATCATATAAACTAATACATAGGGGTAGAAGACACCTATATTATCAGCATTATACATTTGATACATAAGGATAGCACCGGCAATATGCAAGGCGCCCAATATTTTCTCTGCATTGATATACCTGTCTGCAATTAATCCAATAATAAATGGAGCAATAATAGCTCCCCATGATTGAGTAGAAAATACACTGGCGGATTGACCACCGGTTGCATTTAGATTGGTTCCGAGAAAAGTGCCAAGGGTTACAAACCATCCACCCCAGATAAAAAATTCAAGAAACATCATCAGCGAAAGCTGGACACGGGTTGTTGATTTCATATGTAGTACCCTAAATCCCTAAAGGGACTTTTAGACTCCATAAGTTGAATTTTTCCAATTGATCCGAAGTTTCAACTTACGAATGGTTAATAAATATTTTACAAAAATTATTTTTTATTCTATAAAGGATATTCTACTATCAAACTCTAAAGCCCCCTTTAGGGGGTTTGGGGGTTTTAAGCCAGTTGCATTACTGGTTTTTTCTTATTGCGCATGTAAATATACAATCCTGCGAAAGCAACAATAAGAATAATTGGTATCACTAATGTAGCGTTGATGATCTCAGGTCCCGCTGCTTTATTTGCTTCAGCTAATGCCGCTTTCATTTCAGCCGTAGCTTCCGGTGCATTATACACTTTCATGTCAGCGCCTTCCGGCAGTTTTTTAGCAATCAGTTTATCATAAAATCCACCCATGAACATCATGTAAACTGAAACAGCAAACATCCCTGCTCCACCCATCAGGTTGATACCAACAGCGCCGGTTTTTGGTAAATATTCCGATACAAAACCCAGCATGGTGGGCCAGAAATAACAAACACCTATGCCAAATACCACAGCACCTAAAAAGATCATGTTACCGGATGTATTTCCCAGCATATATAAACCTAACGCAGCAATAATAGCAGACATTAATAACACACCCTGTGGCGCAAGGCGATGAACAATAGGGCCAGCAAAAGCCCTTCCAATCACCATTACCCCGGTTGAAACGGTTAAAATCAGGATCGCATTATCGGAAACATTTTTCAGCAATACGTCTATCCATTGACCGGTAAACAATTCCGTTATGGCAGTACCAAACATACAGATGATCATGAAAATAAATAATGGATTGGCCAGTGATTTATACATCTCTGCGGTAGATACGCCACTTGAAACTCTTTCAGTAACAGGAAATTTCAAACGGGAAAATAAATAACCATATATCAATGTAGGTATGATCATCATCGCCATCTGTATTTCCCAGCCAATGCCGCCCTTATCAAAGAAATAAACGATCAGTGTTCCCAATACAATACCGCCCGGAAACCATAAGTGGAAATGGTTCAGTTTGGTCGTTTTATTAGTAGGGTACAAAGCTGTCACTAAAGGATTGCATGCGGCTTCAACAGTTCCGTTAGCGATACCTATCAAAAGTGTAGAAATAAATAAAGACCAGAAAGGAGTAGAAAATTTATCCGCAAAAATTGTAAGAACAATACCAGCTAAGTGAAAAATGAAGGCAAGTACAAGCAAACGTTTCATACCAATAATGTCTACTATCATCCCACCAATTATTACTGCCAGGGGAAAACCCCAGAATGCTGTAGCGGCGATAGTTCCCAGTTCTGCTTTATCCAAGCCAAATTCAACTCCCAGTCTGCCAAGAATACCGGCACGGATACCAAAAGAAAGTGATGTCACTAATAAAGCCAGGCAACTGGCAACAAAAAGTTGATTTTTATTTACGGCTTGCATGTCGTTAGATTTGTAATTAAGATGGTTGTAAAAGTTAAATGTACTATTTTTAAAACCATATTCATTTTGTGAGAGATAAAAATAATTAACAGTTATACTAACAATTGTTTGAAATGTTGCATCGAAAATTAAGAATGGGAATGATCGGTGGCGGCCCCGGAGCCTTTATTGGTGCGGTTCACCGTATTGCTGCTAATATGGATGGAGAAATAGAATTGGTATGTGGCGCATTCAGCAGTGATCCGGAAAAATCTAAGCAAGCAGGTGACTCATTAAGTTTGCCACCAGAACGTATTTACGGATCATATAAAGAAATGATACGAAGTGAAAATTCATTGCCGTTGAATGAGCGGATGGATTTTGTCAGTATCGTTACCCCTAATCACGTTCATTTTGAACCGGCGAAGCTGGCATTGGAAAATGGCTTTCATGTTGTTTTGGATAAACCATTAGCTTTTGACCTGGAGGAAGCTAAAATACTACAAGAGATAGCTAAAAAAAGTCAACTCTATTTTTGCCTTACACATACATATACCGGTTATCCGATGATAAAAGAAGCGAGGCAACAGGTATTGAGTGGTAAATTTGGGAAGATCCGTAAAGTGTATGTTGACTATCCGCAGGGATGGTTAAGTGAATTTATAGAAGCCCCGGATAGTAAACATTCTTCACACAAACAAGCTGCATGGAGAACTGATCCTGCACAAAGTGGAATTGCAGGGGCAATGGGTGATATCGGAACACATGCATTTAATTTAGCGGAGTATGTTAGCGGCTTAAATGTTACAAAACTTTGTGCGGATATCAATACTGTTGTAGAAGGCCGGCAATTAGATGATGACGGAACTGTATTATTAAAATTTGATAATGGCGCCAGCGGTTTTTTATATGCTACACAAATAGCTGCAGGAGAAGAGAACAATACTAAAGTAAGAGTATATGGCGAAAAAGGCGGAGTGGAATGGCAGCAGGAAGATGCGAATACATTATTAGTGAAATGGTGGGAAAAACCTTCGGAAATATTTCGCACGGGAACCCCTTATTTAAGTAGTTATGCCAAACACAATACCCGTACGCCGGCTGGTCATCCCGAAGGATACCTGGAAGCATTTGCAAATCTTTACCGAAACTTTGCATTATGTGTAAAAGCAAAACTGAGTGGTAAAGAACCGCAGCCGGAATGGCTTGATTTTCCCGGAGTAGATGAAGGCGTAAGAGGAATGACATTTGTAGAAAAAGTGATAGAGAGTGGGAAGAGTGATACGAAGTGGATTGAGTTTGATGAGTAAATGTTGCCGGTTACAAGTTACCGGTAACCAGTAACAGGCAACAGGAAACAAAAAAATAATTATAAATAACAATGACTACTATTCAAGGACCTGGCATTTTTTTAGCACAATTCTTAGACGACAAAGCACCGTTCAATAATCTGCGATCGATTTGCCTTTGGGCGGAATCAATTGGATTTAAAGCGGTACAGATCCCTACATGGGATCCACGATGTATTGATCTGCAAAAAGCTGCTGAAAGTAAAACCTATGCGGATGAAATAAAAGGTATCGTCAACGAATGTGGTTTGGAAATATCAGAACTATCTACTCATTTACAAGGCCAGTTAGTGGCTGTGCATCCTGCTTATGATGATCTCTTTGATTCATTTGCACCGGAAGCATATAGAAAAAATCCGAAAGCAAGAACGGAGTGGGCCATTCAACAATTAAAGTTTGGCGCAAAAGCTTCACAAAACCTGGGACTGACAGCTCATCCTACTTTCAGCGGTTCATTGCTCTGGCATACTTTTCATCCCTGGCCTCAACGGCCTGCGGGATTGGTAGAGGAAGGGTTTAAAGAATTAGGTAAACGATGGACACCCATCCTTAATTATTTTGATGAATGTGGTGTTGATGTGTGTTATGAAATTCATCCCGGTGAAGACCTGTTTGATGGTGTTACCTATGAAATGTTTTTGGAAAACGTGAACAATCATTCCCGTGCCTGTTTATTATACGATCCTTCCCATTTTGTGTTGCAGCAATTGGATTATATTCAATACATAGATTTTTATCATGAGAGGATAAAAGCTTTTCATGTAAAAGATGCGGAATTTAATTCTACTGGCAAGCAGGGAACTTTTGGCGGTTATCAAAGTTGGTTGAACCGTGCGGGACGTTATCGTTCGCCGGGCGATGGACAGGTTGATTTCAAAACCATTTTCAGCAAGCTGACACAATATGATTATAAAGGCTGGGCCGTGATGGAATGGGAATGTTGTTTGAAACATCCGGAAGACGGAGCAAGGGAAGGAGCGGAATTTATTCAAAAAAATATTATCCGGGTTACAGAGAAAGCATTTGATGATTTTGCGGGGGTAAAAGCGGATGAAGCATTTAATCGTTCATTATTGGGATTGAGTTAATATTTTTACATTAAAATTATACAACCATGAAACGAATATTCATTACAGCTTTTGCATTTACAGCCTTAATAGCATGCAATAGCAATGACAAGAGTAGTGCAACTGACAAAACAGAAACTAAAGAAGATGCACAAACCACTGAAACTTCTATAAGTGACAACCCCGATTACCAGGCCGGTCTCGCATTAATAGCGAAAAGTGATTGTTTAACCTGTCACAAAGTTGATGAACCATTGACCGGCCCTCCTTACAGGGATGTAGCCAATAAATATGCTGACCAGGCGCCCGGTATCATTCCTCAATTGGCGGAAAAAATAATCAAAGGAGGCACAGGAGTTTGGGGACAGGTGCCAATGTTGCCGCACCCCACTATATCCCAGGCAGATGCCGAAACAATGGTTAAATACATTCTATTATTAAAGAACAAGTAATTTTATCAGGATCACATAATTTTTTCAATTCATTCTTTCATTAAAAAATAATAAATGATCAAAAATATCCTGGTTATTGGTTTGTCTTTGGCAACATTAGCCTGCAACAATTCCGCAAGTAAACAAACGACTCAATCTTCTACTATGAATACGCTTACGAATGAAGAGAAAAAAGAAGGATGGGAACTTTTGTTTGATGGTGTGTCTACCAAAGGATGGCATAAATACGGCAATAAACCAGTAGGCCAAGCCTGGAAAGTTGCTGATGGTACACTTTATTTTGATTCAACGTTTAAGGCTAAAGAGGATGGGGGAGATATTGTTACCGATAGTGAATTTGATAATTTCCATCTGAAATACGATTGGAAAATAGCGGTGAATGGAAATAGCGGAGTTATATTCTATGCACAGGAGGACAGTAAGTATACATGGCCATGGGAAACCGGCCCTGAAATGCAGGTACTGGATAATAACGGTCACCCGGATGCAAAGATCATCAAACACCGGGCAGGTGATTTATACGATTTGATATCCAGTTCCAAAGAAACGGTGAAGCCAGCGATGGAATGGAATACTGCGGAGATCAAAAGCGTAAACGGAAAACTGGATCTTTACCTGAATGGCGAGAATGTGGTTTCAACTACGCTTTGGGATGATAATTGGAAAAAATTGGTTGCGGGAAGCAAATTCAAAAGCAGGCCGGATTTTGGAAAGTATCAGAAAGGAAAATTAGGGTTGCAGGACCATGGGAATACGGTGTGGTTCCGGAATATCAAGATCAGGAAATTGTAAAAAATATTGACAGATAATTTACAAAAGGGGCGTTGGCCCCTTTTTTTATAAGCAAGTGATATATTGAATTCATAGAAAATATGTTTATATTTCTATAAACAAAACCAACTGTTATGAATACGGAACTATTCTCACAAATGAACTGGCTGGCTGTATTAGTAGCAGCCATAACCTATTTTATGCTGGGAGCTATCTGGTATTCAAAAGCCTTATTTGGTACTAAATGGGCCGCGGCTGTAGGTATGAATATGAATGACCCGGATAAAAGCAAAGGCATGGCGAAAATGATGATCGGAACTTTTGTACTGATTCTTGTTACCTGTATCGGCCTTGCTTTGCTTGTGGCCCGCCTGGATCTTTCCGTTCTGGCATCAGGGATTAAACTGGGGCTTATTACTGGTATCTGCTTTGCTACAACGGCGGTATCTATTTCATTTATTTATGAAAGCAGGCCAACCGCTTTGTATTTTATTGATTGTGGTTACCACCTGGCTGGTCATTTGATAGCGGCTATAATACTCGTATTGTGGAGGTGATCTTCTTATTGAGTTGACAGTTGACAGATGACGGAAAAATAGTCATTAGGAAGCTCTGTCAGCTATCAACTGTTATCTTTTTTTATTGAGTTGACAAGTGACAGAAAATAGTTCTTAGGAGACCCTGTCATCTGTCAACTATCATCTGTCAACTATTTTCGTTCTTCTCTTATTCCACTTTTGTGATCTTCAAAACATTGGTAGGTAAATGCAGGTGTATAGGCGTACTACCTGTGCTTACAACAATTTCTCCCGGCTTTAAAAAGCCCCGTTCTTTTAATATTACGATCTGGTCAAAGAAAATATCATCAAGACTATCTTCTTCATCATAATAAAATGCCCTTACTCCCCAGCTTAAACTTAACTGGTTAACGAGAGCCGGTTTTTTAGTGAAAATATACAAGGGTGATTTAGGTCTGTAGCTGCTTAGCATCCAACCTGTGTATCCACTTTGCGTCATACCAATAAGCGCATTGGCGGAAATATCACTGGCGATCTTACAGGCATTATAACAAATGGCATCACTTAAAAAGGAAGGGGAGTGGGCAAGAGGCTGAAGATCTTGTTCACGGTCATAGCGGTATTCCGTCCGTTCTACTTCCATGATGATCTTTCGCATGGTTTCAACAACTAATGTCGGATGTTGACCGGTTGCTGTTTCTCCACTCAGCATTACCGCATCAGCACCTTCCAGTACGGCATTGGCCACATCGGTTATTTCACTACGGTTGGGTTTTACCCTGTCCATCATACTTTCCATCATCTGCGTGGCAACAATCACCGGCTTACCACGGTGGATACATTTGCGGATAATATCCCGCTGCGCCATCGGCACTTTTTCTACCGGCAACTCAACGCCAAGGTCGCCACGGGCTACCATCACGCCGTCTGATTCTACAATGATATTGCGAAGGTCAGCCAATGCCGAAGGCATCTCAATTTTCGCCATTACTTTTACAGGGCTATTTCGTTCGGACACCATTTTTTTGAGTTCAACGATATCATCAGCTTTGCGGACAAATGATAAAGCCATCCAATCCAGTTCGTGCTTTATGATAAATTCGAAGTCAACCATATCCTTTTCCGTCATTGATGGTAAAGAGATGGCAGTATCAGGAAGGTTTACTCCTTTTTTGGGGAGTAATATGCCACCATAAGTTACCTGCACTTTTACATCGCCTGATGGAGTGATATTTACAACGATCACTTCTAATTTTCCATCGTCAATCATTATTTTTTCTCCCACTTTCACATCGTTGTGCAGGTTGGGGTACGAGATGTATATGCGGTCCTTATTACCAACTACCTTTTCTTTGGAAGTAAAAGTGAGTATATCTCCCGGTTCTATTTTCAATGCCCCGTTTTCTATTTCGCCAACACGCAGTTTGGGTCCCTGCAGATCTCCCAGGATAGCTATATTATAAGGCTCCGTTTTATTGATCTTGCGGATATGTTCAATGACTTCCACTTTATTCTCATGAGATCCATGTGAAAAGTTTAAACGAAAAACATTGACACCGGCTTTTACCAGTTCCAGTAATTTATCATACGTATCACAGGCAGGGCCTACTGTTGCAACGATCTTTGTTTTATGATATGCATGCGCCAGCCCGGCGTCCTTATCCATTTCTGTGTGAAAATATTTTTCTGCGTTTTTAGCCATGATTGTGTTTGATTACTATTAGTCTATAAGTATTGTTTGTTACCGGTTGCCAGTTACTGGTTACCGGTAACTGGCAACCGGTAACTTTTTTTAGGACGCCAATATCTTTACGATCTTCATCCATTCCTGGCCGATCTTTTGTTTTTCTTTTACAGCTTTATCAAGCGGTGTATAATGGATCTTATTATTAATAACACCTACCATTACATTTTTACGGCCTACCATTAGGCTTTCAACTGCATAGTAACCCATATGACTGGCCACCAACCTGTCATCGCAGGTAGGAGAGCCGCCGCGTTGAATATGCCCCAATACACATATTCTTACGTCGGCTGATGGCAATCTTTTCTTAATGATCTCCGCAAGACCGCTGGCGCCGCCTGCTTCATCGTACCCTTCGGCTACAATAATGAGATTAACTAATTTTTTTCTTTTTTCTTTTTCGGTAAGTGAAGCGATAATGCTTTCAATATCGGTTTTCGTTTCCGGAATAAGAATATTTTCCGCACCTGTGGCAATACCGCTATGCAGTGCAATATAACCTGCATCACGTCCCATTACTTCTACAATGAATAGGCGGTCATGCGCATCCATGGTATCCCGTATTTTATCAATAGCCTGAATGGCTGTATTGACTGCCGTGTCAAATCCAATGGTTATATCCGTTCCTGCCATATCCTTATCAATAGTACCCGGCAGGCCTACGCAGGGTATATCAAATTCATTGCTGAATATTTGTGCGCCGCGGAAACTTCCGTCTCCTCCAATGATAACCAGGCCATCAATCCCTCTTTTATGCAGGTTAGCATAAGCTTTTTTACGGCCTTCGTATTCCATAAATTCTTTACAACGGGCTGTTTTTAAAATAGTACCTCCCCGTTGAATAATATTAGCTACCGACCTTGATTCCATTTTAAAAATATCATCTTCCAGCATTCCCTGGTACCCCCGCATAATTCCATAAACTTCAAGGCCATGGTGTATGCCTGTGCGTACCACCGCCCTGATTGCCGCATTCATTCCTGGTGAATCACCACCTGATGTAAGAACTCCGATCTTTGTGACTTTTTTTGACATTAGATTTTATAAATAACTGTTTTTATAAATAATTCATGCTTTTAATGAAGCAAGAGCCCAAAGCTTCCTTCAAAAACGCACCAAAAGTAAGGTTTTGTTCGCATTGCGTGTTTGAAATACATATTGACAGTGAGTTTCATACGAATAGGTGTTAGTATTGATGAATGCCGGTTGCAAGCAACCGGTTACAGGTAGCAGGCAGCAATAAGTTTAATATTCTAAACCAGTATCTTGCAATTCATAAAAAAATAGTCATGTCCAAAATATTTTTCTTTCTGCTTATGTCTTTTGCGCTTATTGCGGAAGCTCAATTAAAATATCCTGAAACAAAAAAGGAAGATGTAACTGAGGACTATCATGGAATGAAAGTGGAAGATCCTTACCGATGGCTGGAAGATGACAGGAGTACGGAAACGGCTGATTGGGTAACAGCCCAGAATAAAGTAACCTTTGATTACCTTGATCAGATACCTTACCGGGCTGACTGGCTAAAAAGACTCGAGGAGATCAATAACTATCCAAAATACTCCTCGCCTTCACGCAGGAATGAATACTTCTATTTTTATAAAAATGATGGCTTACAAAATCAAAGTGTATTATACAGGCAGAAAGGATTGGCCGGAAATCCTGAATTAGTGCTTGACCCGAATAAATTCTCCGCAGAAGGAACAACAAGCCTTGCCACTTTTTCTCTCTCCAAAAACGGGAAATATGCCGTAGTAGGAAAGTCAGCAGGTGGAAGCGACTGGCGTACTTTTTTTATAATGGATATGACAACAAAAAAATACCTGTCCGATTCGCTGGTATGGGTAAAAGTATCCGGCGCCAGTTGGCAGGGCGATGGATTTTATTACAGTCGTTATCCTGCACCAGACAAAGGCAAAGAGCTTTCTACCAAAAATGAAAATCACCAGGTATATTATCATAAGGCCGGTACATCACAAAACGATGATGCGCTGGTATATGAAGACAACCAGAATCCGCAACGTTTTCATAGTGTATTTACAAGCGAAGATGAACGCTATAGTTTTCTTAACATCAGCGACCGGGGAAAAGCTAAAGATGGTAATGGCCTCTGGTATTTTGACAATAAAGGCAATGAGAAAAAATTTAAACCCATTATTAAGGAAGCGGGTGATTATGTATACAGTTTTATTGAAGAAGTGAATGGGCGGTTTTTATTACTTACTAATGATGGGGCAAAAAACAGGAGAATAATTTCTGTTGATCCCAATAATCCTGATCCTGCCAATTGGAAAACCGTGATAGCCGAAAAAGATGAAAATATTTCTTCTGCATCTTCCGCTGGGAAAAAATTATTTCTTACTTATCTGAAAGATGTTACCAGTCGTGTGTATGTATATGGTCTCGATGGGAAATTAGAAAGAGAGGTGAAGCTTCCTTCATTAGGCTCTGCCAGTGGTTTTGGTGGTGAGCGGAATGATAAATTTGTTTTTTATACGTTTACTTCCATTACTTTTCCCCCCACGATATACAAATATGATATTGCTACCGGCCAAAGCACTGTATTCAGAAAGCCGGAAGTAAAATTCAATCCGGAAGATTATACGACAGAGCAGGTATTTTATCCAAGTATGGACGGAACAAAAGTGCCGATGTTTATTGTTTATAAAAACGGTACGCCAAAGAATGGGAAAAATCCAACGATACTATATGCATATGGAGGTTTTAATATCAGCATAGCCCCATCTTTTTCATCAACAAGAATGGCGTGGCTTGAACAAGGAGGTATTTATTGTATTGCCAATCTTCGCGGTGGAAGTGAATATGGAGAAAAATGGCATGAAGCCGGTATGCGTTTTAAGAAGCAAAATGTATTTGATGATTTTATAGCTGCCGGTGAGTACCTGGTCAATAAAAATTATACTTCAAAAGATTATCTCGCTATACAGGGCGGATCCAATGGCGGCTTATTGGTTGGTGCGGTTATCAATCAGCGGCCCGACCTGTTTAAAGTAGCTATACCGCAGGTAGGTGTGATGGATATGCTGCGTTTTCATAAGTTCACTATCGGCTGGAACTGGATAGCGGAATATGGGAGCAGCGATAATAAAGATGATTTTAAAAACCTGTATGCTTATTCACCCATTCATAATATCAAACAGGGATTAAGTTACCCTTCTACTTTAATAACAACTGCAGATCACGACGACAGGGTAGTGCCTGCTCATTCTTTCAAGTATGCAGCAACGATGCAGGAAAAATATAAAGGTGAAAACCCGGTGATGATCAGGATTGATGTGAACTCCGGTCATGGTGCCAGTAATTTGAAAAAGTCATTGGAAACAACCTCCGACATTTATTCATTCATTTTTTATAACATGAAATTGACTCCGAAGTTTTCGGGATTAAATTATAAGAAGGAACAGAAAAAGGCATTTTAAATTTTTCGTTTTGAAGCCAGGCTCCGGTAACTACCGGAGCTTTTATTTATGTATATGAAAATTTTAATTACCGGAGCGAACGGATTTTTAGGCTACCACCTTACCCAGCGGCTACTTTTTTTGAATCACAAAGTTATTGCTACTGGTAAAGGCAACTGTCGTCTTCCATTTACACAATATGACAATTTTATTTATGCAGCAATGGATTTTACTGATCCCTTCGCAGTACATGATGTGTTTGAAAAATTTCAACCGGAGGTAGTAGTGCATGCAGGAGCTATGAGTAAACCTGATGAATGTGAACAGCAGCAGTGGCAGGCCTACATCGTAAATGTAGAAGGAACCCTGACAACATTAATGAATGCGGCGGAGCAGAAAAGTTTTTTCATTTTTGTTTCCAGTGATTTTATTTTCGATGGAGAAAAGGGGATGTATAAAGAAGATGATGAACCCCTCGCCGTAAATTATTATGGCAAAACAAAATTGGAAGCAGAAGAAATAGTAAAAGAATATGAATATGACTGGGCGATTGCACGTACCGTATTGGTTTATGGTAAACCCATCTCTGGCCGCTCCAATATTTTAAGTATCGTAAAAGAAAAACTGGAAAAAGGAGAAATATACAATGTAGTGGATGACCAGTCAAGGACGCCAACTTATGTAGAAGACCTTGCCGAAGGCATTGTACAGATCATCGATAAAAAAGCAAAAGGAATTTATCATTTATCCGGTAAAGATGTATTGACGCCGTACCAGATGGCCTGTAAGGCTGCCGACTTCCTGGGCTTGGATAAATCATTGATCAACCGGGTGACAGCGGATAGCTTTTCTGAAATTGCAAAGCGACCTCCAAAAACAGGATTTGTTATTGATAAGGCAAGAGCTGAATTAAGGTATGAGCCATTATCGTTTAATGAAGGATTAAGAAAAACCTTTTATTAAACGTCAATGTGGTTTTGAAAATATTTTTTCACCGGCAGGAATGGCGACAGGTAGTTGATTTTCCTTTGGAGGAATGGGGCAATTATATTTGCCACTGACATAGGCGCAATATGGATTGTAGGCTTTATTGAAGTCGATCACCGCTTTGTTGTTTTTAATATCTTGAATATCCAGGTCTATATATCTTCCCGCTGCATAAGTTTCTTCGCCGGAGGTGAGATCTGAGAAGGGAAGGAAAAGATGATTTTTATATTCCTCCACATTCATCAGGTTTTGCGACTGGTATATATTCAACGTAACAGCCGTGTCATTGATAGAAAAATGTAAAACGCCATATACACGAAATATTTTTTTTATCGCCCCCGAAGTTTCCATGCTGAACCATTTGCTGTTATTCATTTCTTCAAAGCTGGCGGTTACTTTATATTTTTCATTAACAGGGAAAAAGCTGAAAAATTGTTTGTCATCAGCAGTAACAACTTCATGTTGTTTTACATACCTGGCTATGTAGCTATTGAGCGAGTCTTTGTAAATATCCTGGCTATTCCCATAAAGTATTGTACAGAGGAAAATACAGGTAAGTAATTTTTTCATACCCCGAAAATACTGAAGCTGATTTTTAAAAGCCCGATATCTTTTTTACTGTAATATGATTGGGTGCTTCAGAATAAGAGAGGCAGGAAGGCATAGTACTGTCATAAGAAAACCTGACCCTGGTGCCTGCCTTAGCCAGGGAAGAAGGCAGGCTAATGATGACGGCATTGCTACAATTATACAAAGTTGCGGTAGTAAAACCGGTAGCCCGCAAAAAAGAATGTTTTACCGGATCTGGATTATCAATGGCAACCAGCCATGACTCGGGAAAACAGCCACCTTTCACCTGTACGGTGCCAGTGATAGAATTGTCATTATCCTTTTTACAGGACGTAAAAGAAACAACCAGGATAAGAATGAAAAAAAGGGCTTTCTGCATTGTGCTTTTTTCAGCTGACAATACCCGGATGATTATCGTTGCATCTGTTATTTTTATAAAAGTGGCAGATGAACTTCAGCCATCATACACCTTGCGCTGCCGCCACCATTTGTTTCTATCGTAGTCAGTGGTGAATGGATGATCCTGTTGTACCGGCTTAATTCCTCTGCCTGTTCTGTTGTTAATGACTCATAGGCCTGGGTTGACATAACCAATAGTTTCTCCGCTTTGTCGTTTTCTACCTGTAGCATATTGCCGGCGAAATGATTCACCTGCTGTAGTGTAATGGCAATGATCTTCTTATTGCTTTTAATTATTGTGTCTGATACAAATTGCTGCTGTTCAGGATCAGTAATACTTTCAAGGCAGATCACCACATACCTGTCTGCTACGCACATCAACACATTTGTATGATAAATAGCCCGGTCATTGCCATCTGTCGCATTAAACATAACGGGCTTATAGTTCATTTGCCTGCAAAAATCAGCCAATACGGTTTCATCAGTTCTTAGAGAACGACAAGCATAAGCAATGCGGTTATCCCTATCCAGCACCATGCTGCCGGTTCCTTCCAGGAAAATATTCCGGGCTTCATAACTACTCAGGTCTATTTTCTTTATTACTGAAAACTTCTCCATAATTTTTTGAAGCACATGCTCTTTTCTTTCCGCCCTCCTGTTTGCCGCATACATGGGGTAGAGTAGTAAACTGCCATCATGGTGAAAGGATACCCAGTTATTCGGGAAAATGGAATCGGGAGTATGTGGCACAGCGGTGTCCTGCACAACAGTAACATCTACGCCGTTGGATTGCAGAACGGTTACAAAGTCATTGAATTCCTTTAATGCTTTTTGTTGAACATTGGTATCGGGGCTTTGAACCTGGAAAGCATTGTTCACGGCTGTTTCAGCATTATAGCCAAAACTCACCGGCTGTATCATTAATAAATGTGAAGTAGTTTGCATAGAAGAAGTTTGAAGTAAGAAGTCAGAAGCCGGAAGAGACAGAGCATGCCCTGTCTGTACTTGGAAGTCAGAAATCAGAAGGGTTCTATCAGACTTCCGACCTCTGACTTCAGATATCATCTCTCAACAGCGGCATACTCATACAATGAAAACCGCCTCTTGCCCTTGATAGTTCTGCTGATGGCATGGTGATCAATGTATCTTCAATATTTTTGACTGCTATCTCGCCTTTTTCAAGTTGTTGCAACAGTTCATGTACATGTATGATGGTAAAGCCAGCGTTTTTGAAGGCTTCCAATGTTTTATCGTTCCGGTCGTAGCCCAATACTACGCCTTCTTTCAGGGCCAGCAGGTTGCAGGAGTCGGTCCATTGTTCACGGGTGTCATACGGAAATTCATTATTGCCGGAATAAATGAATTTTACTTTCTCCTCACACTTCAGATCATTCTTACTAATGTCGGCCAATAGTTCTTCCAGGTTGTCAAAATATTCAGGCTGAGACGGATCTTTCTTTCTGAACTGCGTGATCTTTATTTTATCCTCTTTTTTAGATCCTTCCAGCACACGTTGTACGGGATCAGCACCTTCCATTTTTATAGCTTTTTTTGAAAAGGCGCCCAGCAATACCCATACATTTCTTTTTATTTGGGTAAAGACCGTATCAATGTGCATGTAATCCCTTTTTTTCGGGATCTTGATAACAGTGATCTTTCTGACAATATTTTTTTCAAATAAAACATTGATGCATTGATGAGCGGCTTCCATCGTTGTCCTTTCACTGATACCAACTAATAAATGATCTTTGGTGACCACCATTATATCGCCGCCTTCCAATGTTACTTTTTTATCATCGCCATCACGGGGCAACAGGAAATGATGCGAAGTGTTCGGTAATTCAATAATATTTTTTCTATACTCAGCGAAAAGTGGGTGACAATAAAAAATATATTTTACCAGTAGCGCTTCTCTTGTTCTCGCTTTTTTTGCAGGTTTGTTGAGCAGTATATGATCATTGATGACAATGCCAATATCACGGGTAAAAATAAAATTAGGGATAGGTGGGAAAAGCATTTCTTTATCATTCGTAGTACCGCTGATAAAAACTTTTGCTAATTGTTTCCCATCCAATGCGGTCAGTTGATCCTGCAATTCATACGAACAGTTTTCTATAGCACAAACGGAAGCTACCAGTTTTAATTTTATTTCACGGTCTTCGAGTATTTGTCCCAGCAGCCATTGCAATTCCACTACCTTATCTGATTTGAAAAATTCTTCATGATCAGGTTTGTAAAAATTAAATTTGTTTTTGCTGTCATCCAATTCTGCCAGCCTGCCTTTTATTTTTTCGGGGTCAAGAAAATAAAGAAGGAGTTTGGTATAATAATCATATTCTTTCCTGCGGATAGTTTCCAGGTGCACAATATCTTCAAACAGCCAATCCTGGGCTTTGGAAGGAACGACTTTTCCTAATCCACTGTCGGGGCTATGTACCAATAATCTGCGTAGAGTGCCTACTTCTGAAGTCACCGATATTTTATTACTCGTCTTTGACATGAAACAATTTATTTATAAAAATAATAGCAGAAACTATATGGAGCTTCTGCAAGAGTTACGGGCAGATATATCAATGGGGGATATAAAAATAAGCCGGGGTAATACGGCAAACTTTTTCATGCGGATAATGTAATTATTGAAACGCATAAAACCTGCAATCGTAAGGCAAAGGTAGGGCAATGCGGGGAGGAGAACAAGCTATAGTGGACAGCTTGCAGATGACAGTTGATAGAAAATAATCAGCAACTACTGTATTCTGTCAACTGTCATCTCTTACTGTCAGCTTTATTGATGCACCGCCAACAGAGGAACAGATGTATTGAATGCCAGTTTCTTTGTATGGCCGCTGCTGAAAAGGCTATTCATAAATGAATGATTTTTGGGAATGATAATCAGCAGGTCAATATTTTTATCCCTGGAAAATTGTTCAATAGCTTCGTAAAAATCATTGATGCCGATAAAATAAAATTCAGGATTGAATTCGGCGAACATTTTCTGCATTTTAGCTCTTTCCGCAAGATATTCATCTGTCAGGGCTACATAATGTTCATTGTCTACGTTTACAATATGCAGGTTGGCATTGAAAATTTCCAATACTGTTTTTATAGCCAATACGGGAGTGCTTGCATCTACTTCTTTAAAATCCGAAGCGAGGCTTACATTGGTAATGCCGTTATATTTTGCATTCGGTGGAATGATCATAACAGGGCAAACATTTTGTTCCGCCATTTTTACCGTATTGCTGCTGGAGAAAAGCTGGCGCCACTCTTCTTTTTCGGTTATCCCCATGATGATCAGCTCGGCTGTTTTCTGGTGGGCCAGTCTGCCCAGGCTATCAATCAGGTCGTTGCCCAGTTCTTTTACGGTTTCAATTGATAAAACGCCTTTCTGTTCCAGCTCAGCTTTCAGGCTTTGAAGATATTGTTCGGATGTCGCGGCTTCGTCTTCAGCTTTGAACATAGTGTATAGAATGACACGGGTATTTTCTTTTTCGCTAAGCATGGCGGCCGCATAACGGGCTGCGTTCAAAGAAGTTTCAGAAAAATCAACGGGAATAATGATGTCTCTCATGTTGGTTTTGATTTAAGGAAAACAAAGAAACAGAAAAATAAAGAAAGAACAGAAAATTCCTTCTGCCTGGGTAGACGCATTAAAACAACCTGGATATTAGCACACGGATGACACGGATGGAACGGATTTTCACTCTTGTCTGTCCGGCAGAGAGGGATTCCTGTTTTTAGGCAATTTCATTATGGATCGTATTGTCAATACATTTGGATAATCACAGATTTATTCTGCGAAGCAGAATAAAAATCCGTTGGTATCCGTCTTACCCGTGTCATCCGTGTGCTAATTCTTTATTGTAAATATTTTTTGAAACAAATTAGATGCTTTTGCCTGTTCTGTTGCCGGGTTTAGTGGCAAGTATAGGGATTATCAGATAAGTTTGCAGCATGAACTCAATGAAGCGAATGGATAATCCTTCATCCCCAGACCTGGATAAATGGTTCAGCTCCGAGAGCCAGTT
>JAKFEJ010000481.1:0-17642 GCA_036675745.1 Chitinophagaceae bacterium | reverse complement strand
TCAGGAAGTCTTTTTATAATTCCAGATGGCCCAGCTATTTAATACAACAGCAAACAACACTATTTTCCCTAAATGATATTTAATATCAGCGAAGCTGCTTCCTTTTAATACCACCATTCTCATTACATCTATCATATAGCTTACCGGGTTTAGGCTGGCGATGAATTTTGCCCAAGCGGGCATACTGTCGATGGAAGTAAATAAACCACCCATCAGGATAAAGATCATTAAAAAGAAAAAAGCAATGAACATGGCCTGCTGCTGCGTTTCACAAAAAGTAGAGATTAGCAAACCCAGGCCCAGAACAGCCAGGAGATAAACAGCTATAAAACTATATAGCAATAAAAGACTTCCTTTTGGTATGATCCCATACACCAAAGCGGAAACAGTAAGACCTAGCGTAAAAACAACCAGTCCGAGTATCCAGAAAGGAATAAGCTTGCCCAGGATAAAATGATGTTTCTTTATCGGTGTCACATTGATCTGCTCTATAGTGCCAACCTCTTTTTCTTTTACAATATTCAATGCAGTGAGATAACCACCTACCATGGTTACCAGGATGGCTAAAATTCCCGGGACCATGAAAAACCGGTAATTCATTAAAGGATTGAACCAGTTGGATGAAGCGATTTCAATAACAGGCATCGGATTTAATTTGCCCGGAGTTGTCAATTGTAAGCGGATGTCTGCATTAAAATTTCGTATAATATTATTTAAATAGGCTCCGCCCAGGTTTGCCTTTGATCCATTGATCGCATTGACGGCAATAAATAAAGTCTGTTCATTTTCACGTATTAAATTTTGTTCAAACCCATGAGGGATCTCCAGTATAAGATCTGCCTTATCGGCTTCAATTAATTGGAACGCTTCTTTGAATGAAGCGTTGACGCCTGTCAATTTATAGTAATCGGAAGCGGTAACAGTAGAGATCAATTTTTCTGAATAGTTCGAATGATCATTGTCCACTACCGCAAGATTGATATTTTTTATTTCATAATTAGCTGCAAGTGGTAATATCAATAACTGTACAACCGGTACCGCTAATATAATAGCAACGATTGCCTTATTTCTGAAGATCTGACGGAATTCTTTTTGCAGCAGGAATTTTATCGTTCTCATGCCAAACGTGTTTTAAAATTTTTAAGGCTCACCGCTATAAGAAAAATAGTAATTCCCAAAAGGATCAGCGTTTCTTTCCAGATAGCGGCAAACCCAACTCCTTTGATCATGATCGATTTTACAATGATATAAAACCATTTCGCCGGAATGGCATTGGAAAGCCACTGTAAAGGTTTCGGCATATTTTCTATAGGGAACATGAACCCACTGAACAAAAGAGTAGGTAGCAACATACCCATCAGTGAAATAAGCATGGCTACCTGCTGCGATTCCGTTCTTACTGATATCAATAATCCAAGCGATAAGCAGGTGATGATAAATAAAGTGCTTTCAGCAAATAATAAAAGCACACTGCCATTGATTGGTAATTTTAATACAAAAACGCTGAGTAATAATATTGTGGTGACATTAACCAAAGAAAGTACCAGGTAAGGAACCGCTTTGGATAGTATAACCAATAATGGTTTAAACGGCGACACCAGCAGTATCTCCATCGTTCCGGTTTCTTTTTCTTTTACAATAGAAATGGCTGTCATCATCACACAGACAAGCATTAATACCAACGCCATTACTCCCGGTACAAAATTGTGTTCACCTTTTAATTGAGGATTGTATAACATTCTTGTTTCCGTCAGAATGCGGTAAGGCTGCGAACCTGTTTCATTTAATTCCGATTGGTAATCCGATACAATAGCAGACAGGTAATTGGTTAATGTTGTCGCCATATTAGGATCAGAAGCATCGGCAATAACCTGTAATTGTGCTTTGTTCTGGTGCAGAAGATCATGATTGAAATTTTCAGGAAAGATGACGGCCGCTTTTGTTTTTCCTTTTTTAAATTCATTTTCAATTTCATTCCTGCTCATCACCGATCTTTCGATCTCAAAATAATTGCTTGCCTCTATTTTACTGATTAGTTGTTGCGAAGCCGGGTCTTTGGCATGATCGGCAATGATGATCTTTGAATTTTTTACTTCATTGGTCAATGCAAAACCGAAAATCAATATCTGTACAATGGGTAGACCGAAAAGTATAAGCAATGTCTTCCTGTCACGCAATACATGAAAAAATTCTTTTTTTACAAATACTATGAACTGTTTCATGTTTGCTTTTTTAAAATTACTCTTCTCTTTTTGCTCCTCTTGCCAGTTCAAAAAATACCTCATCCATGGAAGAAGCAGCAAATTTTTTTTTCAGGTTGGATGGTGTGTCCAATGCCCGGATGTATCCGTCAACCATAATGGAGATCCGGTTGCAATACTCCGCTTCATCCATATAATGCGTAGTAACAAATATGGTGACACCGTTATTGGCGGCTTCATAGATGAGGTCCCAGAATTGACGGCGGGTTACAGGATCAACGCCGCCGGTTGGTTCATCAAGGAAAACGATTTTGGGCTGATGCAACACGGCAACAGAGAATGATAATTTTTGTTTCCAGCCCAAAGGCAATGAGCCTACTAATTTCTTTGCTTCGCTTTGCAACCCTAATTGTGTTACCAGTTCTTCGCCTTTTGATTTGATTTGTTTATCACTCAATCCATAAATGCCACCAAAGAATTTTATATTTTCCAAAACAGTGAGGTCTTCATACAAGGAAAATTTTTGACTCATATAGCCAATATTCTTTTTTATTCTTTCTGTTTCTTTATATACATCAAAACCTGCTATTTCCGCTTTCCCGTATGATGGAGTTGACAAGCCACACAACATCCGCATGGCGGTAGTTTTACCTGCCCCGTTCGCTCCCAGGAAACCAAATATTTCTCCTTTCGAAACTTCAAATGTTATTTCATTAACGGCGTAGAAATCTCCGAATCGTTTGGTTAGCTTTTCTGTTTTTATAACTGTTTCCGGCATATCAGTTCTTTAATAGTTTTATAAAGCAGTCTTCAATGGTTGGTGTCACCACAGCCATCTCTACATTCCGATGGCCCGTATTTCTTAAATGATCCAGTAATGTTGTTTGGGATTGTTCGTTATCATTGACCAATGACAAGTGGAGGTATTCGCCAAAAGTATAGCAGCTTAAAGTGTTTGGATAAGTGTTCAGATCTTTCAATAAGCCAAACATATTATCGGCCTTGATCTTATATAAATTTTCAGGATAAGCGCTTATAATATTTTCCGGAGTATCAATAGATAATATTTTCCCTGTTTGTATCAGCGCTATTCTATCGCACAAGGATGCCTCATCCATATAAGGTGTGGAAACAAGGATCGTTATATTTTGCTGTTTCAATCGTTTCAGCATTTCCCAAAATTCTTTTCTTGAAACAGGATCAACACCTGTTGTAGGTTCATCAAGGAAAAGAACAGTAGGTTTATGAATTAATGCACAGCACAAAGCCAGTTTTTGTTTCATACCACCTGATAATTTTCCGGCACGGCGATCTTTAAAAGGCTCTATCTGTACATAAATATCTTTGATAAGATGATAATTCTCTTCTATAGTAGTTCCAAATACAGTAGCGAAGAAGTTTAAATTTTCTTCTACACTCAGATCCTGGTATAGCGAAAATTTACCGGGCATATAACCTACGTTTCTGCGGATCTGTTTATAATCTTTTACTGTATCAAGCCCGTCTACCGTAGCAGTTCCGTTGTCGGGTAGCAGCAAAGTGGTTAGTATGCGAAAGATGCTTGTTTTTCCCGCACCGTCGGGCCCGATAAGCCCGAACAATTCTCCTTTGTTTACTGAAAAGGAAACATTATCTACAGCTAATTTTTTTTCTTTGCCGTAGGTCTTTGTGATTGTATCAAGTGTTACCGCCTGCATCATTTAAAATTTTAGATCTGCATACATCCCGATCTTCAGGTATCCATTGTTTTTTACCCTGATCTTTACAGCATATACCAAATTGGCACGTTCGTCTTTTGTTTGAATTGTTTTTGGAGTGAACTCGGCTTTGTTGCTGATCCATTCAATGGTGCCGGGATATTCTTTAAATGTAGAGGTTGCCTCATCTACCAACACTTTCACTTGTTGATTAAGTTTTACTGCGGATAATTGATCGCCTGAAATATAAGCCCGAAGGATGAGTGTGGACAGGTCGGCGATTTTATACAAAGGCTTTCCATTGGTCGCCATTTCATTTGCTTCCGCAAATTTTGTCAGCACCGTTCCATTTACTTTATTGATGATGCGGCAATTGGCGAGCTGATCATTCAGTTGCTCTATCTGTACTTTTAAAGGAACTGTTTCAGCAACAAGGCCACTGGTTTGTGTTTGCAGTATAGAGTTTTGAGCCGCTTCCTGGCTTTTGATAACCGCCAGTTCTTTGAAAAGTGCATCTGTCGAAGCGGTGATATCATCTAATTGTTTGGGAGTAGCGGCATCTGCTTTTACCAGGTTTTCTATACGCCTTTTTTCGACGAGCTGGGCTGCTAATCTTGTTTGCGCTACTGCCAGTTGTTTTTTATAAGCATTTGTCTGTGCCGCAACGTCCGGGGTTTTGCTAAGCAGCGACCTCACCTGCGATTCTAATTGTTTCTTCTTCAGATAAAGTTGGACGCTGTCAATATAACCAATGTATTGACCTTCCTTCAGTACTTGTCCCTCTTCAATGTCAAATTGTTTGATGATACCGTTTGCTTCAGCAGCGATGATCGTTTCGGTCGTTTCAAATACACCGGAAGCATCATGATCTGAATTGCTATTATTACAGGCAGTTAAGCTTACAGCTATCAATACCGGTAAGATTATTTTTTTCATGTGTAATTTTTATTGTTTTAGTCACATGGTCCCGCCTTTGGCGGGATTCATCGCGGTTGGTATATCCCGATAACTATCGGGATGCTCGAAAATTTTTATGGTTCATTTCATTTTACTATTGGTTGGTGTTTACTTTCCTGTTGTTGTTTGCTGGTCATATTGCGCCATGAGCAATTGCATTTCATGCAGCAATTGGGTTTGTTTGGCCTGGTCTTCCGCATTCACTTCACGCAGATAATCACTTGAATTGATCACTCCATATTCCAGTTGTGCCAAAGCGGTATTTTTTATGCGGGTTCTTAATTGAATGATGCCATTGTCTGATCGTATTAATTCCTCCAGTTTGCTGATCTCTGCATTTTGTTTCTTTAAAGTAAGGTTGGTATTGAACAAAAAGACTTCTTTCTGCAAATCAACTGTTTTACTTTTTATATTTATTAAGGCTTTTTCTTTTTTAGAAGTGTATAAACCGGATAAGGACCAGGTAATTTTTGCGCCACCGATATAATAAGCCTCAAAATTATTTTTAAGCATATTTAAAGCAGGCCGGCCATAACCACCCTGGAGAAATAAGCCGGCCTTTGGTAAATTTTTGGCGGTGATTAAAGAATTTTGAACATCAAATGATTTCTTTTCGGTATCATAAAGAATTAGTTCAGGGCGGGTGATAGTTTGTGAAGCTATTATTTTTAAGGGTTTTTCTAATACACTATGTTCATCCAATGTTTTGTTAATGAAAAGCCCAAGCATATCTCTGTAAGACTGGCTGACCGATTTTAATTCTATAGTACGCTGATCAGTTTTCAGCAGCTCTGCCTGTAAAGCGTCTCTGCTACTTTTTAAAGCTGTCCCATTGACAATAGCCGCATTTATTCTGGTAATGCCAAGTTGAATATCTTTTTTTAAAATCTCTGTTTGCGTTAGTTGTTCATTGGCAAATAAGATCCCGAAAAACAACTGGTTGATTCGTTCTTTCAATTTATATAATTCAACTTCTAATTTTTGCTGATCAACTGCCGCACCAGCTTCAGCAGATTGTTTCTGCAACTTTTTGATACCGCCATCAAATACAGTCTGGTTTACTTCAGCATATATTTTATACTGATCCTTGCTGAGAGACGGGATAGTTGTGTTGGGTAATTGGATGGGAATTTCGGCAACATCTGATTGATAAGTCGCCTGGCCATTAACAAAGAATTGCGGTAAATATCCTTTTGAAATATTTTCAATAGAATATTCTTTACTTTTTTGAATAAGCTCCTGTTGGTTTACCAACGGATAATTTTGTCTTGCCAGCGCATAGCATTCTTCCAGCGAAAGTAGTTCTGTGGTTTGTGCATTTATTGTAAATGCTAAACTCAAAATGCCAACTATGAAAAAAAGATGTTTCATTTTGTGCCCGGTATTTGATTAATTACTTTTTGAAAAGGTTTCACAAAGAGACAATGATAGGAGAAAAGCGACAAGTGAATGACAGCGAAACAGGGGATTTAAACACGGAAGCGGAAAGAGGTTATACAGGTTCTGCTATACAGGAAACTACCGTTGTCTGATATTCCGGTTCGGGAAAAGAGTGCTAATTCATATTTTGAGGTGCTGAAAAAGTCCGAAGGACTTTAATGTTAATAACCGTGAGTGAAACTCATGGAAACCGGAGCCAGAAGGTAGAACAACCCCAAAGGGGTTGAATGTGATAATACCCTATAATAAATATTTCTCATCAAATTCAATTTCGTTTTCAATCAGCGTGAATCACATTCAACCCCTTTCAGGGTTGATGTCATATCAATTTTCTGTAATCCCCTGATTGCATCAGGGGTTATTCATATTAAAGCCCTTTGGGCTTTATATTTCATGTAAATTGACCCAGCACCGCAGAATATGAATTAGCCTAAAAGAGCCGTTATAATCATCCGGCAGCAAAATAATACACAAGGGATCATCAATCAAACCACTTTTTAAACTCCGCAGCTTTTTCTTTGCTTACAATTAACTCATTAGTTTTAATATCCCGCAATTTCAGCGTCAATTTACCCGTATCATCACTGCGATAACTTTCAATAAAAGGCAGGTGAACAAGATGCTGCCTGTTTACCCGGTAAAAAATTTGGGGGTTGACGAGTTCTTCTACTTCATCCAATGACCGGAAATCAGTAATGAACCGGTTTCCTTCTTTGTTGATCAGGTAGATCAATTCTTCTTTCAGGAACAAAGCAATATCCTCTACCGGAATTAAAGTGACAGAACGTCCCACATGAACAGCAAACCGTTCTTTGTATTGTTTGCTTTTATTAAAGTTGGTAAAGAGTTCTTTCATCTCCTGCAAGTAAACAGCATCATTGAATTTGGATTGTAGCAAATGAAATTTTTCAAAAGCTGCTGCTAATTCTTTTTTATCAATTGGTTTTAACAGGTAATCAATGCTATTTACTTTAAATGCACGGATAGCATATTCATTATAGGCCGTAGTAAAAATAACGGGGCAATTGATTTTGTATGCTGAAAAAATATCCAGGCTGATACCATCCGCCAGTTGTATATCGGATAAGATGAGATCGGGTTGCGGATTTTCCGCCAGCCATTTGAGTGATGCTTTTACGGTTGGTACAGGGCCAATCAATTCTGCGGCTGGTTCCACCTGTCTTACCTGTTTCATCAGGCTTTCCGCTACCAATGCTTCATCTTCTATCACTAATATTTTCATAACAAGGGTAAATTAATTTCAAAATTTTCTACCGTTTCTTTTATGATCACTTCCTGCTTTGTTAAATAGCCATATAATTCTTTTAATTGTTCCAAGCCCTGCTTATTGGAAGTTTCGATCTGCCTGCGCAATTGTTTATTGTTATGAATATGAAGATAGCCATCTTCATCCCATATCCTTACCTGCAATGGGTTTTCCGTATGCAGCGAATTATGTTTGATTGCATTGTCAATCAGCATTTGCAGGGTTATCATTACGATCCCTTTTTCCAATCCAACCGGCGAAATATCCATTTTTATGTTCAAAACATCCTTATAACGTATCGTCAGTAAAGAAATATAATGTTGTATAAAATCTACTTCCGTTTGCAGACTTACTACTTCATTTTCTTTATGCTCCAGTACATAGCGATAGACTTTTGATAAATGTCTTACAAAATCAGAAGCAAGATCAGGATCGGTTTGTATCAGGCCATCCAACGAGCTGAACGTGTTGAATAAAAAATGCGGGTTTACCTGATTCTTCAAATGGTGGTACTGGAGCATGGATCTTTCTTTTTCCATTTCGGCTGTCCTTACCTGCAACTCCGCTTTCTCCTGTACTGATTTTTGCCATTGCGTAAAAAAATAATAAGCAGCCAGCATCATATTCAATAAGACAGTCATGACCAGCATCAGTATAATGATAAGGGTAATGAACTTGTCGTTTACAAAAGAAGGTAAGTAGGGTCTTACCAGCCAAACGATAACAAGCATAAGCGGGCCAACGCAAAGCACAGAGCTTGAAATCTGTACAATCATTCGTCTGGATGGGTTGCTGGTGAAAGGCAGGCGTTTGTCAAAATGGTTGGCGAGTTGGTTTATAATTATCCAGATGATCAGTAGTAAAAGAAATTGGGGGAAAAACAAAAGCACATGTATTAAAATGGACCATTCCGGTATCATAAAAATGCGGACAAACGTTACGATAACCGTAAAGGCCAGCATAATGATGTATGGCACATTTTTCCAGTTCATAATAAATTCTTTCGGATTTGATCCGGCTTCATTCTTCAATTTAATTATTTCAACCTGCTTTTGAGTCATTCCGTATAAAGGAGTTATTCAGGACTCCCTGCGCAAGATATTCAGGTGAGCAGGTAATCATACAACGAAAGACAAGGAAACGGAAAAACCAAACAGGGAAGCGGTAAAGAATTTTACGCAGGGTTACAGGCCAATGCCTGGATAGAAGTTAGAAGAAACTTTAATTAGTTTTTTTATCGTTAAGCCAGATCACATGCTGTTCCGGTTGATGATCTTGTCCAATAATATCCCTGTATAGCCCAGGCCGTCTTGCTTTTATATAACGGTGTCCGCCTGCCTGAACCAATTTTTCTGGTGTGATCGTCGCGGTTACAAAACTATCATCGAATGAACGGCATTCAGCAATGATATCTCCAAACGGATCAAGGATCATAGAGCAACCATTTTTTAACTGGTCGTCATCCATGCCTATCGGGTTTGAAAAAATTGCATAGATAGCATTGTCATAAGCTCTTGCCGGTAACCATTTCATCAACCAACCCCTGCCTTTCATCCCATCAAATTCCAATCGAAGAGAAGTAGGGTCCGCTTCACGGTTTTTCCAGAGTGCAGAATCTACAAAACCCGCACCGGGACGGGTAGAAGGCGTGCACATCGTTACATGCGGCATAAAAATGATATCAGCACCTAAAAGCTTTGTGGCTCTTACATTTTCAATAATGTTATTATCGTAACAAATTAAAATCCCGCATTTCCAGCTATGCAGCTCAAATACGCAATAACTATTCCCTGGTGTAAGATAGGGGTTGATGAAAGGATGCAGTTTTCTATGTTTGGCGATTAATCCATTTTTATCAACGCATACATAAGCTTTAAACAAATTGTCATTTTCATCTTTTTCAAACAAGCCCGCAAGAATAGCGATCTTATGTTTTTTTGCAATTGCTGTAAGCTGCAAAATACTTTCTCCGGCGGGAATGAATTCTGCCAGCTCCAGCATTTGTTCTTTAAAAAGACGCCGGGCGAATGTATAACCGGTAATCGAACATTCATGAAAAGCGATTACATCTGAACCTTCCAAAGCTGCTTTTGCTGAAAGTTTTTCAATGACAGAAAGGTTATAGGCTTTATCCCCACTCTTATGTTCAAATTGTGCTGTTGAGATTTTTATTTTGTCCATTTGTGATTTTTAAAAAGTTGCTTTCAATATATCCCGTACTCTATTTTATTATAATAAATGAAAGTACGAAACTCCTGTTCGATGTGGTTGTCCCTATTCAGATGCCCATACCAGCAAAGCCGACAATACCTACCCATCTTTGACTGTTTATAGAGGCGAACAGAAAATCTATCTGAGAACAAACGAACGTACGAAGAAAAAAAATAAAATATTTTTTCAGCACTGCCATAGGGTTGTCAGTAGCCGGCAGTTGCTTTGCTAAACAGAATTAACAAAAAAGTTTTTTGCAGATTGGGGAACATCGCTAAATTTGCTAACAGTGTTAGGTAAAATAATAGTGATATGGGAATAGCAGAACGCCGGTTACGGCAAAAAGAAGAGATCAGGTCAAGGATTCTTGTTACCGCCTGGCAAATGGTAAAAGAAGAGGGATGGCAGTCTTTGTCTATCCGGAAAATTGCTGATGCGATAGAATATAGCGTACCTGTTATTTACGATCATTTTGAAAATAAAGAAGCTATCCTGCTGGAGTTTGGTAAAGAAGGTTTTGGATTGCTGATCAAAAAAATGCAGCAGGCGAAGAAAAAATCAGATAACCCCGCTGAGCAACTTACGGCGATCGCGGATGCATACTGGAACTTTGCTTTTAAGAATAAAGAATATTACCAGTTGATGTTTGGGATTGGAATTGCCTGTTGTGAAACGGATAAATGTATTCCTGAGGAATCAGCCTTCAGGAACCTGGTAATGGAACCGATCAACGCTATTCTTAATGAAAAGAAAAAGAAAGCTGTCAATGCTTGTTTGAAGTACCATACATTCTGGTCGGTGATGCACGGATTGATATCTATTAAAATGATGAGTTATTCTGAAATTGCTGATGAACTGAACAAGATGGTGCTTGATGATGCTATCGAAGGCTTTATTAAAAACCTGGAGGGCTAAATTTTTTTTCATTTGGAGTTAACAATGTTAGGTAAAATAATGTTGTTATGAAACGATTGCCACCCGTCATAGCTGCAATGACATGAAACCACATGTAGAAAACTTGCAGCATCCGGAAATGCGGACCCGATAGCCTGGGGTTTGCCTTTAGACCGGATACGAAAATTCACGACCCTTATTCATTAACCGGGAAATAGTAGTATTTCCTTAACCATTCTGTTATGTACAAAAAAAATGAGAAGAACATTCAGTGGTCTGTTCTTTCAATCAACCTGGCCAGCTTCATTATTGTCGCTATTACAGCCATTATTTTATACGCTTGCAATTCATCATCGGGCAATGACGGCGGCGGCTACCAGCAACCTCCACAAATGTTACCGGTACTTATTGTCAGCAATACATCCGCAACCACCTACCAGGAATTTTCTGCTTCTCTTGAAGGAAGTAAGGATATTGAAATACGGCCGCAGGTAGATGGCTACCTGGAAAAAATTTATGTTGATGAAGGAGCGCAGGTAAGAAAAGGGCAACCATTATTCCAGATCAATAGCCGTCCTTACCGGGAACAATTGAATAATGCCAATGCAAGTTTAGCTGCTGCAAAGGCTAACCTGGCCAATGCGGAGATCAATGTTTCCAAATTAACACCACTTGTGCAGAATAATGTGATATCAGATGTACAATTAAAAACTGCGAAGACAGCCTATGATGCGGCAGCGGCTAATGTAGCACAGGCGCAGGCCATGGTAAGCAATGCACAGATCAACCTGGGATATGCATTGATCAAAGCACCGGTGGATGGTTATGTCGGAAGGATCCCACATAAAACAGGAAGCCTGGTTGGTGTAAGTACAACGGAAGCGTTAACTGTAGTTTCAGAAATAAAAGAAGTGTACGCTTATTTCTCATTGAGTGAAAATGATTTTATACAGTTCAAAAACCAGTTTGCAGGCAATACTGTTGAAGAAAAAATAAAAAACATGCCGCCTGTTGAACTGGTTTTGGCTGATGGCAGCATTTATAAGCAGAAAGGTAAAGTACAAACGGTAACAGGGCAATTTGACAATAGTATTGGTGCTATCAGCTTTCGGGCTGCTTTCCCAAATACAGACAGGTTGTTACGCTCCGGTAATACCGGCAAAGTCCGGGTACCAAAAGTTCTGACCAATGCTTTGGTAGTGCCCCAGGAGGCTACTTTCGAAATACAGGATAAAGTATTTGTATTTGCATTGGGCGATAGCAATAAAGTAACAAGTAAACCTATCGTTATCTCAGGCAAAACCGCTGCTTATTATTTTGTTGAAAGCGGTGTGCAGGCTGGAGAGAAAATTGTTTTTTCCGGAACCGGTAACCTGAGAGATGGAATGGTGATCGTACCGCAGCCTATGTCAGCAGATAGCTTGTTTAAGGCGAAACCGCTAAACCCCCAAACCCCCTAAAGGGGACTTGCCGAAACACAGCCCTTGCTTTTCGGAGAAGCCGATTGAATAAATGTTCTTCGAAAGTGGGAGTAGGGCCTCACCTGACCTCTCCATCCCGATAGCTATCGGGAGAGAGGAACAGAACACAGCCCTCGCTTTTCGGAGAAGCCGATTGAATAAATGCTCTGAAGTTTGGCGTTGTAATGCAGCACCGTCTCTTCTCCCACCGGAGAAGGGAAAGAGGGATGAGGCCCGATGCTTCGACAAGTTCAGTGTCCGGGTAATTCCGATAGCTATCGGAAGCGCCGCTTTTGTTGAGTAAAGAACAGAACCCTGAAGAGTGCGACGCAACCGGGCTTCATAGTAGTACTAAAGTTTGGTACATAAAAAATATTGATTCATTCTTATGCTAATAATTATAAATTCTATTTCAGCTTTTCAAACTTTCCATCGCTAATTGAATAATTTCTATTTCTATCAGCAGAAAAAAAATATGATCTCATGTTAAAAAGATTTATTGAAAGACCTGTTTTATCAACAGTAGTATCTATCATTTTGCTTTTGTTAGGCGGGCTATCGTTATATACGTTGCCTGTTACTTTATTCCCCGATATTGCGCCGCCAAGTGTGCAGGTAACAGGTTTTTATCCCGGTGCTAATGCCGAAGTAGTGGCACGTTCCGTTGCTACTCCTATTGAAGAGGCCATTAATGGAGTAGAAAATATGACTTACATGACTTCCAATTCCAATAACGATGGAAGTATGACGATAACGGTTTTTTTTAAACAAGGTACCGATCCGGATATTGCATCTGTTAATGTACAAAACCGTGTATCCAAAGCCGTAAGCCAGGTGCCGCAGGAAGTGGTACAGGCAGGTATTTCCACACAAAAAGTGCAGAATAGCTTTATCATGTTCGTGGCGGTATCCAGCGAAGACAGTGCCCGGTACGATGAGCTTTTCCTGGAAAACTATATCAAAATAAGTCTTATCCCGCAGATACAACGTGTGCCCGGTGTTGCGCAGGCACAGGTATTCGGGACAAAGGATTATTCCATGCGCATCTGGTTAAAACCAGACCGCCTGATTGCGAATAATCTTTCCCCACAGGATGTGTTGAATGCTATAAAGGATCAAAACCTTGAAGCAGCTCCGGGCCGGTTGGGCCAAAATAGTTCTGAGACATTTGAGTATGTATTGAAATATAAAGGAAAATTAAACCAGGGCGAGGATTATGAAAACATTGTTATAAAAGCTAAAACTGATGGCTCCATGCTTCGTTTGAAAGACCTGGCACGGGTAGAGTTTGGCTCTTATACCTATTCTTCCAATAGCAGGATGGATGGAAAACCGGTTTCGGGATTTGCGGTTCTGCAAACGGCGGGTTCTAATGCCAATGACATTCTTACGGAAGTAGAGGCGCTGCTGGACGAATTTTCTTCCACCTTGCCCAAAGGCGTTACAACTACTGTAATGTATAATTCCAAAGATTTTTTGGATTCTTCTATTGACCAGGTGCGGGAAACGCTGGTGATCGCATTCATACTGGTATTTTTAATGGTGTATTTATTCCTGCAGGATTTCCGGTCAACACTAATACCGGCTATAGCGGTGCCTGTTGCTATTATCGGAACATTTTTCTTTTTACAATTATTTGGTTTTACGCTTAACCTGCTTACTTTATTTGCATTGGTATTAGCTATTGGGATAGTGGTGGATGATGCAATTGTGGTAGTAGAAGCCGTCCATTCAAAAATGGAACGAACAAAACTATCTGCAAGAGCTGCCACCATTCAATCCATGAATGAAATCTCCGGCGCCATTATATCCATCACGCTGGTGATGGCGGCGGTGTTCATCCCTGTGGCATTCATGCAGGGACCGGCCGGTGTTTTTTACAGGCAGTTTGCATTTACACTGGCTATCGCCATTTTAATTTCAGCGGTTAATGCGTTGACTTTAAGCCCCGCTTTATGCGCCTTGTTTTTAAAAAATCCCCATAACGAAGAAGAAGGAAATGGACATACTGCTAAAAAAGGATTCGGTGCCCGTTTCTTCCATGCATTTAATACGGGCTTTAAATCCATGACGAATAAATATATAAAGAGCCTGAAATTTCTTATTCGCAACAAATGGGTAGCATTGACAGGATTAGCGATTATAGCTGGCGTCAGTTTCTGGCTGGTTCAAAAAACGCCAACCGGTTTTATACCTACAGAAGACCAGGGCTTTGTGTTATATGCAGTTAATACTCCCCCGGGCAGTTCGTTGGACAGGACCCGCCATGCAACGGAAGCAATAGACAGTATTGTTAAAAAAGAGGCAGTGGCAGATCACCTGTATGTGGTGGACGGTTTGAACTTTATCAGTTTTTCCAATGCATCTCCGTATGCTGCTGGTTTTATCCGGCTGAAAGATCATGATAAAAGAGGGGCATTAAAAAACCCGGACCAGATTGCCGGTATGTTGACACAAAAAGTAGGTGAAGTAAAAGGAGCAAATACCTTCTTCTTTAACTTTCCTACGGTACAGGGTTTTGGTAATGTGAGCGGTTTTGAATTTATGTTGCAGGACAGGGCGAATGGCACACTGGATAAATTGGGCACTACGGCTTATGCTTTTATCGGTGCATTGATGCAGCGAAAAGAAATTGCTTTTGCTTTTACCACTTTTGCCGCCGGCAACCCGCAATACATGATCGAGGTAGATAATTTAAAAGCGAAGCAATTAGGTGTATCCATATCTGATTTGATGCAAACCATGCAGATCTATTATGGAAGCAGTTTCGTTTCAGATTTTAATCGCTTTGGAAAATATTACCGCGTTATGGCGCAGGCTGATATTTCTTACCGTACTGATGCCGGCTCCCTGAATGGCATTTTTGTAAAGAATAATCTTGGTGAAATGGTTCCGGCAAGTGCATTGGTAACACTAAAGCGGGTATATGGCCCCGAAACAGTAACACGTAATAACCTGTTTAATGCCGTTACTATCAACGGGCAACCGAAGCCGGGCTTTAGTACGGGTGATGCTATTACGGCTATTGAGGAAACAGCGAAACAGGTATTGCCGAGAGGATATGCGTATGAATGGACCGGTGTAACAAGAGAAGAGATCAAAACTGGTAATCAAACCGCATTTATCTTTTTACTGAGTATAATATTCGTATTCTTCCTGCTGGCCGCACAATATGAAAGTTATATTCTGCCCCTTGCAGTTATATTAACGATTCCAACCGGTGTATTGGGAGTATTTGCTTTTATTGGTTTTGCAGGCATTGAAAACAATATATATGTGCAGATAGGATTGATCATGCTGGTCGGGCTATTAGCTAAAAACGCCATTTTGATCGTGGAGTATGCAGTGCAAAGGCGAAGGGCCGGTATGTCATTGCTTGAATCGGCATTGGAAGCGTCACAGTTAAGGCTTCGTCCTATTTTAATGACATCATTCGCATTCATAGTAGGATTGCTGCCACTTACCTGGGCAACTGGTGGTTCTGCATTAGGCAACCGTTCTATCGGCACAGGAGCGGTAGGCGGTATGCTTACAGGTGTTATACTCGGTGTATTTATCATTCCAGTTCTGTTTGTCATCTTCCAATACCTGCATGAAAAAATTTCGGGTAAAACAAAGCCAAAAGAAGCTCCGGGTTTAGCTGAATAAAAAATGTTGCAACAAAAAATAATAAGACAATGATCAAAAGAATAAATAGTAAACAATCATTAACGGGCAATGTATTTAAGTTGTGGCTTTTATTAATTGCCAAACTGAAGTACTACTATCATCGCCTGTTGCGTCGCACTCTTCAGGGTTCTGTTCGCTCTTCGGCAACCCACCCCGGTCGGTTTAATTTTATAGTCTCCTATATTCGCCCCTCCGGGGAGGGGAAGATTCCCCTGTGCTACATTGGGCCTCATCCCTTTTTCGTTTCTGCGGTGAGAGAAGGGACGGTGCGGCAATACAAAGCCCCGTCCGACCATGTCATCCGGGCGGGCAAACTTCATAACTACCACATCAACTTCAGTTCTCTACTTAACACTTTAGGAAAGTCATTATTTGTTCAGCCTTTCCGAAAAGCAGGGGCTGTGCTTAGTTCCTCTCTCCCGATAGCTATCGGGATGGAGAGGTTAGGTGAGGTACTCCGAAAAGCAAGGGCTGTGTTCCGGCAAGCCCCCTTTAGGGGGTTTGGGGGTTTCCTCTTCCTCCTCTTCCTCTCATCCTGCAAAGTGGGTAAAGAGTATCAACGTCCCGAATTAGAATTGCCAACTCAATTTAATACGGTAAGCTTTGCCGATACAAGCAGCATTGCCAATTTGAATTGGAAAAGTTTTTTCACCGATACAACCTTGCAGGGATTAATAGAAAAAGGATTACAATATAATCATGATCTGCTGATGGCGATCAAAAGAATTGATATCGCACAGCAACAGGTAAAACAGGCAAAGGCTTTGCAGCTGCCTGAAGTTGACCTGCGTGTTGCCGGCAGCGTCAGTCGTCCTTCCGATAATAGTTTGAATGGTGTTAGTCTTAAAAGTTTTTTAGGGAAGAGTTATGTCGAAAACTATTCAGCCAGTATCAATCTTTCCTGGGAAGCGGATATATGGGGCAAGATCCGCGGGCAAAAAGAAATTGCTTTGACGGAATACCTGCGAACTGCTGAAGCTGCAAAAGCTGTGCAGACGCAACTGGTTTCAGATATTGCACAAGGTTACTTCAACCTGCTGATGCTGGATAAACAATTGGAAATTGCCCGTAAGAATTTATTGTTAAGCGATTCATTTTTAACAGCAACACGCCTGTTAAAAGATGCCGGTATTGGTAATGCATTGGGAGTGCAGCAGGCTGAATCGCAAAAACAATCAACTGCATTATTGATCCCGCAGTTTGAACAGAATATTGCGATACAGGAAAATGCTTTGCAGGTTTTAACAGGGCAGCTTCCGGGCAGGCTTTCACGCAGTGTTTCATTAAATGAATTTGCGGTTACAAAAGAACTTTCTACCGGCTTACCTGTTTCTATGGTGAGCCGCAGACCCGATGTTCGTTCGGATGAATTGGCATTGCAAATAGCGAATACACAGGTTGGTATTTCGCAGGCCAATATGTACCCGGCTTTGAATATTACGGCGGGCGGTGGTTTGGAATCATTCAAATCAAGCAATTGGTTCAGCATACCTAATTCGTTGTTTGGTTTAGCAGCGGGAACAATCGCTCAACCTATTTTTAAAAGAAGGCAATTGAAAACACAATTTGAAGTTGCTAAATTGGAAAGGGAAGAAGCGGTTATAAAATTCCGGCAATCGGTATTAATAGCAACCAGCGAAGTGGCGAATGCATTAGTGCAGGCGGATAAACTGGAACAGCAACACCAGATAGCAACATCACAAGTTGATACACTGCATCATGCCGTGATCAATGCGCAACTATTATTTAAAAGCGACCTTGCCAATTACCTGGAAGTGATAACAGCGCAGGGCAATGCTTTGCAGGCGGAGTTGGATCTTGCGGCTATCCGGCGTGAGCAGTTAGG
>JAKFEJ010000270.1:0-2693 GCA_036675745.1 Chitinophagaceae bacterium | reverse complement strand
TGCTACCATTATTGTATTTATGGCAGCAATGTTTTTTAAGGTGTCAAATAATGAAATGATCTCTTTAGTTGTGGTAACCGGCTTTGTATGGGTAGCAGAGATCTTTAATACAGCAGTTGAAAGAATAATGGACTTTATATCTACAGAAAAAAACTCAAAAATTGAATTTATTAAAGACCTGGCAGCTGGCGGTGTATTAGTAGCTGCTATTATTGCCATTGTAACGGGTGCTATTGTTTTTATACCTAAACTATTTTAAAATGATTTACAAGTTGATTAGTAAAAAGAATGTTTCGCTCAACCTGAACATGCTGCAATGGCTGATGGTTTCCTGCGGATTCAGTTGTTTGTTATTAGCCGCCAGGATATTTATTACCGGGGATATGACTTATCTCTTCCTGGTATGGAATCTTTTCCTCGCCTTTATTCCTTTTGCAATTACACAATGGTTGACTACGCATAACCGGTTTGTAAAACCGAAAATTAAAACGGCCATTATATTATTTATATGGCTGTTATTCATACCCAATGCTTTTTATATCCTTACTGATCTTTTTCATCTTGACAAATTTGATTCCGCACCCAAATGGTTTGACCTGCTATTGATATTCTCTTTTGCCTGGAATGGGATCGTGTTGGGTATTGTTTCTATAAGAAGAACTGAAATTATATTGGAAAGCATTACTGGGCGAAGTTTTTCCCTTTTCATCATTTTTATTGTAATGTGGTTAAATGCATTTGGTATTTATATCGGCCGTTATCTGCGCTTTAATAGTTGGGATATTCTCACACAGCCATTTTCTCTTTTCAGGGAAATGTTTGAAGTATTATTTCATCCGCTGAGAAATAAAATGGAATGGGGTATGATCGCTGTTTATGCCGTTTTTATGACAATGCTTTACATCACAATAAAAAAGCTGGGAGAAAATTTTCACCAACCAATCAACAAATAAAAATTAAATAAAAAATGGAAACAGTTACAACAAATGTCTGGCAAAAAAGCAAATTGCTTATCAAAGGATTATTGATCGGGGCCCTCGTATTATTATTACTTATACCTGCCTATTTTGTACAGAATGTTATCAGTGAAAGAGAGGCGAGACAAAAAGAAGCATTTACGGAAATCAGTAGTAAATGGGCGGGAAGGCAGGCTATAACAGGACCTGTGCTGGTATTACCTTATACTGAAACAGTAACAGGCGATAAAGGGCAAATAGCAGTTTTGAAAAAATTGGCTTATGTACTACCCGACAATTTAAACATTGAATCATACGTGAAACCAGAAGAGCGTCATCGCGGTATTTTCCAGGTAATGTTGTATTCTTCCACTATTAAAATGAGTGGAAAATTTAATTCAATCCCTTTGCAGCAATTAAAGATAGAGCCTGCCCAGGTGTTGTGGAATGAAGCGTATGTATGCATGGAACTGGCGGATAGCAAAGGATTGAAAGAAGAGATCAAATTGGCCTGGAATGATTCAACAGTTACGCTGAATCCGTCAGCAGTAAATAATGGCGTGATGAAAGAAGGATTTATGTCACCCGTAACAGTGTCGCCGGATCATTCAATCCAGTTTTCTTCTTCTATTTTGATCAATGGATCGGAGCAGCTATTATTTACACCGGTTGGCAAAGAAACTACGGTGAAATTAAATTCTACCTGGCCCGATCCAAGTTTTACTGGTGGACAATTACCTGATCACCGCATCAGCGATAGCGGTTTTGTAGCCACCTGGAAAAGCCTGGCTCATACAAGAAATTTTCCACAGGCATGGAAAGAGAATACTTATAATCTGCAATCCGCTTCTTTTGGCGCTGACCTGTTTATCCCGGTTAACGGTTATCAGAAAACAATGCGTTCGGTCAAGTACGCCATTCTTTGCATACTACTTACGTTTGCTGCTTTTTTTATTATTGAAACGGTAAATAAGAAATCGGTACATCCTTTTCAATATGCATTGATCGGGCTGGCTTTGATACTTTTTTATACGTTATTATTATCTATTTCTGAATATACAGGATTCAATACGGCTTATATCATCGCTTCGGCAGCGACAGTAGGATTGATAGCCTGGTTTGTAAAAGGGCTTCTTCAGTCATCAAAGTTGACTACTGTTCTTGGAGTTGTATTGGTGCTGATGTATTCATATATTTTTACAATACTTCAATTGCAGGATTATTCTTTATTGCTGGGAAGCATTGGCTTATTCCTGACACTGGCAGTGATCATGCATTTCTCAAAAAAGATCCAATGGTAATAATTTTCGGTTGATGTTGGTTTTTCGTTCAGTCGTGCTCCTATGAACAAATAAAAATCCCTACGCCGCGGCGTAGGGATTTTTTCTATCCATGAAATCATTTTATGATTTTCTAAATCCGTGATCAGAAGTCAACTCCCATGGCGAAATACCACATCGGTTTTCCTTTAAACACTCCATTCATTTCCCAGGCTGCATCCACACGAATGAAATAACCAAGTAAAGTACTGCGGGCGCCAAACCCATAACCACCGGCAAAAGGACCAATGCCGCCTGATTTTATTCTTATACTAAACGGGTTGCCCTGGTCACCGGTATAAACGCTTTGTGGTCGTTGAATATTTTTTATATCTCCGGCCCAGGCAGTACCTATATCAAAGAATTGAACCAACTGGAAATTTCGCAGGAAAGCATTATTGATCGGTTTATTAAAGAA
>JAKFEJ010000174.1:0-17816 GCA_036675745.1 Chitinophagaceae bacterium | reverse complement strand
GGATTGCATTTTGCATGGTTTACCGGCGGAAGAAATAAAGGGTGTTTCTACACACGATCCAACGATAATGGAAATAGTTTTATTCAACCTGATCGTATCAGTCCGCTCGGATCGCATCCGCAGATTGCTTCTTTTCCGGATGGTGAACTTCTTGTTGTATGGGATGAATCCGTGCAGGTCAATAATAAATATTATAAAAGAATTGGCGTGCAAAAAAGAAGCTCGGCAGGAGCCAGCGGGGCGCAGGCTTTTATTACAGCGGATACCATGATGGCAACTTACCCTGTGGTAGCAGCCTTAAAGGATAACGCTTCGCTTATCGCATATACCATGAACAAAGCCGGCAAAAATTATATAATGTATCAGCGGCTTAGCCTGGAATAGCTGTAAAATTTATTAATACTGACGGTCTGGCCGATACCCTGGCGAAAGAAATGAAAATTTCAATGATCAGGAAAAAACATTTGCAGATAGTTTTTTTTCTATAGGCTTTCTCTGAGCTTGATTTCTTATCCTTGATAGACCACTGCTATTTGATGGATTTAGAATTATTAATAAACCTGGTACCCTTACTAATTTCTTCTGCAAGATGCTGAATGGTTTTGCTTTCAAAAAGTTGTACTAATTCCTGTTTGATAAATTTATATTCTGAATGCATCGGGCAGGGTTTGGTTTCGGAGCATTGTGCCAAACCCAACACACATTTTTTCAGCACTGCATCTTCACCCATCGCTTCAAGTATGGCCCGGGCAGGCAGCTTTTTTGCTTTGTTTGTTATATAGAAACCGCCGTTAGGGCCACGGGTGGAACTTACAATCTTATTGTCTTTGGTAAGCTGTTGGAGGATTTTCGCTGTAAACGACGTGGGTGAACCAATTGCTTTTGAAATTTCATCCAGGCCCATTTTTTTTTCTTCTGAACCTTTTTGTGCAATAAAGATAGTAGCCCTCAACGCATACTCAGTAGATTTTGAAAACATGAAGAAAGTTTTAAAAGGAAATTACCGCATTTTCGTACAATATAAATAACTGCCCGCATCTTCCTGGTAAACTATTTGCAGACCTGCCCCGCAAGGAAAGTTTTTTGTAAGATGCTGTTTATCTTCCTATGGTCTTATTATCCTGGATCCGGCGGCTCATTTTCTTTCAAACCCTGTTTTCCTGCTATTGTTTTGCGGACACCGTTTTTTATTTAGCAGGTCCACTCAGCATACGAATCTTTTGTTTCGTATAATTTTAGCCGAAAAAGGGTTATTCCGTCCGGCAGCTTATCACTCAAAATTCTTTTTATATAGATGAGCATGTTTTCTGCAGTAGGTTCTGCTTCCCAAATAACAAGATTTTCCTGCAATGAGAATGCAGGATACTTCGCAAGGAAATCACGGGATAAAATTATCTTATGATCTAACATTTCTATAATTGCAGTGTTGACTCTTTTTTTTATTTCTTTAAAATCAACCAAAATGCCCGGAGCAGGAATATAATCAGCATAAACAGCGGACGAACTTATCGTTACATGAAGTTCATAGGAATGGCCATGAATATTTTTGCAGGCACCCTGGTAGCCCTGTATGGCATGCGCCATTTCAAAACGAAATATTTTTGTAAGGTTGAGCATTTTCGTAAAGCTGGTAAAAGCTGCCCGGTTCTTCCAATGCGATTGAAACAGCAGTTATACCTTTTTTTCTTTTTTTGGAAATTCATCCAGGCGCCGCAGGCTAATTGTTTCTTTTGGAAGCGGCCGGAAGCTCCTTGTATAAAAGCCTTGAATGAGGAAACAATAAGCAGTTGAGCCTAAACCTGATGAAAATCATAAAAAATGGTTCGGATAATTAAGGACAAAAATATCCTTAATTATTATATTTGCCAACAAATTCCCGATTTAAAATGAGAGAAGAAAAGCCCATTGTATATTCCTGCTCCGGCTGCAGCAGTGCAGCGCAGATGGCCAATTATATTGCCATACAGCTTGACAGGAAAAATATTGCTGAAATGTCGTGTATTGCCGGTGTGGGAGGCAATGTAAAAAAGTTAGTAAGAACCGCTCAATCGGGAAGAAAAATAATAGTAATTGATGGTTGCCCCCTGGCTTGTTCAAAAGCCTGCTTGGCTAATCACGGTATTATCCCTCATATTCATTTTGAATTAACCCGGTTTGGAGTTAGCAAAAAGCAACACCAGGATTTTGATAGGGAAGAAGCTGGTCAGGTGTTGCATGAAATCGAAACAAAAATAAAAGAGAACTATAACCCTTATGAATACCTGAGGAATGCGGGGGGAATTGATTCTGTTTACTGATTTTTTTGAGCTGGACATAGCTTTTTTAAAGCGAAATAGTTTCCGGTAAAGAATGATCAAAACAAAAATGAAAAATAAATGGATCATTTATATGTTATCGAAAAAACCGTCAGATTCTGAAACGATCAAAACCGAAGTAGTATGCCCAAATGACACCAATCCCCTGGGCTCATTGCAAGGCGGCCGGTTGGTGCAATGGATGGATATTGCCGCGGCAATATGCGCACAAACACATTCCGGTAAAATATGCGTAACTATTTCTATCAATCATGTCGGTTTTATTGAGGCAGCAAAACTTGGAGACATCATTACCATTTCCGCCAGGATAACCCGCGCCTTTAATACGTCAATGGAAATATTTGTTATAGCCTTCGCCAGGTCGGTAGTAGGCAGTGAAAACTATCTAATCAGCGAAGCCTTGTTCACTTTCGTTGCGTTGGATGAATATGGAAAAGCCACATCCGTGATGCCTGTTATTCCTGTAACGGCAACTGAAAAGAAACGATATGATGCCGCTTTATTGAGAAAGCGAAAGGGGGCCGGAAAAAAAGGAAGAAGTGTAGCTATTGAGGAAGAAGTTGAAATAAGCGGAGCGGCGACTCTGGGTACACTAGAGAAAAAAAACTTACCGTCAAATGACAGAATCAATATTATTTAAGGATAAACTTGTCCTTTATTATTTTATCTTTGTCAGTCAAACCTGAATACTGGTTATTATTAAGCAACCGGTTAACTTGTTTATCCTTCATAAAAATATTTATTTACCAGTTACTTTAAGTCAGTATATCCTATGTATAATTCCGCGCTTCATCAATTTCATATTCCCGTAATGGGTTTGGCTTATACCATTGATACTCCAGTTAAGGTGGCCCGGTTCGGGATATCATCCGTTATCTCTATTGTTGAAGACAGGTTGGTAGAGATGATGAGACGGCATTATTATCCAACGATAAACCAGGAGTATCATCCCATCAGCACCCATGAACCTGATTACAGGGCTAAAAGAATTACCGATTACCTCAACCTGGTAAATACCATTGTGCAGGCACAGGCAGAGAGATTGAAGGCTGCGGCATTTGAAGCAGGTTCTGAAATAGTAAAATATTTTGAGATGCTGCCGGAGGATAGTTCTTTAAAACAACTATACCGGCAAATGATAGGCACAAACGATCATCTGGAAAAAGAACAGTTGCAAACGCATTTACGTACTCAAATAAAGCCCGGCAGTATTGATGTAAACATCATGACAAAAACAGACCGGGACAATTTTGATAAGAATGGTAATCTGCTACCAGATGGATCAGATGCGGTTTCAGCGCTAAGAGGATATGCGAAAAGTAATCTTGCCAATTCATCAATTGTTTTTTCTGCAGGTATGAACCCAAGATTATATAACTACCTGGGCAACTGTACGGAGTTTGATGTAAACAACGATGGTGGGTTTACAAAGAAAATAATCGTAAAGGTGAGTGATTACCGGTCTGCATTGATCCAGGGAAAGTACCTGGCCAAAAAGGGAATTTGGGTAAGCGAGTTCAGGATTGAATCAGGTTTAAATTGCGGGGGACATGCGTTCGCAACAGATGGGTTTTTGCTGGGGCCTATACTGGAAGAGTTCAAGACCAACAAACAGGAATTAATTGATACGCTTTTTGAAATTTATAATGCGGCCCTTCTAAAGAAGAATAATAAAAAATTCATTTATCCACCAAGGTTAACTATATCTGTACAAGGTGGTATCGGTACTCATGAGGAAGATGACTTTTTGCACTCTCATTACAATATAGAAAGCACAGGATGGGGAACACCTTTTTTACTGGTACCCGAAGCAACTACGGTGGATGAAGATACACTGAAACTATTGTGTGCCGCCAGGGAGAAAGATCTTGTATTAAGCCGCAATTCTCCTTTAGGAGTCCGGTTTCATTATTTGAAAGGAACCAGTTCTCACAACGAAAAACTGGCACGCATCAGCAATGGAAAACCCGGTAGCCCCTGTACGGAGAAGCACCTGGCTTTTAATACGGAGTTTACAAAAGAACCTATTTGTACAGCATCCCACAAGTATCAGAAATTAAAGATTGCACAGCTGCAATCGCTTGATCTTCCCGGGCCAGTTTATAAAAAACAATTGTCAGAGGTATTGGATAAAGAATGTTTGTGCGTAGGATTGAGCAATGCGGCGGCTATTAAGTATAACGAGACTTTTGTAAAAAAACTGGATGCCGTAACTATTTGCCCGGGACCTAATATTGCCAATTTTTCCGAAGTGGTTTCACTGCAAACAATGGCCGATCATATTTATGGGAGGACAAATATCCTTTCGAATAGCAACAGGCCGCATATGTTTATTGCGGAGCTGTATTTATATATTGATTACCTGAAAGAAAAATTGACAGAAGATTTGGAAACCGGGCAATTTGATAGAAACAAAAAATACTACGCTGCTTTTTATCAAAATCTCAGGAATGGCATCAGCTATTATGGTTGCCTGCCCGGTGTTGCCCTTACAAGCAGGGAACCTTTTATCAAAGCCCTTGATTTAGCCGGCGTAGAACTGGATTACTTAAACTATCACTATAGCATCCATGAAAAATGATTCGTTTACCCCTGGTATTTAATGGCGAGGGAATTTAACAAAAAGCTGAATGAGGCGAAGAAAATTATTAGTTCATAGTAACTGATATTATACATAATCTATACTGATTCTGCTCAAATGTTTTCCAAACTGGTTTTCAATACTTTTGCTTTAAACAATAGCAAAACTAAAAGGAGTATAGTATGAACCGGTATAATTTTATTTCCCCAGCTCAAGCCATACAATGTATAAAATCGGGTGATCGTGTTTTTATTCATGGCAGTGCTTCTACGCCTGTATGTTTGGTCAAAGCCATGCAAGACCGGCACCAGGAGCTTGAAAATGTTGAACTGGTAAGTATTACGAACATCGGTGATATTGATTTTAATAAACCTGAGTTCAGGGAAAGTTTTTTCTTTAATTCTTTATTTGTCTCCGAAAATACAAGGGCTGTTGCCAACAGTACATTTGGCGATTATGTTCCTATATTTCTTAGTGAGATACCCCGTTTGTTCAGGAAAAATATTTTACCGATTGATGTGGCGCTGATCCAGGTTTCTCCACCGGATAATCATGGTTATTGTTCATTGGGGACTTCGGTGGATATTGCTTTAGCAGCGGTAGAAACAGCTAAAATAATTATTGCACAGGTCAATCCCCGGATGCCCCGTACGCATGGGGATGGTTTTTTAAATGTAAAAAAGATCGATGCATTGGTCTGGCAGGAGAGCGAACTACCCGAAGTAGATTATTCCAGCAAAATAAATGCAGGCATTATACAAATTGGAAAGAATGTAGCATCATTGATTGAAGATGGCGCAACATTGCAAATGGGAATCGGAAGTATTCCTGACCAGGTATTGCGGAATTTATTTGATCATAGAAATTTGGGAATTCATACGGAGATGTTATCGGATGGGGTTATCCCTCTTTTGGAAAAAGGAGTGATCAATAACAGTCTTAAAAAAATAAATGTTGGCCGTTCCGTTACCGGGTTTATGCTGGGCACCCGTAAACTATATGATTTTGTACATGATAATCCTTCAATAAGAGTAATGGATATCGCTTATGTAAATGATACAAGTATAATAAGACGAAATCCAAAAGCAACAGCGATCAACAGCGCTATTGAAATTGATTTGACCGGCCAGGTTTGCGCAGATTCTATCGGTACTTACCAATTTTCCGGCATCGGCGGCCAGATGGATTTTATACGTGGGGCCTCTTTATCAGAAGATGGAAAGCCCATCATCGCTTTACCATCTGTTACCTCTAAAGGTGCGTCGCGGATCGTTCCTTTTTTAAAAGAAGGCGCCGGTGTGGTTACTACAAGGGGCCATGTTCATTGGGTGGTAACCGAATATGGCATCGTCAATTTATTTGGAAAAAACCTGAAGCAAAGAGGAAAGGCATTGATAAGTATCGCCCACCCGGATCATAGGGAAAGCCTGGAGAAAGCGTTTTATGAAAGGTATAAATAGGAGAGTAGCAGGGGTGTTTTAAATTGTTGTTTAGAATGGATTGTACGAACAGCAATCTTCCTGTCAGCAGACAGGTACAAAAAGTATAACCAACCGTTTTAATTTTCAATGGCTGAAAATTAGATGTAATAGCATAAATTAGTTGTTGTAGGCAACCTTATCAACCATCATGAATAAAGTCATCATTCTTTTAGCTCTGACCCTTGTTGCTGGAATTTTGAAGGCACAAGTTAAACCGCCATTGGCAATCGAAGAATATAAGCGAGGACTCAACCCAATTGACGAGATACCATTGTTTGACTTGACTGAAATAAAAAACCGAAAGATTGATACGGCTTATATCATTTATCATCCTGCAAGTTGGGCAGAATATGAAAAAACTATAAATCCATGTACATGTCCATATAACGACACTCTTTCATTGTACAGATTCGATTCTGGAGGTCGCATTATACAATATACCTACTTTCAGCAATTGGGGGATTACTCAACAACATTTCATTATGATTCATTGGGGAACATTATTGCAAGAGACATGTTCAGTAGAATTGGTGCCAAAAAAGGCACAACAACAATTCCTTATAGTAATTCCGACACAACAAACTTTAAGTCTGTAATTAAAAGAAGTAAAGAGGGTAACGATAGCCTTATAACTGAAATCGTTTTTCTTAAATTCATCAATGATCTTGATACAGCAACAATTGAAACAAAAAGATATAATTCGAGAGGACAATTAGTAGAGGTTCAGAGTACTGTTAATAAAAGAAATGCCCGCGAGCTTGATGACGATACCGGAGAAAGCACTTACCATTTCATGTATGGCTATGACGATAAAGGTAGACTGATTTATCATCGTGACCTTGAATCAAACGAGTATAAAAAAATATCTTACCCCTTTTATGGGAAGTTAACGGAAATTTTTAAGGCTAGCACAGACCAACTTAAAGAGCGACAAATAAAAGTGATGAATGAACAGAATGGAGTTGTTACCGTGACCTTCGATAACAAGCAAATTGTATTAACTCCGCTCGAAAAAGGTAGCAAGCTTTTCAAACTGAGAACAATTATTAACCCCGGTGAATTTCCATTGATGGAGTATCACGAAATCGTTTATAAATAGAGAAGAAAGACTGCCTGCAACATATAAGGCTTAAACGAAGCTTTGCGCCGGCGGTATGTACGCATTAAAAACAAGTTGCGGCGTAAACGGGTTTTCTTAATAGGTTATATCGCCTTACTGAATACCAGTTTATTCACTAAAGAATTATCACGTTGCAGGTAAAGATCAAATGCGCTGCAAATATTCCGTATAAAATAATGGCCCGCTTCTGTCAGCTTCAAATGTTGCTCATCATAAGTTGCAAGTCCATCGGCGACAAATTGATCGAGTTTCGGGAAAGTATATTTTTTCAGCAAGGGTAAATGCTTCGCAGAAAACTTTGTAAAACCCTGGCAGGCGATATTGAGAATGTATTTGCGAAAATCAATATCTTCTTCGGTTAAAAAATAGCCACGTTGCACCGCTAACTCTCCTTTATTGATGGCGGTGTAATAATTGGCAATGGTTTTTTCATTTTGCGCAAAAGTATTGCCACTGTCGCTGATAGCGGAAACGCCCAATCCTAATAACAAACCACTGTTTTGGGTAGTATATCCCATGAAATTTCTATGCAGTTCACCATGTTGCCCTGCCTTGTATAATTCATCATGTGGTAATGCAAAATGATCCATGCCGATATCATGATAATCATTTTTCATCAGCAGCTCTTTCCCTTTCATGTATAATTGTAGTTTTTCTTCCGCACCAGGCAAATGTGTTTCATTGAATAACCGCTGTGCTTTACTGGTCCACGGAACATGGGCATAACTATAAAAAGCGATCCGGTCCGGTTTCAATTCGATTACCTGCTGAATAGTGTTCTCAATACTTTGAACGGTTTGCAAAGGAAGACCATAAATCAAATCAAAATTAACGGAAGTGAAACCAGCGGCCCTTGCATTCTCTGTTGCCTGCCGTACATTTTCGATAGGTTGTATGCGGTTAATGATCCGTTGCACTTCCGGATCCATATCCTGCACACCATAACTGATACGGCGAAAACCCAGCGAAGATAATAGCTGCAAATGTTCCTTTGTCGTATTATTCGGATGCCCTTCGATACTGAATTCATGCCCAGGATGAATGATACTGTTTTTGAGCAGTGCATTTAGCAGCCGCTTTAAATTGGCTGGTGAAAAGAAGGTGGGTGTACCGCCGCCGAGGTGAATTTCTCTTATTATCGGTGTTTGATTCATCAGTTTTCGATAAAGTTTCCACTCTTTTTCAAGAACCGATAAATATTCTTCTTCTACTCTATGATTGGTTGTGATCTTTTTATTGCAGCCGCAAAAAGTACAAAGTGATTCGCAAAAAGGAAGATGTACATAAAGGCTGATCCCTTTTGCAGGATTTTGCAAATGAAATTGATCAGCAAACGCCTGCTGCCAGATCTTAGGATCAATACCATCTTCCCAAAAAGGAACGGTAGGGTAGCTGGTGTACCGGGGCACAGGTTGATTATATTTTCGTACCAGTATGGGATTAATATCTATTTTTTGCATCAGGCAAAATTAGCTGTGCTTACGTGCTGATAACATGATTAAGGTTAATCAGGAGAACGATATTTATCATGCCGCCGGGCGGTTTTCAGTCTCTTGATCTTTGTCAGTATTTTTCCTGACAAAAGTCATATCGTCTCCTTCCGTTTGACATCATTTCCTCATTACGCCACTGATACTTTTGTCATCGAATTATCAAAAAGTAATTTATGGATACAATTAAAGAAGAGTCACCGGCACTTCAACCTGGTAAAAGGAGAACGGAAGCTATACCCACCGGTAAGGCCATGGACAAATTTTTTCCATCCGGCGCCATTTTTTTCTTCATACTACTGGTGGCCTTATGCCTCTTAATCTGGTTCGGAATTTATTTTTTAATGCTTGACAGAATTTAAATTAATATACAATGGCTATAATTGATAAAGCAGAACAGAAAGTACTGATCATCACAGGTTGCCTCATGTCATTATTCGTGTTTTCCATTTTATATGCAAAGGGGAAATATAAAAGCGATGTTCCGGAATGTCTTCCTTTTGATAAAGCCTATACTACGCCGAAGGTGAATAAGATTGATGAAAAAACTTACCAGGTTTTCGCGGTGGCGCAGATGTGGAGCTTTGAACCATCAACGATATATATCCCCGTAGGCAGCGAGGTTGATTTTTTTCTTTCATCAAAAGATGTTGTGCATGGATTTAATATCGCGGAAAAAAATGTGAACATGATGGCGGTGTATGGAAATATTAATAAAACCACGGTTAAGTTTGATAAACCCGGGGTGTATGACATTGTTTGCCATGAATATTGCGGAACCGGGCACCAGAACATGAAAGCGCAGGTGATCGTGAATTATCCCACTGCTACGCAATAAGCGAAACGACAGAACAGATCAGGACCAAAACAAATTTCCGGCTTCTCGTCAAGAGAATATGCTTCAAGATAAAATCACTACGCATGCAAGTCAGCAAATCATTTAAACGATTAATTTTTTTAGAACTTTCTATCCCGGTAGCCTTGCTTACACTAGGGATTTATCACGGTTTAATGCAAACGATATACCGGGCGGGAGTGTTGCAACAGCCTGCTTTCGCCAAGCTTGATTATTACCAGGGTTTAACATTGCATGGCGTTATCAATGCTATCGTGCTCACTACTTTTTTTGCAGTAGCCTTCGGTCATGCAACCATGGCTTTTTATTTTAAAAGAGAGCCTGATAAACGTATCGCATGGATCAGCTTTTCATTGATGCTTGTTGGAACCGTTATGGCTGCATGGGCCATGCTGGCTGGTAAAGCATCCGTGCTTTATACCTTTTATCCCCCGCTGAAAGCACATCCTTTGTTTTACCTCGGTACGGCATTACTGATTGTAGGTTCATGGATACCGTTATTTAACTGGGCGAAAATGTATGTTCAATGGAAAAAACAAAATCCTGTTACCAAAACACCATTAGCCGTGCTCGGTACATTGATCAATTTTATCATCTGGTTCGTGTGTACACTGGCGGTTGCTTATGAAGTGCTGGTTTTGCTTCTTCCCTGGGCGATGGGATGGACAACCACTGTTAACGTAACACTGGCCCGTACCTTATTCTGGTTCTTTGGTCATGCATTGGTGTACTTCTGGTTATTGCCTGCTTATATTATGTTTTACACGATGTTACCAAAGATCGCTGGCGGTAAATTATATTCTGACCTCGCGGGAAGAATCGCTTTATTTGGTTTCTTATTGTTTTCAATACCGGTTGGTGTTCATCACCAGTATAGTGATCCGTCTATTACACAGGGAGTAAAATTTTTCCAGGGCATGCTCACATTCGGTGTGGCCATTCCAAGCTTCATCACTGCATTTACTTTAGCTGCATCATTAGAATATGCAGGCAAAAAACGCGGATCAAAGGGATGGTTGGGCTGGATGGGTAAATTGCCCTATTTAGATACTAAAAATTATTTGTTCGCTTACTTTATTTGTGGGTTGATACTGTTCATATTTGGTGGTTTGACAGGTATTGTAAACTCCTCTTATCAATTGAATACCGTTATTCACAACACATCCTGGTTGCCGGGGCATTTTCACATGACAGTTGCCGGGCCTGTATTTTTGGCTATTATCGGTATGAGCACTTACCTGTATTCAAAGATGAGTGGAAGAAAAATTTTTCTACCCAGTGTAAATGTGATCATACCTTATTTGTGGACTATCGGCGTATTGATCTTTTCAACCGGTTTGATGTGGGGCGGGTTGATTGGCGAACCACGAAGAACCAATCTTGGGATGACTTATCTCAATAAGGCAAGTGAGCATTTCCGTCCTGATTGGGTGCCGACAACAACACTCGCTTTATGCGGCGGTATCATAATGTTCATTGCAGGTATGCTGTTTCTTGTTGTATTCTTTGGAACTATGTTCCGGAAAAAAACCGAAGAAGCGGTTTTAGATCTGCCGGTCAGCGAAGCCTATCATGATGAAAAACGCATACCCTTATTTGATAAATTCAAACCATGGCTGGTAGTAATGGCTATTGTATTGCTGATTGCATATGTTCCGGCTTTTATGAACGTAAACAAAAATACAGGTCCAAAAGCGCCGGCATTTACTCCGGATAATCCTGTGCCAATTGAAAATGTAAAGAAATAATGAAGAAAGGTTTGACGATATGGATCTTTTTAGCGGCGGTGTTTATTTTACCACTTGTGGTTTATTCAGGTTATCTTTTTTTCGAACAAAAATTTCAAAAACTGCAGGTATATGGAAAAAAGGAAATAGTTAATGGTAAAAAAATACAACATACAATTGCTGATTTTGAACTGGTAAACCAGGATGGGATTAAAAAAGGAATAGAAGACTGGAAAGGGAAAATTGTAGTTGCTGATTTCTTTTTTACACATTGCCCGGTGATATGTCCGAAGATGACGGCTAATTTAAAAAGAGTGCAGCAGGCTTTCAGTGACAATGAAATTCTGATCAACTCATTTAGTGTAGACCCGCAAAGAGATAGCCCTGTTCAGTTAAAAAAATATGCGGAAAAGTTTAAGATCAATCCTGTCAACTGGCAACTGCTGAGCGGCGACAAGAAAAATATTTATAAGCTGGCGAGAAATAGTTTTATGGTCGTTGCAACGGATGGTGATGGTGGGCCCGATGATTTTATTCACAGTGAAAAGCTGGTATTGATAGATAAGCATAAAAGGATCCGCGGCTATTATGATGGCACCAGCGAAAAAGAAACCGATCAATTAATATATGATATCAAAAAATTACAAGATGAGAACTAAAGTCATTGCATTCCTGGTTATCGGGCTCCTGTTTTTGAAAAGTCCTGCAAATGCAAATCCTGACCCGATAGATGGCAAATCGATCTTTACAAGCCGTTGCGCTGCTTGTCATAATGTAAACAAGACGTTGACCGGGCCCGCATTGGCTGGAGTAGATGAACGCAGGAGTATTGACTGGATCATCAACTTTGTTCATTCTTCACAAACGCTGGTAAAGAAAGGAGATAAAGATGCGGTAGCTGTTTATGAAAAATTTAATAAAATACCAATGCCCGATCATCCTGATCTCACTGCCGATCATATTAAAAGTATTGTAGCTTATATAAAGTCGGAAAGCAAACCGGTTGGCGGGGAGAAAGCCCCTTTTGCAAAGCCTGGAAAGAAACAACCGGATTATACTCCATTATCAATTACTAATTATTGGTTTTTTGGTGGTTTCCTGGCGACAGTCATATTATTGATCATGGTTTTACTTTTTGCTGTTAAAGTCAAAACCATGCAACGGAACAGATTTCCGGATATAGAAGAACAATAACACCGTATCCGCCTTGATAAGCCGGGACTGTACAAGAATAATTGTTACAGCCCCGGTTTTAATTTATACAGTTGCATTAATAAGTTTATTAGTATATATCTGTACATCATTAAAATTTATCTCCCAGGTTACAGGTAATGCCTTTTTCAGCATATTGCTTACTCCGCAATATTTTTCCTGTGAGTCAGTAACGGCATCAAGAACTGAATTTTTAACTGACTCTTTGCCTTTGAAATTATAAACTATATGCATGGAAATGTATTCGATAGGAGGTTGCTTGCTGAGCTCGCCTGTAACGCTCATGGAAAAATCATCAACAGCCTGGTTTGATTTGCGCAATAAAGCTACGATATCCATTCCTGTACATCCCGATAAAGCCGCCAGCACAAAGGGTTTTGGAATAGGGCCATTTTCTTCGCCACCTGACCTGGGCGGTGCATCCATTACAATGGTATGACCATTGATCAGTGCGTTGAATTGCATTTTTCCCATCCACTGTGTTTCTATTTCATGTTGTGCCATAAGATTATTTTTTAAATTTTTTAATTCAACAAAAATGTGAATGGAATTATGAGTGGAACATAACCTTAATCAGATAATCTGGCGCAAGGACATGATTTTCGTCAGGTGCATAAAATAGCGTCTAATAAAAGTATTTAAATACTTTTATTGTTTATCTTTGTTTTATCAAATCATCTAAAAATTCTATTTATATGCAAGCAGTAGCAGAAGAAAATATCCTGAACGTAACGTTGCTGGAACCAAGACAGAAACACCCCACCATTTTTGTGCGGTTTGATGAACTCGTGGAAGGGAATAGCTTAACCCTTCATAATGATCATGATCCAAAACCTTTGTACTATCAACTACTGGGTGAGAGGGGTAACATATTTGTATGGGAATACCTGGAGCAGGGCCCGGAATGGTGGAAGGTTCGCATTACCAAAAAAATAACCGGGGAAAATGATGAAACGCTTGGACAGATAGCAGCAAAAGACTTGAGAAAAGCTGAAATATTTAAAAAGTATGGTCTTGATTTTTGTTGCGGTGGAAAGAAAACAGTGAAGCAAGCCTGTGCTGAAAAAGGATTGGACGTCACAAAAATTGAGCAGGAATTGCAACAGGCAGATAAAAACCCGGCAACACGTCCGCTGCCTTATGGCGACTGGAGTTTGGATTTCCTGGCTGATTATATTGTGAACACGCATCATAGTTATGTAAAAAAATCCTTACCTGATATCCGGGGTTATGCGGCTAAAGTTGCACAGGTGCATGGTGATCGTCATCCTGAATTATCAAATGTTCTTCAATTGGTAGAAGAAGTAAACAGGGAGTTAACATCACATATGTTAAAAGAAGAAAAGGTATTGTTCCCCTTTATCAAAGATCTTGTAGTTGCAGGCAATAATGAAAAGCCCACACAGGCTACCCATTTCGGTACGGTGCAAAATCCCATTAATATGATGGAAATGGAGCATGAAATGGTAGGAAAAAATATGGAGGAGATAAGAACACTAACCAATAATTACACATTGCCCGAAGATGCATGCGCCAGTTATAGCCTTCTCTTCAAAATGCTTGATGAATTTGAAAACGACCTGCATCTCCATATTCACCTGGAAAATAATATCCTGTTCCCTAAAGCACTGGACATAGAAAAAAAATCCAATTCATGAAGGACCATGCTCCCATAAAACGGCACCAGGCCCTTGTTTCATTTTCTAAGGAACATCATTTTGGATTATTGCTGGTATGGAAAATAAGGCAAGGCCTGGCCAATGCCGTAAGCGCTGAACGTATTTCCAGGTATGTATTATTTTTCTTCAATGAAGATTTGAAAATCCATTTTAAAGAAGAAGAGGAACTTCTCTTTTCTAAACTGCCTGCTACCGATACATTACGCATACAAGCCGAAGAGGAACATAAGGAAATATATCGCCTTATAGCAGCAATAACAGAAACTGCCAACGATGAAAAGTTGCTCCGGCAGTTTGCTGGTACGCTGGACAAACATATCCGGTTTGAAGAAAGAACACTTTTTAATCATTTGCAAACGCATGTGGCACCGGAAGAGTTAGAAGAAATTTCTAAACGTTTTTCAAATTCTGTTGACCTTGACAGTAAGTGGGAAGATGTTTTTTGGGTAAGAAAAAATAAAGACAAATGAAACGATCATTATTGATGGTAGTCGCCATAAGCATTTTATTCAGTTGCAACACACAGGATAATAAAGAGAATAAAGATGTAGGCCCGGCGATTGAAAAGGAACATGAAAACCACAGCGACAAAGAGAACGGAGGACTTTCTTTGAATAATGGCAATAAATGGAAAGCAGACACCAGCACCAATAATAATGTGAAAGCCCTGTTAGTGATAGTTGATGAATTGAATACCAGGAAGGATAAGACGTTAATTAATTATCACAATGCCGCTGCGGGTTTGCAAAGCGGATTGGAAAAAATGATCAAAGAGTGCAGGATGCAGGGTGCAGATCATGATGCTTTGCATAAATGGCTGGAACCATTGATGAAACAAGTGTCTTCGTTTCAAAAAGCAACAACAGAAGAACAAGCTGAAGAGCAATTCCATAACATTCACGAGCAGTTAAATCTGTATGAAAAACATTTTGAATAGCCATGACAATCACTGTTAATACAAAAATAGCCACACTCATTAAGCAACATCCTGATGCGCTGGAGTCTATTATTAAGATACATCCGAAGTTTGAAAAGCTGCGGAACCCTTTACTCCGAAAAATTATGGCTGGCAGAACAAGCATTGCCATGGCATCAAGAATAAGCGGATGTAGTGTAACTGATTTCTTCCGGCGTTTAAAGCCGCTGGGTTTTGAAATTGATTCAGCTACGGAAGCTGTTGTTACAGATGAAAAGCAGATACCAGCTTTTATGTTGTTAATAAAAAATTACCAGGTCATTGAGCTGGATGTTCGTTCCGTGATCGCTTCAGGTAAAGACCCGCTGTCACTCATTGTTAAAAAAGTGAAGGAAATACAACCAGGGCAAATTTTAAAGATCGTCAACAGTTTTTACCCGGAACCGCTGATATTGTTGCTGGCAAAACAAGGTTTTACCGCTTATGCGGATGTGATAAATGACGACCTGGTGGAAACTTATTTTTATAAAGAAAATGAAACCTGCGAAACCGTTGCGACAAAAGCAACTGATCTGGCCAGCGGCTGGGAAGAGATGCTTGATAGATTTAAAGATAAAATGGAAGTGATTGACGTCCGCGCATTGGAAATGCCCCGGCCTATGTTGACCATATTAGATGCATTGGGCAAACTTCCTGCTGATACCGCACTGTTTGTTTATCATAAACGGATACCTGTTTTCCTTTTGCCCGAACTGGCGGAAAGAAAATTTGATTACCGGATCAAAGAGATCAGTGAAGGCAACGTGAATCTTTTAATTTTTAAAGACTGATGTTTGCTACTAATAACAGCACATTGGTTAAGAATACCAGCCACACAGTAGTCCTGCCTTTTTATATTTATGCAGCCCTGTCCTTTCTTGTTGCCACAGTATTGTTATTTATTTACTCTTCAGCATTTGCACAGCATTATTTTCATCCGAAAACGCTGGCCATCACACATACCATGGCATTGGGCTGGGGTACGATGATCATTCTTGGTGCCAGTCACCAGTTAGTTCCCGTATTAATTGAAGGAAGATTATTCAGTATTGCATTGGCTCATGTCTCTTTTGTATTGGCAGCGTTAGGTATTCCTCTTTTGGTGTTTGCCTTTTTTCAGTTCAACCTGGGGTGGCCTGCACAATGGGGTGGCATATTAATTAACGCAGCTATTCTGGCTTACGTGATTAACCTGGCTGTCAGTATCGCGAAAAGTAAAAAAGAAAATGTACATGCGGTATTTGTTTTTACCGCAGCCTTATGGTTATTCCTTACAACACTGGTAGGATTATTATTAGTTTATAATTTTTCGAGCCCGTTCCTGGCGAACGATTCTTTGCATTATCTTTCATTGCATGCACACATGGGAATAGCAGGTTGGTTTTTGTTATTGATAACAGGGGTGGGATCAAGACTAATACCGCTTTTCCTTATCTCAAAATATGATCATCCAAAACTGCTCTGGTTCATTTATGTTTTGATAAATGGCGGCTTACTCGGTTTTGTACTCATTTTTATTTTTTTTCCCGGAGTATCGTTTTACCTGTTACCGTTGTTTGCCACAGCACTGGGGGTGATACTCTTTGGCTATTATTGTTATCAATGTTATAAGCAACGATTACGCAGGCAGGTTGATGAACAGGTAAAGATATCCCTGCTGTCAGTGGGCATGATGTTACTACCTATAATTTGCTTACTACTCATCATTGTATTTCTTTTGGTATCGGCGATAAATACCCGGATGGTATTACTGTATGGGTTTTCAATTTTCTTTGGCTGGATAACCGCTATCGTTTTAGGAATGACATTTAAAACATTGCCATTTATCATCTGGAATAAAGTATATCATCACCGTGCGGGGATTGGAAAAACACCGAGTCCAAAGGATATGTTTAGCCATAAAATATTCAGTGCTATGGGGATTACTTACCTGGCGGGGTTTCTTTTGTTTGGTATTGGAATTTATTTCTCCAATATTTTTTTGTTGAAATTTGCCACCGTGTTTTTATTGCTGACCGCCCTGCTCTATAACTGGAATGTGCTGAAGATAATATTCCATAAACCGCGTACGCCATGAATGTAATTACAAATCATAACCTGGATTGCAGCATAGCATTGGGCGCCCTTCAGCAGGTAATAGATCCTGAGATTGGATTGAATGTCGTTGACCTTGGCCTGGTTTATCAAATTGATTTTGATGAGGAACAAAAAATGATTTTTGTATTGATGACATTGACTACGCAATTTTGTCCAATGGGTGAATCTATCGCTGATGCTGTAACGAGAGCAATTGAACAGGTGTTCCCCGCTCATACTGTACAGGTGGAAGTGACTTTTAACCCGCATTGGAATAATACGATGATATCAGAAGAAGGAAAAGTTTTTTTAAATAAATAGAAT
>JAKFEJ010000484.1:0-2728 GCA_036675745.1 Chitinophagaceae bacterium | reverse complement strand
GAGGGCGGCTGTACTATAATAGTATTGATCATAACTGTTACAGAGTTTGAGCCCTGATTACCGGCAGCATCTTTTGCAACAGCCTTAATGGTATGATTTCCGGCGGAAAAATTTGAAGTATTCCAGGAATAGCTGGCAGAAGTGCTCACAACAACATTGTCAATACTAATGCTAACAGAACTCACGCCTACGTTATCACTAGCTTTTACACTCACAGTGACCGTACCGGTGACTGAAGATTGATTTGCAGGTGAAATAAAACTGACGGTTGGAGAAATAATATCACCAGCCGATACATTATTCACTAACACCTGCATGGAACTTGTCCCTTTATTACCCTTCGCATCCATAGCAGTAGCTGTTAAAGTATGCACACCATTTGAAACCGTTCCTGAATTCCATGAATTCGTGAAAGGCGATACACTTGTGGTGCTTACCGAAATTCCATCAACACTTAAGCTTACAGAATTTACACCAAGATTATCAGAGGCATTTACTAAAACATCTATCGTACCGGAAACGGATGCTCCGCCGGCAGGGGAAGTAATGCTGATTGTTGGCGGAATTATATCCCTTTTTCCTCCTTTACCTCCTCTGAGCGCAGAAGACCGACCCGAAAAGTCATCGCTATTTGCAAAATATTCCGAAGACATTATCAACGGCACTTTGCTTATTGCAATGGGATCATCAGGAATCACTCCCGATATTTTTTGCTCTGAAGTTTCCGCGGGGCTATTTGAGGGGTCTTGTGATAGTTCCTTTTGGCAGGACGTCCACAACACTGTTCCCACTAACAATACAACAAGTCCTTTACTTACGTATAAGTTTTTCATAGGGTGAATTTGGATTAAATAATTTATCTACAGGATTCATTTCGAAATTAAATAGCAAAAAGTTTAAATCAAATTTTTAAGACAGATTACTCGTTAAATTAAGTATATCCCTTAGTGCTATTTACGTAAATTCACCTACCCCCTTGACAAGAATCAATATACTAACACAGGTTACCGTTCAAGGCTGTTATAGCTCTATCCACCGGCTCTTTTATTAAAATAAAATACCGCGAGTGAAAACCATAAATGCTTCAACAAAAACAAAAGAATCTCAATCACTAACACCGGTGATATCATTTCGAATTGAGGTAATAGGTATCTTTAACAGTAAAGCAAATAGAAATGAATCGCAGAAATTTCATTAAAAATACTTCGCTGGCTACCGCTGGCATCACCATTCTTAATTTTCCTGTATTCGGTAAAAATGCACCATCGAATAAAGTCATCGTGGCAGTAATGGGTGTTAATAGTCGCGGTGCTTACCTGGCCGAATGTTTTGCTAAACTGCCCAATGTAGAATGTGCTTATCTATGTGATGTAGAAGATACAGCTATTGCCAATGGATTAAAACCTTTTGCTAATGCAACAAGAAAACCAATCATCATAAAGGATATTCGTGAGTTAGTAACTAAAAAAGATTTTGATGCATTGATCATTGCCGCGCCGGATCACTGGCATGCACCAGCATCCATATTAGGTGTTACAAATGGTAAACATGTATATGTAGAAAAACCCTGCGGCCATAATCCCTATGAAGGAGAATTGCTGACACAGGCAATGCATAAATATGGCAAACTGATACAAATGGGTAACCAGCGTCGTTCCTTTCCGAATCTTATTGAAGCCGTGAGGTTGGTAAAAGAAGAAAATATTATTGGCAACGCTTATTTTGGTAAATCATGGTATGCAAACAACCGTAAATCAATTGGCATTGGCAAAAAAGTTCCTGTACCAGGCACATTGGATTTTGATCTCTGGCAGGGGCCAGCGCCAAGAAAAGATTATAAAGACAACCTTATTCATTATAACTGGCATTGGTTCTGGCATTGGGGAACCGGGGAAACCTGCAACAATGCCACACATGAAGTTGATTGTTGCCGTTGGTTTCTTGGAGTTGATTATCCTACAAAAGTCACTTCTTCCGGCGGACGGTATGCATTTAATGATGATTGGGAAACGCCGGACACACAGGTAGCCAGTTTTGAATTTGGAGAAAATAAATCAATTACCTGGGAAGGCAGAAGCTGTAATGTATTTCCGGTAGAAGGTGCCGGTCGCGGATTTATTATTTATGGTGATAAAGGCACATTAGTTAATTATGGCAATGATGATTACAAGATTTTAGATTATGCCAATAAACTTGTGAAGGAAGTCAAAAGCGATGCAAAGAATGACGCTAACAATCCGGTCAGCGCCAGTGGCAATTTAGATTTTTATCATTTTTCCAATTTCATAAAAAGTATAAGACAAGAATCTCAGCTTAATTCACCCGTTGAAGAAGGGCATAAAAGCGTATTGCTTTGCCATTTGGCTAATATTGCGCAGCGAACAGGCAATACTTTACATTGTGATCCGAAAAACGGTCATATTCTTAATGATAAAGAAGCAATGAAATTATGGAAAAGAGAATATGAAAAAGGATGGGAACCGAAAGGGTAATCCGTTAGGTTGATAAGAAAATCTCTTCACTCATCTGTATTACCTTGTCAACTTATCAATATTTCAACTCAATCCATTTTTTTTAACCTTGATGTCATTGCTCCCAAAAAATGGCTTATCAGAATTTATAATATTCTTTCATCCTTGTCATCAACAAATCCTTTTTTCTTCTCGATACTTCCACTTCCTGCCCGTTAGAAAGTGTTACACTACCACCTTCACCGCGGGCATATTCT
>JAKFEJ010000162.1:0-2743 GCA_036675745.1 Chitinophagaceae bacterium | reverse complement strand
TCTTCCGTTTCTTTTTTTGGCAAAGTTCCACTCTTTATTTCAGCAACCCTTGCCTTGTTTTGCTCATGTATGGTATTCAGGCTAAAATATTGATTCATCAAATCATTTAATACGGTATTGTACTTTCCTGAATCGGTGATGCCCAGCGTATTGACAATCTTTGCGGATCTTTCTTTGATCACATTTTTATACTCAGTTTGCTGTTTGTCGGTATTTCCTTGTCCATATATATTACTGGATAGGAGAACAGCGATCAGGAGAAATGATTTTTTAAGGAAAAGTAAATTTGGTAGGAGTGTGGGAAAAACAGGAACGCTTACCCAGGCAGGTAATAATTTTTTAGAAAAATAATTTCTATTAACAAGCAAAAACCGTTTCATGCAGTAAGCGTTTTATCGTTAGTAAAATGAATGATCGTCAGGGCAAGGTTATTCATTCATCATGCTAAAGGTACAGGTGCATATATCACACAAAAATGTAAGGTTTCGCTATAAAGATGGAAGATTTTACTATTTGAAACGAAAATTATTTCCGGGAACGATTGCGTTCATTTACTCCTGTTAATTGCTTGCTTTCAGGGTTATGCTACCGGCTTGCAATCCGTCGCCGGTTGCAATTAATGTAATATTTCCCTTTTTTCCCGATGACCGGATAATTGCCAAAGCCATGCCCTTCCAGCATTTTCTTTCCTTGCTTTTAAATGAGGTAAGATCTGCCTGGTAGCCATTGTCTGTTGCTGCAATAATACCAGTTCCCGTTATAGAAAATTTAATAAGATCATTAGCATCAGGAACCATATTACCATTCTTGTCCAATACTCTTACTGTGATAAATGAAAGATCTTTTCCATCTGCTTTTATTATTTGCCGGTCAGCTTTTAGTTCAATTTTCGCCGGCTTCCCCGCGGTCCTTATTTCTTTTGCCAAAACAACTTTGCCATTTTTTCGCGACACTGCTTTTATTGTTCCGGGCTGAAAGGGAACTCTCCACATTACGTGAAGCTCATCATCATTTTTTTTCTTTATACCCAATGACCGGCCATTGAGAAATAGTTCCACTTCATCTGCATTATTATAATAAGCCCATACATCCACTATTTTTCCAGGTTGCCAGTTCCAATGCGGGAAAACATGCAGTACAGGTTTTGTCGTCCATTCACTCTGGTACATATAATATACGTCCTTCGGAAAACCAGCCAGGTCAATAATGCCATAGTAAGAACTTCTTGCCGGCCAGGGATAAGGAATCGGTTCACCTAAAAAATCAAAGCCACTCCATACAAATAGTCCCGACATGAAATCATGCTTCTTAATAATGTTCCATGTTTTTTCATGCGTACTGCCCCAGTAAGCAGATACCTGGTCGTAGGCGGATACCGTATAATCAGGGTTGCCATTCTCTACTATTTTTTGCGGTGATTTAGCCGGCCAGAAATAACTGCTGTCAGATGGCATATCATAATGACCGCGGGTAGCGAATGCAGACATATTCTCTGCACCTAAAAATATCTGCCCGGGATAATTTTTTTTAAAATCTTCGTACACTTCGTGGTGATAATTGAGGCCGACAATATCCAGCGCACCTGATTTATATATGAAATTTTTTTCCGGGTTCCATTCGCTAAGTCCGGCTGTAACGGGCCGTGAGTTATCCGCTTTTTTTACAATATCTACCAGCTCTTTAGTAATAGTGATCCCGGTTGAATCAAACTGCTCCCGTATTTCATTGCCAATGCTCCACATAAAAACAGAAGGATGATTCCTGTCTCTAAGCACCATATCCAGCAGGTCTTTTTTATGCCATTCTGCAAAATCAGAATAGTAATCAAACTTATTTTTCTTTTTCTTCCACATATCAAATGCTTCTACCATTACAAGGAGCCCCATTTTATCACAGAGATCCAATAGTTCAGGTGCAGGGGGATTATGTGCCGTGCGGATAGCATTGCAACCCATTGCTTTTAAAATTTCCAGCTGACGTTCTATAGCTCTTGTATTAACTGCCGCCCCTAATGCCCCAAGATCATGATGCAGGCAAACACCTTTTATTTTTAGCGATTGATCATTGAGAAAAAAACCTTTGTCTTTATCGAAATAAAAAGAACGGATACCAAAAGTGGTGATATATTCATCTGCAATTTTTCCTTTGATGAATATTTTTGTAACAGCTTTATATAAATACGGTTTATCAACAGACCAAAGTTTTGGATTATGGATTTTGACCTCATCCTCATAAGTTTGACCAGGTCTGTTTACCTTTCTTCCTATTGGAGACTTTGATGACACGACAAGCTTACCAGCTTCATCATGTATTTCAGTAAAAACATTTACTATTTCATCTTTATCACTGCTATTGGAAATATTGCTTTTTATATTTATGGTTGCTTCACTGTCTTTAACAACAGGCGTTGTTATAAAAATTCCCCATTTTTCAATCGCAATTTTACCAGTTGCTACCAATCGCACATTCCGGTAAATACCCGATCCGCTATACCATCTTGAATTAGGTTGCTGGCTATTATCAACCTTTACGGAAATCACATTTTTTGCAGGAGATGGCTTAATGTATTTAGTGAGATCATAACTAAATGAACTGTAACCGTAAGGCCGCTTACCCAAATAGTTCCCGTTTATCCATACTTCACTGTTGCGGTACACACCATCAAATTCAATTCGCAGGTTTTTATTTTTCGCGGCAGCAGGCAACACAAATGTTTTACGATACCAGCCAATTCCTGTTGGTA
>JAKFEJ010000253.1:0-2743 GCA_036675745.1 Chitinophagaceae bacterium | reverse complement strand
CTGTTTTAAAATTCACTGAATTAATAATGATTTCCATATACTTTATATTTTGAGTAGAAAAATTATTAAATTGATCAACTATCCAGGTCATGCAAACAAGGGTACCTGCTCCGGAAATGATTCATGTATTTGTTGAATGGCAACTTGTGAATCCCGGCTTACCCATTGGGGCCTTACGCTTAATACGGGCACTGTAGCATGATTGATGATATGCTGTTCAAAGGAACCGATAAAAAATTGTTTAAAAGCTGGATCATTGTTTACGGTAATAACAATCATATCCGCCTCTGCGGATTTTGACATTCTTAATACGGCCTCCGGCATATATTTCCCGGCTTTTATATTACCTGAGATTGTAATCTCATCTGGTATAAGCTTTGCTTTTAGTTCCTTTACAAACTTCTGAAGCAGCTTTTTCTCCGGATCGTCATAGCTGGTCCCCAAAACCAATATTTTAATAGCTGCATGCGTATGCCCGATAATTTTACGCAATAAATCATATTTCTCCACGGCCCCGGCTATTGGCCTGATAGGAAATAATATTGTTTTAAACTCCAACCATTTTTTATTGGGAGGAATGGTTAATACCGGGCAAGAAGCAATTTTTACAACTTTTTGTGCTGTTGAACCAATAAAGAATTCCCTGAAGCCGGATACTCCGTGGGTTCCCATAATAATTAAGCTGGCTTTATTTTCTGAAGCGGATTTAACAATAGAGAGAGGTACAAGGCCCACTTTTATCACTGACGTACAGTCCAGCTGATGTTTTTCTTTTATCGTTTCTACCAGGGGATTGAGCATCCGGGCAGAAACGTTAACAATGTTATCGATTGTTTTTTCAGCAATATAGTTAACGCCTGCAAAACCAAACATAAAGCTTGTATCCACTACATTAAGTAATAGAATAGCGGCTTTTTGCTGTTTTGCTATTGCAATAGCTGTTTGCAGTGCATTCAGCGATGTTTCGCTGAAATCCAGCGGAACAAGAATGCTTTTAATTTTATTATTTGTCATTGCTTTATATTTTATTTTGATTTATACCCTAACAGTAGTACCATACAAGATACCCTTCCGTTATTAGAAGAAGATTAAGAACAAATTAGAAAGCAATTAGAATAGTTATTTATGCCGGGCATTTCCGGCAATGGGTAATTGTATAAAAAAAGTAGTGCCTTTGCCAACAACGGAGCTGATTTTGATTTGACCTTTGTGCAATTTAACAATTCGATTAACTAACGGTAACCCCACACCAAAACCGATTATTGCCCGGCTATCTTCCGTTCTATAGAATGGCTGAAAAATATTCTTTAATTCATTTTCGGGAATACCTTTCCCGTTATCTTCTACCGAAACAATTATTCCTGCTTGCTCAACAGATAATTTCACTTTTGCCATCCTGTTAAGGGAGTATTTACAGGCGTTGGAAACAATGTTTTTTATCGCTGTGAATAACAATTCTGCATTCCCAAATACCAGTAACTTTTCTTCCTCCTCAGGCAATTGATCAAATTCAAGTTTTACTGAATAGCCCTTATCCATCTTTGTCATTTCCCCGGGGAGCCGCATCAATACTTCATCAATCCTGATCAGATTAATTTCTATTCCCCCGGCGGTACCTGATAAGGTGGCAAACTCCAGTAATGTTTGTGTCAGTTTACTCAGGTGCCGCACATCCTGGTAAACTGACTGCATCACCTGGCGATATTCTTCAGCGCCCCTGTCTCTTTGAAGAGATACTTCCAACTGGCTTGAAATGGATGTTAGCGGGGTTGATAACTCATGTGAAGCCGAAGAGATAAACCGTCTTTGTATTTCAAAACTTTCCTGCAAACGGTTTAACAGCTCGTTTAATGTTTCGGCCAGGTACTTCCATTCATCATCGGCCTTTCCGGGTTTTATCCTGTGTGCTAAACTCTGCGCGGAAATGATGTTTACTTCATCCGCAATTTTTCTAACAGGTCGCAGCAATATTTTTGAGAAAAAATATCCTGAAGTAAAAGCAATCAGTATCCCGCCGGTGAAACTTAACAGCAAAATAAGTTTCAGGCGCTGGAGGTTTTTTCTTCCCTCTTCATCGAAAGCGGCAGCAATGATAACCAACCGGTCTTTATCCGTATTATCGTAGTAGGCAACAGCGTCTTTTCTGCCTATAGAAAAAAAGGAAATATTGCTTACCCTCGCTTCAGCAAGTATGTTATTAGTAACCAGTATAGAATCGGTCGTCGTATCGCTGCGGGTATATATTTTTTCATTACGATAATTGTAAGCCTGGATGGTTTTATTTTTTATAGTTATCCCGGTGATGGAATCTATTTTATTCATTAGCGCCGGGTCAACAATTGTTGGCTGTTCAAGCATGTTCGAAGTAGTCAACGCCCTGTTGATCAAAAGCGTTCTAATATTCTCCAGCCTGCTGGTATAAGAAAAATAAAATATAAACCCGCATAATAATGATAACAACAGGAACATGATCGTGGTGAACAGTAGCGTTATCTTAATTCTTACAGGCATTAATGCTCTTTTAAAATATATCCCATACCCACCTGGGTCTGAATTAATTTGTGTTCAAAATTTTTGTCCACTTTATTCCGCAGGTAACTTATATAAACATCAATCACGTTGGTATTCGTTTCAAAATCCACATCCCACACATTAATGGCAATATCGGCTCTTGATACCACCCTGTTTTTATTACGCAGCAGGTATTCGAGTAATTGAAATTCCTTAGCAGTCAGATGGATTA
>JAKFEJ010000363.1:0-2768 GCA_036675745.1 Chitinophagaceae bacterium | reverse complement strand
AACACGTAAATTTATGGCACTCCACCCAGCTTTTCAAGAAAAATGCCTTTTGATTTTCAATTATTTAATCTTCGCCATTTCAATTGTTATTGTACCAATCCACCATTCGCTATTCCACCTTCGCTATCTAAATTGTTATGCTATTTCCTCTTTCGAACATTTTTAATTATACAAAACGTTTTCGATGAGTCCTCATGCCAATTATATTTTACCTGTAGGTTCCTGCAGAACAATGAAAGCATTTTGATAATTGCCGAATAGAATTACCGAACATACCAGAGTGCGACCCTTCGCTTTGCTCTGGGCAGGCTACACAGACGATCATAGTAGTAATGAAGCGGGCTACATAATACTAAATATTCAACCTCTTCATCTCCCCCACCGCATAATCACAAGCCCTTGCCGTCAGCGCCATATAGGTCAATGAAGGATTGAGGCAGGAACCCGATGTCATACAGGAACCATCGGTAATAAATACATTAGGCACTTCATGCATTTGGTTGTATTTGTTGAGTACGGAAGTTTTCGGATCGTGGCCCATGCGGGCAATACCCATTTCATGATTGGCATTGCCGGGGAAAGAGATGCTACCCTTAACAACAACATTGCTGAACCCGGCGGCTTCTAATATTTCTTTGCCGGTAGCGGCGATATCGGCATGCATGGCTTTTTCGTTTTCTTTGAACTCACAATCTACCGCAATGACAGGCCGGCCCCACTGATCTTTTTTATCGGTGTTCAACGTAATACGGTTGCCGGCATATGGCAGGCATTCACCAAATGCATAGAGTGCCATTCGCCATGGGCCGGGTTCGGTCATCGCTTCTTTTAATGCCGCACCTGGTGGAATATCGCTTTCTTGTTGCGGTCTGGATGCATTGCCACCAAAATGATAACCGCGGAGAAAGCCTGCCTGTCCGGTAGGCAGGCCGGGAGTTTTTTCTTTTATATTGCGGAAGCGTGGGATATATATATTGGTGGGCCTGCGGCCATAGTAATAGCTGTCTTCAAACCCTTCTACAGTTGCGGATATGGTGAGCCCCTTGTGGTGATCCATCAGGTTGCGGCCAACCTGGTCGCTGCCATTGCCCAATCCATTGGGGAAACGGGACGAAACGGAATTCAATAATATAGAAGCAGTGGCTACCGTGGATGCATTGAGGAAAATAAGTTTTGCATAAAACTCTTCCGTTTGTTTTGTTTCCGTATCAATGATCTCTATGCCTGTGGCTTTTTGTTTTTGCTGATCATAGATCACTTTATTCACCAGCGAATGCGGCCTTACCGTCAGGTTGCCTGTAGCGAATGCCGCAGGTATGGTACTGGCATTGGTACTGAAATAAGCGCCATAAGGACAACCGCGATGGCAAAGATCACGGGCCTGGCATTGTCCCCTGCCCTTCACCGGCTTTGTAAGATTGGCGGTGCGGCCAATGATAACTTTTCTATCTGTATAATTTTTTTCTGTCTGCTGTTTGAAATATTTTTCTACACAGTTCATTTCAAACGGCGGTTGAAATTTTCCATCGGGTAAATGTGGTATGCCATCTGCATTACCACTTACGCCAATAAAAGATTCTACATAGTCGTACCAGGGAGCGATGTCTTTATAGCGTATGGGCCAGTCAACTCCATGCCCATCTTTAAGATTGGCTTCAAAATCAAGATCGCTCCAGCGGTAGCAGGCTCTTGCCCATAATAAAGAACGGCCGCCGACTATATCACCTCTTATCCAATCGAAGCGTTTGGTTTCTTCATATGGATTTTCCTGGTCGTTGATATAAAAATGTTTGTTGTCTTCTCTGAATGAATAATGGCGGCTTTGTACAAAGTTCCGTTTTTTGTCTTCTGCTGTTAATGTCAGGCGATGCGGGAATTCCCAGGTTTCTTTTGTTGCTGTTGGATAATCACCGTGAACAAGATTGCGGCCACGATCGAGCAGCAATACTTTTAACCCTTTTTCACAAAGCTCTTTGGCAGCCCAGCCACCGCTGATGCCGGAGCCAACGACGATGGCGTCGTAAGTGTTTTGTTTTGTTGCTTTATTATTTATTAATGGTGGATCGCCGGGCATAGGGATTTATGGTTTATTGTTTGTCGTTTATAGTTATTTACAGTACTTAGCGTCTTCTTGTATAATGTCAATCGCACTACAGTTAAAAGATGCCAATCACACAAAGCTTTTACATTTTTCACGAAACTATAAACTACAAACCACAAACTACAAACTTCTAAAATGTTTTTTCATCGCTTTTGGATAATCGGTCAATGCTATTTCCGGTTCTGCAATTTCCGGATGCCACATTTTTTCCCACTCAAAACTGTAAAAGCCTTTGTATCCATCTTTCGCTAAGATATCAATAGCTTCAAAAACAGGAACATCACCCTGGCCCAGGAGTGTGTATTGTAATTTGTCATCCACCAATTTTGCATCTTTTATATGTGTGTGGCGGATATATTTTTTTAATTTTTGATAAGCTTGTGCCGGTGGTTCTTTTGTTACCGTCCACATATTGGAGATATCCCATACAAGCCCAACGTTTGGATGTGTCGCTGACCGCATAATTTTTTCAAGATCTTCGATCTTTACGACATCACCGTGGGTTTCCATTAATACAATTACATTTTTTCCTTTTGCATAATCGCCTAATTCCAATAATCCTTTTATGATCAGATCTATCGTTGCATTTCTTTCCTGGTCTTTTGGAAATTTATTGGGGAATACCCTGATATAAGGACAATTGATCTGTTGTGCCAGGTCAATAAAA
>JAKFEJ010000256.1:0-2772 GCA_036675745.1 Chitinophagaceae bacterium | reverse complement strand
GAAGGTGTTCACCGTTTCCTGAAAAAACTCTGGCGTTTGTTTTATGATGATATAAAAGGTAAAGTATGGAATGAAGAAAAGGCTACCGAAGCAGAATGGAAAGTATTACATAGAACCATTAAAAAAATAGAAGACGATACAGAACGTTTCAGTTTCAATACCGGTGTCAGTGGTTTTATGATCGCAGTGAATGAACTGACCGATTTGAAATGTCATAAAAAAGAGATACTGGAAAAACTATTGATTCTTTTAACGCCTTATGCGCCGCATATTGCAGAAGAGCTGTACCAGCATTTACAGGGTGCTTCCAAAGTCTCCCCCACCGGGGTTCCCGAGCAAAGCGAAGGGAAGGAACGAAGTTCGTTAGAGGGGGCCGTTTCTGTATTAGATGCTGTCTATCCGGTATTAGATCCCAAATATCTTGTAGAAAGCATCAAAGAATATCCTATCTCTGTAAATGGCAAGCTGCGTACAACGATGAATATTGCGTTGGATGCTGCACAACCAGAAGTAGAGAAAATAGTGTTGGAAAATGAAGTGATAAAGAAGTGGCTGGATGGGAAACAACCGAAGAAAATAATTTTTGTAAAAGGTAAGATGGTGAATGTGGTGGTATAAGCCCATCCCGCAGTCTGAAAGTTGAAAAAACTTTAGAGCGCCTTCCCTTGCTTCCTGCTTCGTTTGCTCGCAGTCGCAATGACGGAGAAGGAGTAAGCGATCTCCGAATAAATGTAAAAGAAAATTAGTATAATGAAAAGAGTAATACCTTTTGTCGTTCTCCTGTTTGCTATTGTAAATTTATCAGCACAAGATCTGAATGTAATGACTTTCAATATCCGTTACAATACTTCTGCAGATAGTTTAAATGCATGGCCTTACCGCAAAGACAATGCAGCCTCGCAAATACTGTTTCATGAAGCACACGTTATTGGTGTGCAGGAAGCCCTTCACGGACAAATGGAAGACCTGCAACAACGCTTGCCGCGGTTCAAATATATTGGCGTGGGCCGTGACGATGGAAAAGAAAAAGGTGAATATTCGGCTATCTTTTACGATACTACCCGCTTGCAATCGTTGCAATCAAAAACCTTCTGGTTATCGCAAACGCCTGAAACGCCGGGTAGCAAAGGCTGGGATGCACAGATTACCAGGATTGTAACATGGGTGAAATTCAGGGATCGTAAAACGAAAAAGATCTTCTTTGCTTTTAATACACATTTTGATCATATCGGTAAAGAGGCAAGAAAAGAAAGTGCAAAGCTCCTGCTACAAAAAGTAAAAGAAATTGCCGGCAACACACCGGCTTTTGTTACAGGTGATTTTAATGCACACCCGGATGATGAGCCAATACAGGTTATCCTTGATGCATCAAACCCCTTGCATTTAACGGATAGCAAAGAAATTTCCAAGACACCGCATTACGGTCCCATAGGTACATTTAATGGGTTTAAAGATAGAGAGCGGGATGATCAACCCATTGATTATATTTTTGTAAAAGGGAAATGGAAAGTAGTAAAACATGCTACTATTTCACAAAGCTGGAAAGGCCGGTTTGCGTCTGATCATTTTGCAGTATTGGCAAGAATTAGTTTATAGTTTTTGGTTTATTGTTGGTTTCCTATAGTTGTAAAGTCTTTTGGGATTTGAAGAACCAAAAACATAAACTACAAGTTATATACAAGTACAGATCTGTAGGCCCGTCAACGGTCAACTATCATCTGTCAACTCTCTTCACCAATCGTATCAAAGCACTACTGCCTTCCGTACTTTCCAGTCTTGCTTCATAACGTTTCTCTCCTACCAATGCTACCATATAAGAAGTATTTGGCGGAATAGAACCAAGATTTTCAGCAACCATGATCAGTTCATTGGAGGCGTTTAATTCTGTAACCGGAAGTTTTACACTATATGCTTTTTCAGTAAGTCTTATATGTTCAAAAATAAGTTTATCATTAAGAAACAAAGAGATCGAATCGCCGTCTATTTGCGCATTATCATAAAAATGCAGTTCAATTGAATCGCCGCTAACCGGAATTTCAGTAGCGAATGTCTTTTTCCGGGCAATAAATTTTTCTTCGATAGTCGGAGTCTTCAAAGTCTCCCCCACCGGGAGAGATTTAGAGGGGGCCTTTGATTCTTTTTTAGGAAACTGAATTTCCTTAACGGTTTGTTCAGCCGGTGTTGAAGCAACCGCTTTTTCTTCAGGTACTGATTTTATGGATTCTTCTTCGATCGGTCTTTTTGCAGTTGATAGTAAAGCAATACTGTCAATGATATCAGGATCGTTGGCTCCGACTGTAAAGTTTTCTAATACAAAATCCCATTCATCTGTAAAATCCGGCCACTCTGTTTTATCAAGGTTCACATCACCTGCTTTTTCATTTTCGTTTTCCACTCTTGAAGCCTTACCACCCAGTATCATCTTGCCATAACCAGGACAATTAAAATCGGCCCGGGATAATAAGGGGACTTTTCCGGGAGAAGAAATGCTTCCTGGTTTTTCTTCCAGTAGCTGATCGTCCCACCAAACTGCTTCGTTGGTATTAGGATCAAAATAACCTTTGATACTGTAACGGCGATAATTACTGGGAGATTCGTAGTAATAGACAGTTCCTGCCAGATTATCACCGTTCTGAATAATTTTTACTTCTACTTTTTGCCTGTTAATTTTTCCTTTCCAAACGCCGGTTATCATCTGGGCCTTAATGAAAGAAAATCCGCTAAAGAAAAAAAGAAGAAAGCTGATAACGAACCTTAGTTTTTTCAAGTGGG
>JAKFEJ010000523.1:0-2779 GCA_036675745.1 Chitinophagaceae bacterium | reverse complement strand
GTGATTCCTTGTCCCTGGAAGTAAATCATAAATCGTATAACAAATCAAAATGATGAATTTTCCTTGAACAATCCTCATTATATACAGGTCTTCAACTAAAAACGCCATAAGACCAGCGCTGGTCTTATGGCGTAAAAAATTATGTTGTCAGAGCTTCCTGATTTGTTTTACTATCTGTTTCTTAATTCTAATAACTCGGTAGCTGTTACAAAATCTATGAGGTGCGCCGGTACATTCAACTCTGCCTCTGTGATCGGTGTTGGATATTCAAAAGACGTATTACCACAATTCCCGGCATTCCAGCCACCATTTACATACCCCGTTTTATCTACCCAGCTCGCTCTATTACTCTTCACGGTAATATTTGAACAAGCAACACCTGACTGGCCCCATACGAATAAAGGGTTATTAGTAAATGGCTGTTGTTTTGCAAATATTTTATTGTTGATCATTGTCATATTAGAACCACCTGCTACTGCCATCCCATATTGACCAGGATCAAGCAACGTATTACCTTCTGCAATCATATAGCTTCCGCCATAGTCACCCAAAACAATACCTCCGCCGGATAAAGAAGGCCCACCACCACGGAACATATTGTTTTTAATAAGTATAGGAGAAGCCGCAGTTCCCGAACTTTTGAACATACTGATCAAGTCTTCAGGATCGCTTTCTCCTGCAAAATTTTCTCCTTTATTTCCACTTACTTCATTGCCTTCGCCTGTAACAGCATTGAATTGTACAAACTGTCCGCGGGCCGGGCCGCTCCGCTGTCTCATATTAACAAATTGGTTGCCGATTACTTTAATTGTCGAAGAGCTGACTGCATAAACTCCTGTAGTATTATAAGTAAACAAGCATTTTTCAATCCGGATATTAGAAGACCCCTGGAGTACAATGGCTTCCGCCCCACTTCTTCCAAAAAAACAATTGCGAATAATAATATTACTTGAATTAGAAATGTCAAGTATTACGCCAGGCGCATTTTCAAATCGCATGTTTTCGATTACTAAATTTGTTTTACCATTGATTACCTGTGGAGTTCCTGCCTGGAGGGATAAATATCCAACTGTTGGTGTAGTTGTAGTTGGCGCGGTGGGTTCTGTAGTAATAGGTGGTGGTGTAGAGTTTTTCTTTCTTTTGTATTCAAGGTCACCCTTGCTACAACTTGTTATTAACGCGGCACTGATTACAAGTGCGAATACGGTCTTGCTGCCAAACAGCATTGTGTTTAGTTTCATAAAATATTGAATTTGCCGCTTGGTTTTCAACAACCATGCCGCTCAATATTAACTTTAATCAATGCTATTAAATAAGAACGTTTAAGTAATTAGAAGCCAGTGCAAAAAACTGCTTCTACTAATTTTTAGTAATGAATGACTGTAGAAAATTTTTCCCATGAAAAAATCACTGATCTTTTTATGGGAATTGAATGAATGAAGTTGACTTAAAATTAGTTCAGATCAATCCGGTTAAACGTCCAACTCAAGGCGAGTGTTCTTTTATTACCCTTTTTATTAACCGTTATCCATCGCCCGGTATTTCTTTGGAGACATTCCAATGATCGTTCTGAAACGCTTGGAAAAATAGTATGGATCATCAAATCCCATACTAAAGGCGATATCTTTCACAGACCGGTTTGTAAAATTCAGTTGCTGGCAAGCCTTCTGCATTTTCATCTGAACAAAATAATCAATAGGAGCATAACCGGTCTTTTGCTTGAAGAGATTGGAAAACCGGGAAACCGAATAATTATATTGGCTGCTCAGCTCATTCAACGAAATATTATCATTGATATGTTCCTGCATAAAGAGTATGGCGCTGTCCACACAATCCATCTTATCCGTGGCTGCTGCTTCGTAATGCCGGGAATTATAAATAAACAATGTCAGGAATTCAGCGAGGCACATATTGGCGAATAAAAGATTATCTATACTGTAACCCAGTTCCAGCGTTTTATATATTTTAGAAAAAAGTGGGAGAATATCGCCATTATTCTTAATATAAACGGGCTTGAAATGTTTTTGCACCGCCTGTATCTCGTTTAGTTCAGGCAAGGAGTCGCCGCCAAAATGGATCCAGTAAATACTCCAGGGTTGATCGGGTTTGCTGCCGTAGGAATGTTCTACATTCTGTGGTAAAATAAAAAATTCATTTGGCCCCACTTCATATTGCTGCCCTCCTATCTCGAACCAGCCATGCCCATCCACACAATAAAAAAGAAAATTTTCAGGCAAACCCTTTTTACGATAAGTATAATGATCTTTCGCCTTGGGATAATAACCAATACTACAGATATGAAGATGTTTCAATAATAAATTATTGTGCACCCTGGATTTAAGAATGGTTTTAGGAATTTCGATCCGTTGCCTTCCTACTCCATACCAGATATTTTTATGCGAGCCTTCTTTACTGTCTTTTTCTTTCATATGCGCAATTCAACCAGGATTGGCCGGGTAAATTACTGAAAAGTTTTAAACAAGCAGCAAACAATGCCGATAGTACATGATAGCAGGATTAACCTAATTATCTATTTTCGTTTCTCTATAAAATCAAATTATAAATGAACTTATTTCGACTGCCTGCCAAAGTATCGTTTTTTCTTATTTTATTTTTCATGCTGGGAAAAACAGCTTCGTTCGCTACCATTACCCTTCCCGCCTTCTTCAGCGATAACATGGTACTCCAGCAGCAAACAGGTGTAGCTATCTGGGGCTGGGCGAAGGAAAACAGCACCGTACAAATAACTACTTCATGGAACAGGAAGAAATATACAGCT
>JAKFEJ010000123.1:0-2786 GCA_036675745.1 Chitinophagaceae bacterium | reverse complement strand
CCACGGTGGGTATTATCTTCGTAATCAACTATGCCCGCTGCAAAAACAAATAAACTCTTTTATAATTTTTTCTCACTGGGTGCGGTACAGGCAATCAGTTCACTTATTCAGTTGATCGTTATTCCACATGTCATTAGTAAAATAGGTGTTGATGGCTTTGGAGTAGTTGCGGTAGCGCAGGTTGTTATGTTAATTCTTTCAGCTTTTACAGATTATGGATTTAACCAGACAGCTGTAAAGGATATTTCATTACACAGAGCAGACATTACATCCATTTCTAAAATATTTTACCGTGTGCTTTTTTCTAAACTACTGCTTTGTTTATTTGCTTTTATATTTCTTGTTATCCTGGTAATATGCATTCCCCTGTTTCGGACACATGCAGTCTTATATTTAATGGCTTTTTTATTTGTTATTGGTCAATCCATGTTTGTAAACTGGTTTTTTCAGGGTATTGAAAAAATGCAGTTTATTGCTTTGTTTACCCTGTTGGCACGTGCCATATTCGCCATACTTGTATTTGTTTTTATAAGAAGTAAAGAAGACGATGACCTTTTTCTTTTTTTTATGGGAGCAGGAAGTTTTAGTGCAGGACTTATAAGTATTTATACAGCACGCCGTATTCTGGCTATTCAGTATATAAGACCTACCAGCGCTGATATTGCCAGTGAGTTGTACAAAGGATGGAGAATTATGATCGCCAATCTTTCGAGCTATGTCTGCCAGTACGCAAATATTTTTATTCTAAGAATGTTTACTAATGACCTGGTGGTAGGTTATTATGGTATTGCCGAAAAAATATTTTTCGCTGTAAGGCAGGGGCTGGTTGTGTTTTCACAGGCTATTTACCCACAAATCTGCCAGGTAGTTCAAGATGGAAAGGGAAATTTGTTTTCATACCTGAGACGAATTTATCTTCCTTTCTTTCTTTGCATATTGGCAGGGTCCTTATTGTTATTTGTTTTATCACCGCAGGTACTTTCTTTTTTCACAGGGAAAGATCATCAGTATTCTGTTTTCTACCTGCGCATGCTATGCATTGTAACGGTAATTGTTTGTATGAATATTCCTGCCACCCTTACCTTATTCGCGATGGATCAGAAAAAAAAATATTTCATGATCCTTACAATAGGGGTGGTATTGAATATTTCCTCTAATCTCCTGCTGGCTAATTTTTTTGAAGCAAGAGGAACCGTCACAGCCATCCTGCTCACCGAATTTTTTATTATGGCAGGACTGAATATTAAGCTTTACAAGGTATTGATGCAACAAAATTTATGGAAACCGATATAATGCATGCAGGCACCGAAGGTATATATTATAATATTGAACTACAGGAGATGGCAGGATTCACTTGAATGCCTGTTATCAGTTCTCCAATCCACCTATATTAATTTTTCAGTATTTGTGATCGACAATGATTCAGGAAACAATTCATTGGAACATTTAGTAGCCGGCCTCGGGAATAAATTTGCCAACAAAACTTTGATGCAGAGCCAACAGGTTTCTTATGTTTTGTTAACGAAAGAACAACTAAATAATGAAACAGATCTTTCTAACCTTCCTAAAGTAATTTTAATACAAAACGATAAAAATGCGGGCTTTGCAGCGGGTAATAACGTTGTGCTGAAGTTTCTCCGGGACAAGGATGCCTATTTTTGGTTAATAAACCCCGATATGGTGGTAAATGTAGATAGCCTGGCAGAGTTGGTTAAGTTCTCCATACCGCTACCTTCAGAATCTATCATCGGATCGGTTGTGCGATCCTATTCAGGCAATCATGAGCTGATTGTTTACGGTGGAAATAAGGTGAACTTTCTTTCTGCAACGGTTACTAAGATACAAAAACCCGGATCTCTTGACCAGCTTGATTATATATCGGGCGGCTGTTTATTTACTCACACATCTAACCTGACACGACTTGGCCTGTTACCGGAGAAGTATTTCCTGTATTGGGAAGAAACAGAATGGTGCTACAGGGCTAAGCAAAGCGGGCATGGTTTATATGTATGTACCACGTCTACCTGTTATGATAAAGGGAGTACTGTCATTGGTAAGAGTTTCATGGCGGATTATTACTATGTCAGGAATAGTTTGTTGTTTATTTCAGAATTCCGAAAAAAAAATATCCCTGTTGTTGTGTTATTCCTGGGAGTACGTTTTTTAATGAGAGTTATCACTTGCCGATGGTCAAGGGCAAGAGGAGTATTTAAAGGAACAATGGATTTTTTTAAAATGAAACCTGATGAAGCTAAATAAATATTTGCCTTTTGCTTTCATCTATTTTTTTGTAAACTCACTGGCATTGCCATTCGGGCTCACCTATACAGCATTACTCGCCCCGTTATTTTATGTCTGGATACTGCTTATAAGAAAAAAAGAGATACTGTTGCCATTCATTGCTATCCTGTTGCCGTTTATTATTATTCACATCACGATCGTTGAAGTGGATATACAAACCTATGCTATCTCCTTGCTCAATCTTTTGCTCGTATATATTTTTTGCCAGGCAGTGTATACTTTTCTGCATGCATGTAGCGACATAGAAAAAATATTTCGCCGGATACTGGTTATTAATTTCATACTATGCCTGGTTGTTATTCCATTCTATTTCACTCCTTATTTCCCGGTATTCTGGAATGAACAAATATTAGCTGCCGGAGTTGGAAAATTGAGGAGATTACGAATGTTCACTTACGAGCCTTCTTATTATGCCTTGCTTTTCACTCCCCTTTTCTTCTTTTTTGTACTTCAGTATTTTTTCAGGCAGAACAAAATTTCCGGTG
>JAKFEJ010000460.1:0-18273 GCA_036675745.1 Chitinophagaceae bacterium | reverse complement strand
GCATTTTATAAACCCTTTTACTCATATTTGCGGTCTAAATCATTCATTATGAGTTATCCTAACAATCTTCGTTATACAAAAGACCACGAATGGATCAGCCTTGAGGGAAATGTTGCTACGATTGGCATTACCGATTTCGCACAACGTGAACTGGGAGATATAGTTTATGTAGAAGTAGAAACTATTGGCAAAGCGCTGGAAGCAGGCGCCGTATTTGGGACAGTAGAAGCGGTAAAAACCGTATCCGATCTTTTTTTGCCCGTTAGCGGAACTGTGAATGAATTAAACCCAGCTTTGGCAAATGCACCTGAATTGATCAACAACGATCCTTATGGAGAAGGCTGGATGGTAAAAATGACAGTTGACAACCCGGCCGATGTAGATGGATTACTTGATGCGGCCGGTTATGAAGCAGTAGTTGGTTAAAATCCATTAATCATTTAATTGCGTCTCTATTACGAATACATTTTGATACCATTCCCGTAGCTTAACCAACTATTTGAACACTAAGATCACATATAGTGAGCAGGAGCTTGTTGCTTTGCTTCAGCAACGCAATGATCAGTCATTTGGTTACCTGTACGGATAATTATTCCGGAGCTTTGTTGGGTGTAGTTAGTGCAATTGTATCGTAAATACTTTATATAACCATAATTGCTTTAAGTGATTTTTGGTTCCATAGTTGGTTAAAGGAACCTCTTTTGGGGTCCCTTTGTTTGCCAAACGAATTTGACAGGTTTTTTTTATAAATAAAAAAATAATACTCAAATTCTGAACAAGAAAAAATACAGCTATTATTGTAGCAAATTTTATTCTTGAAAAATAGAAATCGTTTCTTTCTTCCTGCGATAGTTTGGTTTTTCATTTCTATTATTCTATTGACCCTTCCCGGATCATCTTTTCCAAAAGAAGATTGGCTGGATAAACTATGGCTTGACAAATGGGTGCATATTGCCCTATTTGGGATTATGACTGTATTATTTTGTTGGAGCCTATCTAAACAAGCAATTGTTTCAAAAAAAATAAAGGGCCATTTTATACTAACCGGAATACTTTGTCTTATCTATGGAATTACTATGGAGTTTGTTCAAAAGTGCTGGATACCGAATCGTTCTTTTGATATGGGTGATATTATAGCGGATGGAGCAGGGGCCGCTGCAGGAGTAATGTATAGTTTTAAAAGGTATATAAAAAAATAGACCCCTGTAGAAACAGGGGTCGCAACCAAAACTAACTGCTTATGAGAAAATCGTCTGCTTTTATATTTGCAATAATTTATTTATTACTTATTAATCTATAACGCAAATTTACTGCCATTCATGCAATGAGTGCTGTTAATGAAAGTTTAAAAGCACTATCGTCGTATTTTAACCCCGTATTTGTTACAAAAATTCAGACTGGGGAATTTTTTCCTGATTGCTTTAATCAGTTACATAAAAACACTTAGATAACAGTAAATATTTAAAGAACTACTTTTTTATTAAAATGCTAATCTTAATTATGCATAAATCAGACCAAACACATTTATAGGACGCCAGGCGGAATGCAAAACTTGCTATCTGCAATAAAATTTTAGAAAACTTCAACCAGGAAATTGATTTTTACAAAACGCTGACATTGATCGGTTATCTAAAAAAACCTTTAATCAGGTCAGTAAGTCCGTTACCGCCTCTTGCCTCTTGTTCCTGGTTTTGTTGTGCTCCCTGAGTTACCTGGCCGATAATGTCCTGCAAATTGAATCCACCTCCATTTCCATTACCACTCCCTTTTGTGAATTGATCAATCAGGCCCTGGAAATTAAAGCCGCCTTGGCTTGATTCCGAAGTAGCCGCATTACCGCCTGTTAATGAACCAATCAGGTCATTCAAATCAAATGCATCGTTAGAAGGGTCATTACTTGTAGTTCTGCTTACCAGCCCATTTAAAACATTTGGTATAAGATTATTCGAAATATTGCTGGCTTGTGATGGACTCATATTAAATTTTCCTACCAATTTGCTGATGAGATGGCCCACCATCATGGAAACCATGGGATTTTTCAATAAACCGCCGATGCCGCTACTTTGTGTAGCTGATTGATTATTATTTCCACCGCCTGTAAACATGGAAATGATATCCTGGAGTCCTCCGCCAGCCAGCATATTTTGCATGCCGCCCGTAATAGTGTTGGTAGCTTCCGCTAATACGGCGCTATTTTCTTCATTTGGAACAGCGGGGTTATCTACTACCGTTTCTTTGCCAAACTGTTTTACCAGTTCTGAAATTTGTTCAAGCATCTTTTTGGGTTTTAGATAAGTAAGATACTTGATTTTGAAAAGGAATATGTCTTCTGAGAAAGAAAAAATTTAATTCTGACTGGTCATTTTTTCTGCATTTTCCGCAAATTGTAAGGCGTCAATAAATTCCTGGATATTCCCGTTTAATACATCGTCAAGATTATAAACTGTAAGACCAATACGATGATCTGTGACACGTCCCTGGGGGAAATTATATGTTCTGATTTTAGCGCTGCGATCGCCGGAACTGACAAGGCTTTTTCTATGCCGGGAAATTTCCTCCTCTTGCTTTCTCACTTGTTCCTCATATAATTTAGTACGCATCATTTGCATCGCTTTTTCCCTGTTGCCCAATTGAGATCGTTCGGTTTGACAAACAACCACGGTACCGGTGGGTAAATGCGTCAGCAATACCTTGGTTTCAACTTTATTTACATTCTGGCCTCCGGCGCCCCCGCTTCGGGCCGTTTCCATTTTTACATCCGCTGGATTTAATTCAAAATCCACTTCTTCCGCTTCCGGCATTACGGCTACTGTAGCTGCAGAAGTATGCACCCTGCCACTGGTTTCCGTATCCGGCACTCTTTGTACACGATGTACACCACTTTCAAATTTCAGGATTCCGTATACGTCATCACCTGTTACTTCCAATTGAACTTCTTTATACCCACCCACCGTTCCTTCACTTTCGCTTAATATAGACGTTTTCAAGCCTCTTCTTTCGCAATAGCGGATATACATGCGGAGCAGATCACCTGCAAACAAGCTGGCCTCATCTCCGCCAGTGCCAGCCCTGATTTCCAGTATAGCGTTCTTTTCATCCTGCGGATCTTTTGGTATCAGTAACTGTCGGATATAAGCTTCTTTTTCTTCTTTTTTCTCTTCTAATCCGGGAGCTTCCATTTTTGCCAGTTCTCTTAGTTCCTCATCATCGCCGTTCAGGGCTTCTTTATAAAAATCCATATCATCCAGGATTTTCCTATAATCATTGTAAGCATTTACAATTTTTTCGAGACTGCGGTATTCTTTACTGGTTTCAGCAAATTTCCTGTTATTGCCAACGATCTCAGGATTGGTCAACGCTACTCCCAACTGATCAAATCTTCCTTTTATCGCTTCTAGCTTATCTAACATATATTAAAATACTAAGTATGAAATACGAAATTTGAGGTTCTATTTTATCCCGCACCTCAAATCGGGTCGGCAAAGTTAAAGAAATACGGTATGGCATTTATCAAGTTCAGGGCAGATCAGCTCTTTGATGGTTATCATTTGCTGGATGATCAGCATGTTTTAATCATTTCTGAAGAAGGCATGGTAGAAGATATTGTAATTGCAGATGAAGCAGGGGATGATGTGCAGATGCTTAATGGCATACTGACCCCCGGTTTTATCAATTGCCATTGCCACCTGGAGCTGAGCCATATGAAAGGAAGTATTCCTGAAAAAACCGGTTTGATAAAATTTGTTTCACAGGTGATGAAGGACCGGCATTTTCCAGAAACTGAAATCTTGCAGGCAATAGATGAAGCGGAAGAAGAAATGTTGCAGAGCGGCATAGTGGCGGTTGGAGATATTTGTAACAACAAATTAGCATTGCCGCAAAAAGCAAAGGGCAGGATATGGTATCATAATTTTATTGAAGCAAGTGGTTTTTTACCGCAACTAGCCGAACAACGCTTTAACCGTGCCGTTGATATTTCTAATGCTTATACCAGTCAGGTTATCGGGGTCAATTCGATTGTGCCGCATGCTCCGTATTCTGTTTCGGAAGAGTTATGGGAAAAGATCATCAATTTTCCAGGCAATCAATTGATGACCATTCATAACCAGGAGACGGAAGATGAAAACATTTTGTTTCTGAAAAAACAGGGGGAATTCCTTAAGTTTTATGAAACTTTTAATCTGGATCCTTCTTTTTTTCAGTCTTCTGGTAAAACCAGCCTGCAAACTTATTTATCAAAATTTTTGCCTGACCAACAAGTGATCCTGGTTCATAATGTTCATACTTCGGATGAAGACCTTTCTTACTGTCAACATTCATCCTACAGCGGTCAACTTTATTGGTGTTTCTGTCCCAATGCCAATTTATATATTACCGGTCAGCTACCCCATATTGAATCATTTATCAAACAAGACTGCACTATTGTCCTGGGAACTGATAGTCTCGCCTCGAATCATCAACTAAGTATTACTGCAGAAATGAAAACCATCCGGGAACATTTTCCATCTATTGAAACAGAGCAATTATTAAGATGGGCAACAATCAATGGCGCCCGGGCTTTGCAAATGGATAACATAGTGGGTAGTTTTGAAAAAGGTAAAAAACCAGGTGTGGTTTTATGTGACGCAACATTTAGCGAATCAAAAAGGCTTTTATAAAAATGATCGGTTTTCATTCTACTATTCCACAATATTCTGAGAAATGTCTGTGAGAATATCAACTTAAAATTTCTCTCAATACAGGCAAGGTTCGCATCGTTCCAAAATCCTGCACATGCAACGCATAATAAGTTTCGTAGACAAATAATAAGTTGCGCCTGAACTCATGATTCAATTTTATGTCACCCAACTCTTCCGGCTGCTGTACTTTTAATAATTGCGAGGTAACAAAAGCTTGTTTATCATCCAGGAAATGCGGATGCTTCGGTTGCTCTTTCACAAATTCTCCCTCCTGCAGATCAAGAAACGGATGGCGTTCTGAATAGTTATCACTAAAACGAAACCCAAAGAATACAGGCAAATGCAAAGCAAAAAATAAAGGAAAGTTAGCCGTAATGGCATCGCTGGCTTCATCAAGATGTATAAAAGAATCCTCGGCAAAATGAAAAAGATCGGCGTTAGCTTCCGGCTGTTTCAGGCATTTGGTAAGCAGTTCTATCATAAAAAGAGCTACTGCGTTTTTTTTTACCTCCGATAAAATATTCTGATATAAAAAACTCCATTTAAATTCTTTGATCCGCTGTAGTTGTTTCAGTTCATTATGATAAACCACCATTTCTAAAATAGAAGTGGGCTGAAATAAATTGGCTTTGCCACTCCCTTTTTTTGAAGAAGTTCTTACACCATTTACCAAATAGGACTGCACACCGAATAATCCCGTAAATATGGTAACGATCACACTTGTCTCGCCATATTTTACTGTACGCAAAACGATGCCTTTTGTATGATACAGTTTATCCGACACTTTTATTTATTGATAAATATGATTTTTGCAGCTGTCTTTTCTGTTCGTTCCTCATTGCTGCCAGCACAAGGTAACGCCTGTTGAAACTCTTCTTCCTTATAAGCATCCTGTAGCGATAGCATAATAAATAAAGCGATTCTCACTTGCCAAAAATATTGTAAACAAACGAAAACATTGGGCCACCTTGCATAAACCCCTTTACAAAGCAAATAAGCACCGCAACGTGGCAAGTTGTTTGTTTTTATGTTTCTTTGCATCGCTTAGTTGAAATGGCCTGTATCCTTTTAAAACCACCAGGCCGGTAAAACAATAATTATATGTGGCGAAAAACCGGACAATTCATTCTTACATATCGTTGGGCTCTTTTGATAGTTCTTATTGCGGCTACCGCCTTCATGGGCTATCATGCATCGAAACTGGAGCTAAGCTATGAATTCAGCCGGGCTATCCCAGCTAATCATCCCGCAAATAAAACATACCAGGCATTCAAACAAAAGTATGGGCAGGATGGCAACTTACTGGTAATAGGTATTCAAACCTCCGAACTGTTCAAAGAAAAAATATTTAATGATTATGCCAGTCTTCACCACCAGCTTAAAAAAGTAAACGGTGTAACAGATGTCATTTCTGTTCCTTCAGCGATAAATCTTGTAAAAAACCCGGAAACAGAAAAATTAAATGCTACCAGCATTTTTGCGGAAAAAAAACTTAGCCAGGTTGAGATTGACAGTAGTGCAAACATTTTTCTAAGCCTTCCTTTTTATCAGCAACTTCTTTACAATCCCGGAACAAACGCCTGGTTAATGGGTGTGAGTGTTGATAAAAAAGTAATGAATTCCCAAAAAAGAAATGCTGTTGTAAAAAATATAAGAAAGCTGGCAGAAACATTTGGCAAAAACAATAACCAGGAAGTTTACCTGAGTGGTTTGCCTTTGATACGTACCGAAATGTCGACAAGGATCGCTGATGAAATGAAATGGTTTTTATTTGCCAGCGTTGTTCTTTCCGCATTGATCCTTTTATTATTTTTCCGTTCCTTCAGTTCTATGATCTTATCGCTGGCAGTAGTGATCATTGGCGTAGTGTGGAGCATGGGTACTATGCACCTGTTTGGGTATAAGATCACTTTATTAACTGCATTGATACCGCCATTGATCGTTGTAATTGGTATTCCCAATTGTATTTATTTCCTTAATAAATATCATACATCTTATAATGATACGGGTGAAAAGAAAAAAGCACTTGTTACGATGGTAGGACGCATGGGTATTGTTACGCTGTTTTGCAACCTGGCAGCAGCTATTGGTTTTGCCGTATTCGCATTAACCAAAAGCGAAATCTTACAGGAATTTGGGGTAGTGGCTGGTATCAATATTATGGTGCTGTTTTTTATTTCACTTATTCTTATCCCTGTTACACTTAGTTTTTTACCCTCACCGAAATCAAGACATACAAAATATTTGCACAACCCCCGGCTTAATCGTTGGCTGGACAGGTTGGAACGCTGGTGCCTTAATCACCGCAAGTTGATATATGGTGTTACATCGGTTGTAGTAGTTTTTTCTATTGCAGGTATTTTCAAGTTGAAAAGTGTAGGCTATATTGTTGATGACCTTCCTAAAACAGATAAGATCTATACAGACCTTAGGTTTTTTGAGAAAAATTTTAAAGGTGTAATGCCTTTGGAGATCCTGGTAAGGACAAATAGTAAAGCAGGTATTATCCGCGACCTGGAGGGCTTGAATAAAATTGATTCCTTATCCCGATCACTGGCAACAATGCCGGATATTGCCCGACCATTAAGCATTACGGAAGGGTTGAAGTTTGCCAAGCAGGCGTTTTTTGAAGGAGATAGCCTTAACTATACTATGCCCAGTCAATTTGATCTGCCCGCAATGGTGGACTATCTTAAATTCAAAAAAGATCCGGCAGGAAGCACAAATTCTTTTTCAAAACTCGTATCCTCTTTTATGGATAGCAGCCGGCAGGAGGCACGTATCAGTATCAATATGGCTGATGTAGGCAGTGTTCGCCTCCCTGAAATTCTTGACACCATATCAAAAAAGATGGAGCAATTATTTCCCAAAGAAAAATATACTGTACAGCTTACCGGAACAAGCATCACTTTCTTAGAAGGCAGCAGTTTTATCATTAACGGTTTAAAAGAAAGTATTTTCTGGGCTTTTTTATTAATAGCCCTTTGTATGTTATACCTGTTCAAATCTACGAGGATACTCTTATGTTCACTAATACCTAATTTGATTCCTCTTATTATTACAGCGGGTGTGATGGGCTGGGTTGGCATACCATTAAAACCCTCGACAGTGCTTGTTTTTAGTGTAGCGTTGGGTATTGCTATTGACATTACCATTCGTTTCCTCGTCAATTACAAACAGGAGCTCCCGCATCAGCAATTTGATATAAAAAATACAGTGATTGAAACTATTCACGGTACAGGTATCAGTATCATTTATACTTCCCTTGTTCTTATCGCCGGGTTCATTATATTCAGTTTTAGTGGCTTTGGCGGCACCCAGGCATTGGGATGGCTTACGTCCTTAACTCTTGTAACGGCTACATTTACCAACCTGGTACTTTTACCGTCGCTTTTGATCAACCTTGCAAGGTCAAAAAAGAAATAGTATTATTTTGGAGCAGCAAACTGCTGTAAGAATATGTCATCACCAGAATATGCCGAGTGGACATTAAAAGGTATAACCGGTTTTTATAAGTTTTAATTGGAAAGTTTTTTTTAACATTGTAATTCAATCCTTTTTGAACGGGTTGATTTTTTATATACACTAAAACAAAACACACATGAGAAAACTGTTAGTAGCTCTAGCAGCTGTCCTGTTATTTACAGGACAGTTGTTAGCTCAAAAAACCGTTACAGGTACGGTAACTGACGACAAAGGAATCCCCATTCCCAATGTATCTGTAGTAATAAAAGGCACCAGTAGTGGTACCATTACAAAAGCAGATGGATCTTACTCCCTCAATGTTCCTTCCGATGCAAGTGTGCTGATATTTTCTGCCATAGGTATGGCAGCTTACGAGGCAAACATTGGTTCGCAAACTATCATCAGTCCATCCTTAAAAGGGGATGACAAGATAATGGAAGAAATCGTTGTTACTTCTTTTGGAATCAAAAGGGACAAAAGATTGCTGGGGTACTCTACTCCCACAATAAAATCTGAGGATCTTACAGCCGTTAGAAACTCCAATATCAGTAATTCACTGGTAGGAAAAGTTGCCGGAATACGTACCCAGGGTAGCGGCGGTAGCTTCACGGGATCAAGCGTCCTGATCAGGGGCTATACTTCGGTCACAGGAAGCAGTGCTCCATTGTATGTCATTGACGGTATGCCGATTGACAACAGTGGTGGTGGGGCAGCCCTTCAAACAGGCACAACCAGTTCAAACCGTGTAGTGGATATTAACCCGGATGACATTGAGTCAATGACTATATTAAAAGGAGCTGCAGCAACTTCCAGTTATGGTTCAAGAGGCGCCGGTGGTGTGATACTGATCACAACCAAAAAAGGTACAAAAAGAACGAAGAACGCTATAGAACTGGTGAGCTCTTATAGTATCATTACAGCGAACCGTTTACCTGAATTTCAGAATGAATATGCACAGGGTGCTGGCGATTACAGGGCTACCGTTGGTGGCGTTGCCAATCCCAACTTTAATAAAGCTATCCTTAGTAATACTCAATCTACTTCCTGGGGACCAAGGATCGACGGAAGAACTTATACCGATTTTTATGGTGTGTCGAAACAACTCCAGGCTTACCCGGACAATGTAAATGATCTTTTCCAAAATGGTACCGGCCTCCAGAACACAGTAAGCATGAGTGGAGGCTCTGAAAAGACTACTTACCGTGTTTCTTACGGCAACCAACAGGAAACATATGTTATCAAAAGCAACAAGCTGAATAAAAACAACATCTCTATTAACCTGAGTTCAGATGTTACCAGGAATCTTACGTTGACTACACAAGCTAGCTATATAAATACAAGCTCAAAAAGAACCCAGCAGGGCAACCAGTTGTCTAACCCTGTTTTCAGATCCTGGTTTACTCCCCGCAGTTTCGACCTTACTAATTCTCCTTATTATACTGCTGATGGAAAACAATGGTACTGGGGAGCTGAAGACAATCCTTACTGGAGCATCGACAATGTGCGTTACAACGATGAAAATAACCGGATATACGGGAACCTTGGTCTGAACTATAAGTTTACGCCCTGGCTGACCTCGGACCTTAAATTCGGAACAGACTTTTACTCCTTTTTGTCACACGGCTTCGATAATATAGGTGTGCGGGGTGGAGGAAATTCAAACTCTGCTACACTGGGTGGAATAGTGGAGAACAGGAATGATATCCGTAATATCGGGTCTTATTTTACATTGAACGCCAATAAAAAATTTGGTGTTTTTGGCATATCAGCAACTGTGGGTAATGAATTTTCAGACAATCGTTCCAGGTCACTATTCAACCGTTCTACCAAGTTGAATGTTCCCGGGTTCGATCAAATTTCAAATGCGACAACCTTGTTTACTCCTGCCGTTGGATCTTCAAGATCAAGAACTATCGGCGTCTTTGGAGATATTGTATTAGATTATAAGTCATGGCTCTCGCTGAATTTAAAAGCCAGGAATGACTGGGTGTCCACACTGCCGATAAAAAACAATTCAGTATTTTATCCGGCAGCTGCCCTTAGCATAGCATTGACAGAAGCTCTTCCTTCCATTAAGTCTGAATTTGTAAATAATCTTAAGTTACGTGTCAACTATGGTAAAGTAGGTCGCGGTCCCGGTGCTTACAATACTGACAACTATGCAGCTACTGGCGGTGCAGCTGATGGTTTCGGACCAGCGATCTCTTATCCATTTAACGGATTGCTGGGTTATACGATCTCTGATGCCGCCGGAAATCCTGAGCTGAAACCTGAATTCACCACAGAAGGCGAAGTGGGGCTGGATATAGGCCTTTGGAATAACCGCATTGTGCTGGAGGCAAATTATTACCAGCGAAAATTGACAGAAGGTCTTTTCCCTGTCCCTTATTCAGGAGCATCCGGCATTTCGTCTGTTTTCAAAAATGCCGGTGAAATGGAAACCAAGGGAGTGGAATTAGCTCTTACACTGATTCCGGTACGTACAAAAGACTTTACCTGGTCAATCTCCGGGAATTATACAAAATTCAAAACAAAAGTAACCAAGCTTGCTCCGGGGGTTTCGGTAATTACACTTGCCGGTTTTGTTACTCCGAATATCCGCTTGGTTGAGGGTGAGGAGTTTGGAGTTATCTATGGCAATATGTATAACAGGGATGACCAGGGAAGGCTATTGTTAAATGCTAGTGGATTACCTACGCCTACCAGTGGCGTATTTAAGATAGGAAATCCGAATCCCAAATTCACACTGGGCTTAAGCAATACTTTCAGCTATAAAGGTTTTGCACTGGATGTATTGGTAGATATAAGAGGTAAAGGCGATATCTATTCCAGAAACATTGCCGATCTGAGAAGAAACGGGGTGGTCATTGAAACGGCTGACAGACCAAGGGTAGATAAAGACAATGAAACCTTGCTAAAAAATTACCAGTTTGATGGTGTGGATGCAAACGGAAATAAAGTAGATGTGCCCGTTACAGCAGAACAATACTGGGGCAATTCAGGTGTACATGTTGCCGCTGAAGGGTTTATTTTTAATACGCAATGGGTGAGGGTTCGCGAGGCGAATTTATATTATCGGTTGCCAAAAGAATTTACAAACAAAACCCCATTTGGTAATATCGAATTTGGAGTTTTCGGACGCAACCTCTTCCTCAAGGCAAAAGGTTATCCTCACCTAGATCCGGAACAAAATGTATTGGGTGCAAGTAATTTCCAGGGACTTGAATTTAATGCAAACGCCTCTACACGTACATTGGGCGTAAATCTCAGAATTACCTTATAATAACCCTAACAGTAAAAAAAATTGATATGAAAAGAAATGCAATCATATTTTCAGTCGCCTTTCTTACGATCTCGCTGAGCTCTTGTAAGAAATACCTGGACATAAATCAGGATCCTGATCGAATCCTTGCTGTCCAGGCGCCTCTTGACCTGTTATTGACAAATACAACAGTTAATACAGGTTTTGACGGGGGCAGTGACCTATTCAGGTACTCTTCATTATTAAGCCAGCAGCTTTCTGGCCAGACCACGGGTGGTGAAACCCAAACACAGGCATTTGAAAAATACAATATCCAGTCTGCGGATGTCAACAACCAATGGATATCTTCTTATGCCAATACCTTAAATGACCTGGAAACGATTATCCAACAGGCAGCCACTATCCAGGCTCCCCATTATTCAGGAGTAGCAAAGCTTCTTAAAGCTTTTAACTACCAATTACTTGTTGATTCCTGGGGCGATATTCCGTTTAGTGAAGCATTGAAAACCACCGAAAACCTCTTTCCAAAATATGATAATGATGAGGATATTTATAAAGAAATCATTAAGCTGATTGATGAAGGTACTGCAGAGATAAATAGCACTACATCCTCTGTTTCTCCTGGTAGTAATTCCACCATTTATCCAGGCTCCTTTTCTTCGAGGAAAGCAAACTGGGTCAAGTTTGCTAACACGTTGAAACTTCGGATTTACATTCATTATTCCAAGTTCGACAAAGCATTTATGCTTAGCCAGATAAACGCATTAGTGGGCAATGCTGCAACTACCTTTTTCGCCAGCAATGCTGATAATTTTGAGATGCCTTTCTTTAATGAAACAGAACGACAGAACCCGATTCACCAGTTCCAGATCAGGAGGGAAGATTACCTGTTTGCCAATGCGTTCCTGGTGAATCTAATGAACACTAACAGTGACCCGCGGAGGCCTACTTATTTTACAGAATTCCCTGCAGGCAGTGGTAGCTATCTTGGTGCTTTATCCGGTGACCCGGCCTCAAAGAAGTATTCAAGAATTCATACTTTTTTGAGAGGTGCAACTACTTCAGTTGGTGTCGCAGGCTCTGATGGCTCCTACACGGAATCTGCTATTAAATACACGGGAGACGCCCCTATCAGGTTACTTACATATGCCGAATATAATTTTATCAGGGCCGAAGCTGCTGTTTATGGCGGTCCCGGGGATGCTGAGACCTTTTATAAGGAGGGCATTACTGCATCCATGAAGTCAGCAGGAGTTAGTGATGCAAATATTGCACTTTATCTTGCCGCAAACGGAACACTGGCCGGATCCGAATCCGAAAAAGTAGAACGGATCATTGAAGAAAAGTATGTAGCCAGTTATGGAGTAGTGATCGAACCATGGACCGATTGGAGACGTACCGGATTTCCCGCTATTTCCAAAGTTAGTAATGCGGTAACAACAGATATACCCCGTTCGCTACCTTATCCACAAAGCGAAATAGACCTAAACCCTAATAGTCCGGGTCAAAAACCAGATTTATTAGTAAGGGTGTTTTGGGATAAACAATAAAATATAAAGTATAAAAAAAATAAGGTGACCCGCCAGCTGGCGGGTCACCTTATTTTTTTTATACTCATTCTGTACTTTGAACTATTTTAATACTTCTGCCAATTTAGTTTCAAGTCCACTTCCTCTTAACCCCTCCGCTATCACCTTTCCCTGCGGATCTATCAACACATTAAAAGGGATTCCATCAAAACCATATAAAGCAACAACAGGACTATTCCAGTATTGAAGATCGCTGATATTTGTCCAGGCAAGCTTGTCATCATTTATAGCTTTCAACCATTTGTCTTTTTGCCCGGGCCTGTCCAATGAAACACCTAAAACAGTAAAGTTTTTATTCTTAAACTGGTTATAAGCATTTACAAGATTTGGATTTTCTGACCGGCAAGGACCACACCAACTCGCCCAGAAATCCACTAAAACATATTTACCTCTGAATGAGCTCAGCTTCACCTCTTTCCCATTTACATCGGGCATAGAAAAATCAGGAGCTTCTTTTCCTACCCAGTTTGCCACTGCCTCTTTATTCATTTGCTGATCTAATGTCGCCTTAATAGCAGCTACAGCCTGGTGTGATGGAAATTTTGCTGCAGCACGATTAATGATTTCATTTACCTGTTCATTTGAAAATGGTTCAAGCCCAAAGCCAGCACCATTGGCCGTAGATTGATAATAGCCTAATTGAAACATGATCAGGGCTGGGTCAGCTGCTTTGTTTAACGCGGCTTCCGAATAACTTTTTATACTACCGGCTAAAGTTTTTTGTTCGGCCATTAATGGAAAAAGAAGGCTGTCTGCCGCACCATTATTCTTAAGGCTATCCACCTGCCTGGCGATGCCAAATATTTTTTGCAAATCATTATTAAAAGCAAACATAAAATCTTTCATCTGCTGACTTGCAGGGGAGCCTTCCACTTCATACTTTTCGGCAAACTCATTGTTTTCCTTGCTCAATTGAATGTTTAGCTTCACTTTCTCTGCGTCATTGATCACTGAGGCAACCGGGTACCTGCTTTGATCAAGCCGGAGGTTATAAACAACCGACTCACCCACATTTGTCTTTAAAGAAAACTTGCCATCCTTACTTATTTCAGCGGAGTCCGAGACCATCGGCTGCATAGTAGCGGCAGGAATTTTTTCCAGGTAGATCATTTTTGCTGTGTTATTGGAAATAGTTCCGCTCACTAAAAATTTCTTTTCAGAGGATGACTCACCACAGGATATCAACAATGTTGCTGAAACAGAGGCAACGATCAGTCTACGCATAGTTTATAGAATTTAAAAAACAACCTTATAAAATGAGTTGTTCTGTTTTTATGATTTAAGTTTTTCTAATAAAATTTCGCTGGTGGCTTTTGGATCCGCTTTTCCTTTTGAACGTTTCATTACTTCACCAACAAATAATGACAACAATCCCTTTTTGCCTTTTTTATACTCTAATACTTTGCCTGCATGTTTTTCCAATACTTCATTAATGATCGGCTCCAGGCTGGTAACATCCGATTGTTGTACCAGGTTTTGCTCTATTGCTATCTGCTCCGGTTCTTTAGAAGGATCATTCAGTAAATAAGAAAATAATTTGCCGGAAGCGATAGAAAAACTCAGCTTGCCGGTATCAATCAACTGAACCAGTTTTGCAATTGTTCCTGGTTTCAAAGGAAATTCATTAATGCTCTTATTGTTTTCATTCAACCAGGATTTTACCGGGCCCAACATCCAGTTGGATGCGGCTTTATAATTTGAAGTATGTTGTATTATTTGTTCAAAATAATCGGCGGTTTCCCTTTCATCGGTCAGCACATAGGCATCGTATTCGGGTAATTTCCAAACCGAAACATATTTTTTTACCCTTTCTTCCTGCAAAGCAGGAATAGATTGCCGGATGGCTTCAATAAAATCATCTTCCAAATGGAAAGGGGTAAGATCAGGATCGGCGAAATAACGGTAATCATCCGCATCTTCCTTGTCGCGGATAGCGAAAGTAGTTCCATTATTCGCATCAAAACTTCTTGTTTGCTGAATAATCGTTTCTCCATTTTCCAACATATCTATTAACCGCTGCGATTCAAATTCTATAGCCCGTTTTACATTTCGGATAGAATTAAGATTTTTTACTTCCACTCTTGTGCCCAATTTTGTGTCACCCTTTTTACGCACAGAGATATTAGCATCGCAGCGAAAACTTCCCTCCTCCATATTCCCGTCGCATACTTCTAAATAACGTACCAGTTTGCGTAACTCTGTCAGATAACTATACGCCTCATCACTACTCCTGATATCCGGCTCACTGACTATTTCTATCAAAGGTGTGCCGGCCCGGTTATAATCAATACAGGTATTGTCTGCATCTATATCATGCAAACTCTTTCCCGCATCTTCTTCCATATGAATGCGGTTGAGCCGGATCTTTTTTTCTATTTTTTCGCTTTTGATCTTTACAAATCCCTCTTTACAAATAGGTGTTGTGTGCTGGGATACCTGGTATCCTTTGGGCAGGTCCGGATAGAAATAATTTTTCCGGGCAAAATAGTTTTGCTTTTCTATTTCGCAATGACAGGCAAGCCCCATTTTGATAGCAAATTCAATAGCTTTTCTATTCATTTTGGGCAATGTACCCGGGTGGGCCAGTGTTATCGGGCTAACCTGGGTATTAGGATCGGAACCATAGGCAATACTATCGCCACAGAATAACTTACTTTTTGTAAGTAATTGGGCATGAACTTCCAGTCCTACTATTGTCTCGTATTGATGCTGTTGATCGGTCATTTTTTAAAAGTCAGCAAAAATACTCCATTTTGGGTGGCAGAATTGTTATAAAAAAAAGCAAACCCTCCCCATTTCCGGAGAGGGCTGCTACGCCTGATTATATTATAATATTAAAGATCAGCTGTTTTTAACTTACGGGGAATTTTCACTTCTATGGTCTCCGTTTTACCTTTTCTCAGCAATTTTACTTTTACCGAAACCTTATCCTTGTTTTCCTTCATCAACTTCGCTATTTCATCCGCACTATTTACTGCTTTTCCATCTACTTCAGTAATAACATCATCTTCTTTTATACCAGCTTTGGCTGCATTACCATCTTCATCTACCTCAATTACATTAACACCTTTTCCATCTTCGGTATCCTGCACTGATACACCTAATCTTGGACCTCCGCCTGACCAACTCCAGTTTTGTCCAGGTGCTGTAATACGGGGTATGGATTGAATCTTGGGCATTATTTTGTCAAATTGCATATTAAAATTTTCTCCGCTATTATAATTGTAGTTAAAAGCACTGCCACCTTTCCATTTGCCTAATTCTGCCGTTACTTTTTGTTCCTTTTTATCACGCAGATAGGTTATGCTCACTTTATCGCCTGGTTTATGATCCTGTATGGCTTCAGTCAGATCATCAGGAGTTTCAATTTTTTTGTCGCCAACTTTTGTAATGATATCACCTTTCTTCAAGCCGGCTTTTTCTGCAGCGCTTTCTTTTGTTATACTTTCTATTTCTGCCCCGTTATCAGCCTGGTCGGTTGATACGCCAAGCATAGCACGTTTTTCATCCATAAGATACATCTTCGCAAGGTCATTATAATGATTTTGGGTTCCCGCAAAATCATCTCCGCCAAACGCCCATACATCTTTTATTTTATGACGACGTACCGTTACATCTCCGTCTTTATCATCCTCTTTTAATTCTTTTCCATTTACTATTACTTTATCACCTATTACTTCCACAACAACCTTTTCATCTTTCTTTCCTTTCCGTGTAATAATGATCTGCTCGGCTTCCTTTTTTTCCTTTACCTCTTTTTCTTTATTCTCTTTTTGGGCCAGCAACGTAACAGGCGTCAACAATGCAGCAGCCAGGATAGTAAAGAAAATTTTTTTAATGACCTGTTTCATACTTGTTTTGTTTTATAAATTATCTACGTTAAATTTCGTAGATCAAATATAAAGACATTTCCTGAAATACGAAACGTTTCGGAAATGTTAAATGGAAGAATTAATCAAAGGGCGATTTTAAGTGATAAGCGGATGATAAAGCAGCAGTAGTTTTTATGTAAAGGGCTCTGATTTTATTTTTAAGGCCGCTCACTCTTTTTTCTGCCAGGGGCTAGCACTTTTTAAGCCTGGGACAAGTATTTTAATTACTCTTTTCCTGAAAAAATATTATTTGGGCAGACACCTAAAGCACTCATTTATCGGAACACAATATTAAAAATAGCCTATTTTTTATTACTTATTAATCAATGTATTAAAATAAAATAAAGCTGAAAAAGCATAAACCTAATAGCTTTTTTACCACCTGCAATAATTTTTAACAGTAATTTTACTAAGGGCTTTTCGGTCCTTCAATATGCGGAAAACTGCAAATAAATCAGCATTTTTGACATCGTCACCAAAACGAACTGTTATCCGCTTATGATGAAAATTTTATCCATCAGTTGTATAGTTCTATGTTCTATTGTGATTGTGTATGTAATCATGATTTATATGGAGTCCAGGGACTATAAAGGACTTAATAAAGCAAAGCAAAAAAAACATCCCTACTAATTACAATAATCGTTTTACTGTTTCAATAACCTGTTTCAAATTCCCTGCTTCTTGTCCACCTGCCGTTGCCAATGTTTTTTGTCCACCGCCACCTCCTTTGATCAATGGCGCAATATGTTCCTTAATAATTTTTCCAGCGTCTAAACTCTTTGCAGTTGCTACCGTATCAGCTATTCCAACAGCGACAAAAGGCTTTCCACCTATATTAGAACAAAGTACAACTACATAATCGTTGAGATTATTTTTCAGATCAAAGCAGATTTTTTTTAACGCATCCGGGTTATCCACTTCTACAATGTCTCCGATAAAGGTTATCCCATTAATGATCTCATCTTTTTTCAAAAGCTCATTTCTTATGACGACCAATTGACGGGCTTCCAGCTTTTCAATTTTCTTTTCAAGTAAAGCTTTGTCCTCTATCAATTTCTCTATAGCCTTTAGCGGCTCTTTTGCTTTTAATAATTCTCCTGCATGTTTGAACTGGTTAACCTTATCTATCACATACTGAATAGCGGCGGGACCGGTTAATGCTTCAATACGGCGGACGCCGGCAGCTACAGCCGATTCCGAAGTAATGGTAAACAAACCCATCATACCGGTATGAGCAACGTGTGTTCCTCCACATAATTCAATAGAATAAGCCGGATCGATGATCACTACTCTTACCGTATTCCCATATTTTTCTCCGAACAATGCCATTGCTCCCAGCTTTAATGCTTCTTCTTTTGGCAATTCTTTTATTACAACAGGTATATTAGCTCTTATCTTTTCGTTTA
>JAKFEJ010000516.1:0-2790 GCA_036675745.1 Chitinophagaceae bacterium | reverse complement strand
CGGCAATTGAATGATTCTTTTACCTTATTGTATGCTGTTTCATTGATAATGATCTGGCTCTGACCCGCGGCCGATTGCAATCGCTGTGCTACGTTTACTACATCACCAATCACCGTATAATCAAGCCGGCGCAACTTGGCTGAACCGATATTTCCCGAAACCATTTCCCCGCTATTGATACCAATAGAGACATGCGGCGAAAAGGAAACAAGATCCGATTCAACCGGCAGTTTTTCTATTTGTGACTTTACAGCAAGGCAGGCATCAATGGCGCGGTCAAGGTGATGCTGACCCCTGAAGACTGCCATAACGGCGTCGCCAATAAATTTATCTATATGGCCTCCTTGTACAATGATCTCTTTTACTATCACATCAAAATAGTTATTCAGCAACTTCACAACAGTATCCGGAGATTCATTTTCGCTGATAGATGTAAAACTACAGATATCAATAAAAGCTACGGAAGCTTCTACTGTTTCATTGGCCATCAATGAAGATTCAAATTCACGGCTACCCATAAAGTTGAGCACCGTTTCATCTACATACATTTTCAGAATATTATTTTCCTTTATAGCTTTAAGAGTTTCGCGGATCTGGCAAACATGACTGATGGTTTTCTCCATTGTCAGGGAAAGATCTTCAAAATTGATAGGTTTGGTAATAAAATCGAATGCACCGCGGTTCATGGCAGTCCGGATATTTTCCATATCTCCATATGCCGAGACAATCACAGCTTTTATCAGCGGGCTTGATTCACCCAGGCGGCTTAGTAAAGTCAATCCGTCCATTTCCGGCATGTTGATATCGCTTAAAACAATATCTACATCAGGGTGCTGAACAATTTTTTCAAGCGCATCATTTCCATTCACTGCGAAAATAAATTCATATTGCTGCTCCCGGATCTTCTGGCGAAATTTCTGTTTAATAAGCATCTCTAAATCCGTCTCATCATCAGCCACTAAAATTTTTGTCATCAGCCGGTAATTTTTAATTTTTCTTTTAATACAGTAAAGTCAACGGGCTTGGTTAAAAAATCATCTGCGCCTAACCGTTTGGCAGTCTGGTGATTTTCCGCATCACCATAAGCCGTGATCATCATCACCACCGGAGGTGGTTTATGGTAATGTTTTTTTATATGCTCTAACAATTCTAAACCGCTCATACCCGGCATATTGATGTCCGATAAAATTAATACCGCTTCGTGATCGTGTTCGTGCTGGTTAAGATACTGCAACGCTTCTTCGCCTGAAAAAGCAAAAGCGAACGCAATTATATTATTCCTGATCTCTTTTCTGAAGCGTTGCTCAAAAAGCACCCGGACATCTTTTTCATCATCAACAACTAAAATTTTCATCGTGTTATTTTATTGTGGTAAAGTAATAATAAACTCAGCAAATTCCCCTTCTTTGGTCTTCACCTGCAGCTCACCGCTATGGGCTTTGGTAATGATATCATAACTCATGCTCAACCCAAGTCCTGTTCCTTCCCCCGTTGGCTTGGTTGTAAAGAATGGCTGGTATATTTTATCCAAAATATGCTGGGGGATACCATTGCCATTATCCCTCACAGTGATCCGGACCTTCCCGTTTAACTTTTTCGTACCCACCGTAACAGTTGGTTCGTATCCGCCTTCGGCGGACTGTTTCTTTTTTTCTGTAACGGCATAAAACGCATTGGTGATCAAATTGAGAACGACCCGGCCGACATCCTGCGAAATAACATTGGCGTTTTTGACATCCTCATCAAAGTCTGTTTTCATGGTCGCATTAAAGGATTTATCCTTTGCTCTTAAGCCATGATAAGCCAGCCGCAGGTATTCATCAGCCAAAGCATTAATATTGGTAGGTTCTTTTATACCACTGCTGCTCCGGCTATGCTGCAGCATTCCTTTTACAATGGCATCTGCACGTTTACCATGAAAGATGATCTTCTGTTCGTTTTCGCTGATATTTCTGGCTATACTTTTTACCTCTTCGAAATTTCCCTGTTCGATTTCCTGGTTCATTTCCGCTATCAATTCGCTATTGACCTCAGAAAAATTATTGACGAAGTTTAGCGGGTTTTGAATTTCATGGGCAATGCCTGCCGTAAGCTCACCAAGCGAGGCCATTTTTTCGGATTGCACCAGTTGTGTCTGTGTTTTCCTTAAATCCACCAATGATTGATTTAATTTGCTGTAAGATTCTGCATTTTCTAATGCGATGGCGGTATAGTTGGCTATATTTCTCAGCATGTACACATGCACATCAGAATAAGCATTTTTCTTAAAGCTTTGTACGGTAATTACGCCTAGTTTTTTTTCCTGGATGGTAAGCGGCAAGTAAATTAATGAAACCGGCTGCTGCCCTTCATGCGGAGTATGTAACTGTTGAATAAAGTTTCCGTACTGCTCATTCAGGTTGCTCATAATAATTTCCTTACCGGTATTAAAACATACGGCGGCAAACCGGTTTTCGTCGTGAACTGAATTGGAATAAAAAGGAAGTGATTTCCCATTTTCATGAGTAGCAGGAAAATCGAGCATGTCAGTTTGAGAATTATAAATGCCAATTCCGAATACGGAAGCATCCATTAATGAATTGACATTTTGATAGGCAGTGCCAATAATGTTTTCTACAGAAAGGGATGAGGTGACTTTACGACCAATCTGCCCTAATTGTTCTACGTTTTTATTTGACTGTTCCAATTCTACTGTCCGGCGTTTTACCTTTTCTTCCAATAATTTGTTTCTGCGCCGGAGCTGCCGGGAACGGAAATAAGAAAAAACAGAAACCAACCCGATAAGTCCTG
>JAKFEJ010000144.1:0-2796 GCA_036675745.1 Chitinophagaceae bacterium | reverse complement strand
AGTAATTTGTGGTTATCGTGTAGAGGAAATCGAGAATCCTTTGACACAGCAGGCTCGGTATTTGGATAAGTTGGTGGATGAATTGGCGAAAGGTCGTAAGATGGAGAAGATTTTGCGGGGCTCGTAGGGTGTTGTATTTCCCAAACGAGTCTCACTACGTGGGGTTTGTGCATAGTGCGGACTCGTCGTTGTATAGGAGAGAGTTCTTAAGTTTCGTCGAGTCCGCCCAACCAGTACGTTTTTGTCAGTTAGAGTATCCTGGCCGGGACTCACCTGAGAAGTAAGGCATCTCATACTGGTTCCACATCCAGCGCTTTGATCTGTTTTTTATATGCCGATGGAAGAATAATAGCTTTTAACAATCCATCCATTTTTATTTTACGGCTAAGTTTATAACTGATAAGCAGGGGAGTGATCCACTGGATTTTTCCAAGACCCAGCAATTCATTGACATGTTGGGGTACCACCAGCTTTTGCGACTCTTTCAATACTATAAAACGGGCAAAGCCCAAATGCTTTTTATACTGATTATAAAGATCAATGGTATAATCGCTTTTTGCAAGATCATTGTGAAGATGCTCATTACGCATAATGATCCAGTCGTTATAGTTGGATGGCAGATCTTTTAAGCCCATCCGCAACCCCATCCGGTAAAACACATCAAACAATTCTTCTTTTTCCGGTTCCGTCAATTTCCTTTCCAGCAATTCATAAGACGCTAATGAATAATAGATCAGCATAAACAATACATCCCGGTAAGCCCAATCGGGTATTTGTGCGCCGCGGTTCGTTTCAACCGTCTTATGAATAGAAGTAATTTTATCAATAGCCCTTTCCGCTTTTTCCTTTTCCGAAAAAACGATCAGTCTTGCATACATCACGGTGGAAAATAATCTTGCCAGCGGATCAGCCGGAAGACGACCGGTAAAATATAACCAGTCCACCGCTTTATTCAATGCAAACTCTGCTGAAGCGCCTGCAAATACAAAAAGTATCGTATCACTCTTGCCCCAGATCTTTCTTACGATGGATTGTTTATCAACAAAAAATTCCATTATTAAATTTAAAAAAATTGTAACCGGCCTATTCAGCCCATGCTGAGTTTGTATTTAAAAATAATAGTTAAAAAAACAATTGCCTGCCCGGCCCTTAAGTATTCTTTCCTCCCTGCTTTAACTTTATCGACTCATGGTTTTTTCTAAGCCGCATATTCAGCAATTCCACCAGCAGCGAAAAAGCGATCATCGTATAGATATAACTCTTATCGATCTTCTGGTGAAAGCCTTCCGCCACCAGCATAATACCAATCGCTATCAAAAACGAAAGTGCCAGCATCTGCAGCGTAGGATGTTTATTAATGAATTTGCTGATTGCTCCCGCAAAAGCAATCATGATAAGGATCGAAATGATTACCGCTATGATCATGATCGATACGTCATCTACCAGCCCGATCGCGGTCAAAATCGAATCGAATGAAAACACAGCATCTATCAATACGATTTGTAATATCACTGAGCCCAGGCTGGCATATACTTTTTTTGAAGTACCGGAATCATGACCTTCCGGTTTTTCCAGCTTCGAATGTATTTCCAGCGTACTTTTAAAAATTAAAAAGATCCCGCCTGCCATTAAGATAAGATCCTTCCAACTGATGGCTATCGGTGCGCCTTCTGATTTGATGAATGGTAAGGTGAAAAGAGGATCTTGCAGCCGCATGATCCAGGTAATGGTCAGTAAAAGGCCTACGCGGAAAAACATCGCCAGGATTAACCCGATAGTTCTTGCCCTTTTTTGTTGAGAAGGTTCCAGTTTATCAGAGATAATGGAAATAAAAATAATATTATCTACTCCTAATACAATTTCCAAAAAGGTTAGCGTAAGCAGGCTGATCCATACGGATGGATCTGAAAAATCGGGGAAGAACATAATGGATACTTTATTTTATTTTATTTGTCAAATCTATGCCATAAAAAATTAATGGCTATTCATACCTGGGCCCTGGTTCAGGTTGCTTGAATTGCATGCTGGATCCGGATGATGAACCTCACTTTCTTTAACATTCCACGGCATGATTCTTTCACTTAGTTACACGACATTTCTTTATTGTTTCACTTTAAAAAAACTGTACTATGAAACCAGATAATACATCCGGGCAACAGTCTGAAGTGATCATTACCTCATACTCACAACCACATGTGTTGCATAGAAAAATGAAGGAAGAGAGTCTGACGCATGGAGAAACTGTAATGGCGAATATTTCGCCGGTGCGAATGGAGAATAGGTTCGGCAGGATGATATTGTATTTCTGTCCAATGCAAAACATTCAAATTGTAGAAAAAATTACACCGGGCGATGGATTAATGCTACCGGCCGAAGCAACCCTGGAAGGTTTGACCATACCTGCAGAAGCTTCACAGGGTTTTTATTCTCTTAAAAACGTGATATTATCATCTAATGGAACCATGCAGGTGAAAGCGACACCAGCTACTGAATGGGAAAGAGTTGGAAAGCAAATTGAAGGAATATACTATTGATTGTTTTCAATGTTGGCTTATTAAAAAGCACATATATCCGTATGTCTTTGCTGATCACGGCAACGAAGAGGGAGATTTTTTATGCAAACAAGTTTGTAATAATTCACAGTATCTCTAAAGTATTCACCAGCCGAAATGTCAGGGCAAACGCATTAAAATTTCTAAAGCCTGAAAGGCTGATATTATTATAGAAAAACAGATCGAATATCTGCTTTAAACCCCGGAGGGGTGAAATTTCACCCCTCCGGGGTTTTTGAAAATC
>JAKFEJ010000273.1:0-2816 GCA_036675745.1 Chitinophagaceae bacterium | reverse complement strand
GAACAATTAAATTAATAAAACAATGAAAGTAGTAACAGGTGACAAAGAGTTTTTCAAAGGCGTACCTCAAATAAAATACGAGGGTGTTGAATCGGATAATCCGTTAGCCTACCGCTGGTATGATGAGAATAAAATAGTGGCAGGAAAAACGATGAAAGAATATTTACGTTTCGCCTGTGCTTACTGGCATAGCTTCTGCGGCAATGGCGGCGATCCGTTTGGTGAAACCACACATTTATTTGCCTGGAATGAAAAAACGGATGCCGTGGAAAGAGCGAAAGATAAAGCCGATGCGGCTTTTGAATTCATTACTAAATTAGGCTTGCCTTACTATTGTTTTCATGATGTAGATGTTGTTGACTATACAAACAATGTTGCGGATAATGAAAAACGATTGCAGGCAATTACTGTTTACCTGAAACAAAAACAAGCGGCAAGCGGTGTAAAATTATTATGGGGTACCGCTAATCTTTTTTCCAACCGCAGGTATATGAACGGCGCTGCTACCAATCCTGATTTTCATGTATTGGCGCATGGGGCGGCACAAGTGAAAGCCGCATTGGATGCTACTATCGAATTGGGAGGTGAGAATTATGTATTCTGGGGTGGAAGAGAAGGCTACATGAGTTTGCTGAATACAAATATGAAAAGAGAGAAAGAACATCTTTCGAAATTTTTACACACGGCAAAAGACTATGCAAGAAAGAACGGATTTAAAGGAACTTTTTTCATTGAACCCAAACCCTGCGAACCAAGCAAGCATCAATACGACTATGATAGCGAAACGGTGATTGGGTTTTTAAGACAATATGGACTGCTGAATGATTTTAAATTAAATATTGAAGTCAACCATGCAACGTTGGCGGGTCATACTTTTCAGCATGAGTTGCAGGTGGCTGCTGACACAGGCACGTTAGGCAGCATTGACGCCAATCGCGGCGATTATCAGAACGGCTGGGATACCGATCAATTTCCTAACAACATTAATGAGCTGGCTGAAGCAATGCTGGTGATACTGGAGGCTGGCGGTTTTGGTGGTGGCGGTATCAACTTTGATGCAAAGATCAGGAGGAATAGTACTGACCCGGCTGATCTTTTTCATGCGCATATCGGGGGTGTGGACACATTTGCAAGAGCATTGATCGTTGCGGATACCATTTTACAAAAATCTGATTATAAAAAGATCAGGACAGAACGATACGCTTCATTTGATAATGGTAAAGGAAAAGAATTTGAAGAAGGAAAATTATCCCTGGAAGACCTGAGAGCTTATGCTATTGAAAATGGTGAACCGGAAGTAATAAGCGGCAAGCAGGAATATCTTGAAAATATTGTCAACCGCTATATCTAACCCATTTCTCATAACCAAAATCAACGATTATGCATTTGCTCGGAGTTAATAATGCTTTTCTCGGAACACTCGACTGGGTATTCCTGGTGCTATACATGTTAGTGATAGCGGGTATTTCTATCTGGTCTATCCGGAAAAGTAAGGATTCACCAACCGATTATTTTTTAGCTAACCGTAATCTTGGCTGGTGGGTTATCGGCGCTTCGATTCTTGCATCCAATGTTGGCTCCGAACACATAGTAGGTTTAGCTGGTGAATCGGCGAGATCGGGCACTCCCATGGGGCATTATGAATTACATTCTTATATCGTGTTGATATTAGGTTGGGTTTTCGTCCCCTTTTATATGCGCAGCAATGTGTACACCATGCCGGAATTTTTGGAAAAAAGATTCAATGCCAAAGCCCGCAGGTTGTTATCCATTATCCAGTTACTTAGTTATGTTATAGCCAAAGCCTCTGTAACTATTTTCGCCGGGGCACTTGTATTCAACCAGTTTTTGGGTGTGGGATTTTGGGAAGGCGCTATCATATTGGTTATTGTCACGGGTGTGTACACGATCTTCGGAGGGCTGCATGCAGTAATGTACACGGAAGCTATCCAGGCATTTGTTCTATTGATAGGGTCAGCGGTATTATTATATTTTGGGCTGGAAAAAGTTGGTGGCTGGAGCGGAATGATAGCGGCCGTGCCGCCGGAAAAATTAAATATGTTCCGGCCATTGAGTGATCCGGAATTTCCGTGGCTGGGAATATTGTTTGCTTCACCGATAGTAGGACTTTGGTATTGGTGTACAGATCAGCATATCGTACAACGATGTCTTGCAGGAAGGAACGAGAAAGAAGCAAGACGGGGAACCATTTTTGCAGCTTACCTTAAATTGCTTCCATTTTTTATATTCCTTATCCCTGGTTTGATCGCTTATGTATTGCATGAACGTGGCGAATTGATCTTACCGCTTAATGCAGATGGGCAAACTGATTACAATGCCGCTTTCCCTGCAATGGTAGAACAAATTATGCCGATGGGGTTGAGAGGATTACTGGCCGGTGGATTACTGGCAGCGTTGATGGCTTCTTTAGCTTCTGTGTATAATGCATGTTCTACATTATTCACCATGGACATTTATCAAAAAATGAAACCACAGGCAAGTGGTAAGGAATTGGTAAAAGTAGGACGTATTGCAACCGGCGTTGTGGTACTGTTGGGTATGATATGGATACCGATGATGGGAAGAATTTCGAGTTCTTTATATAACTACCTGCAAAGTGTACAATCTTATTTAGCTCCGCCTATTGCCGCTGTATTTTTATTGGGTGTATTTTTTAAACGACTGAATGCAAAAGGGGCCTATTCGGCAATGGTTATAGGGTTTATCATCGGTCTTATAAAACTTTCGCTTGAGCTGTTTCAAAAAGACCTTAGCGGTGTTCTCTATGATTTTGCTACGATCAATTTCCTGTATTT
>JAKFEJ010000730.1:0-18462 GCA_036675745.1 Chitinophagaceae bacterium | reverse complement strand
GTAAAGCCGATGATGGAATTATGGTTTGAAATACCGGCCCGATCAGTGTAGCGATCTTTTTACCATTCAATATTACCTCTGCCGTTTCATTTACTTTTCCGAGATCCAATATCCATGAAGTTGAATTGCCGGTTGGCTTATCAAATGAAATTGAATACTTAGCTGTACCCGAAAAATTCTTAACATCTTCTCCATCCAATTCTGTCCATGAGCCAAGTTGATTGGTAGTAGTTTGAGAAGGAATAACAGGCCCACCATCCATAAACTGGACTGTCCATTCTCCCCTGATCTCTGTTGATTCCCCCTTTTTTTCTGCATCCGAAAAAAAAGTCCCTGCTTTTTTAGTCTTGTAAAATTGTACAATGATCGATTCAAAAGGTTGAAGTTGTATTTGAATATCATAATAGCCTTTAGTATCCTTTTTCCACCTGGCTAACCCGGCCTTTCCAGTCATTGCATCAAACAATACAATCGATTGAGCATTTCCACTAAATTTCATCCACTCATTTACTGTGCGATCACTGCGGTTTGTAATAAAATAAACCTTCCCATCTGCATTTATACGCTTGTAGTATGATAATCCTTTCTCTGCCATTTTTTCTTTCACAACTGCTGCGATCTGTAATAAAGTTTCGAGACTATCTCCCAAAAAAAACATTCCTTTACCAAATCTTGCTATGTGATTCGATACTTCTGACTTTTTAGTATTACCATCCGCATCCGCAATAACTAACGTTAATGGCTCGCCGAAACCAGCATTAATTGGATCAATCAGTTTTTTAAATTCGTTTTGTTGCGCTGTCAAATTTGCAAGCCCGGGTACACCTGTAGGTGCTTTTTTATAAAATAAAATTTTAGCGCCCTGCTTCGCAAGCTCCGTCAATTTCTTTAAGCTTTCAACAGGCAGGAGTTTATTTGCAGGTAACAAGATTGTTTTGTAGCCGTTACCGCCACTTCTTATTTTATCTCCCGAAAAAACAAACTTCTGCAGCTGCCTGTCAGAAAAGAAATCAAAACTATAGCCGTTCTCCAGCATCCATTTCGCTACATGTTCAAAATCTGTATTCTCAAAATTCTTTTCCATGCCATCAAAATGTTGCAGCAATGCATTGCCCGGTTGCGAGTAACGGTCAATGATCGGGTAATACAGCAACACATCGTTATCTGGTTTTCCTTGCTGTAAAAAACTTTGCACTCTTGTTATATAAGTGTTCAATGCATGAAAATCTTTCCACTGGGGATTAGTGGGCTGAAAATGCACGGCTGCATAGAACAACCATCCCGGCCATGGGGCTTCTTTGGGTGAATATTCCGTGCCATGATAAAAAATATGATTGACCCCACCGAGAAAATAAAGATCAATCGCCTTTTTTACATCACCCCAGGAAGAAAGAAAATGTTCATTCAACCAGGTGGCCGATTCAGCAGAGACCAATTTCTTACCAGTAACATTGGCAGCAGACGTTGCGAATTTGAAACGTAATATATCATTGCCTTCTGTTTCGGGAATATCAACTACGCTGTACAGATCCAATGTATTAGCTGGCGACCCATGAGACTGGTTGCGTACCATCTTGCCTTTTGATGCAGCCCATTTTTTCCAGGCAATAGTAAAGTGTTCCAATAAGAGCTCATCGATCACGGAACGATAATCATAGATCACACGGCTGTTTATCCCAGCTTCATCTTTTCCAAATAATGCCAGCAAATGATCTTCTAACAGGTAACCTTTTCTTTTTTTAAATTCAGTCAATAGCTCTGTTGTCCAGTTACCCTGTCCTCTTGCATCATCTACTTCATAGGAATCGTTAAAGAATGATCGTAAATAAGAAATATCATCTCCTTTAAATGCCTGGTTGAATTTTTTAAAATAATTCGCAGAAGCCATTGCAGAAAAATGATCAATGGCATAGCCTTCACCACCTGGTGCGGCCCGCTCTACCATTTTTCCATGCAGCCCTTCAAATAAAGCATACAATGTCCATTCTTCGCCAGTTGGCGGAGCAGTCCAGTTTAATTTTCCGTTGGCGTCAACATTTTTTGTGAGATCAATAGCGGCATTTCCTTTGGAATAAGCCATCAATTTTTTCAAAGGCAGCTTGCCGGGATATTGTATTTGATCCAAAGCGAGAGCCTGCAAATTTTTATTGATATAAACCGGTTTTAATATCGTATCTATTCCGGCGGGTTTATTATTGGCAGTCCTTACCAATGCCGCCTGTTCATATTCAATAGTATCTTTTAATTGTTCCCCACTCTTTACACTATATGTTTTAAAATAAATGGTTTTACTGGCATCAGCATCTTTCACCCAGGGACCGCCAAAAGGCCAGCCTGTTCCGTTGGCAAGATCAACACCTATTCTCAATCTTTTTGCTTCAGACAAAGTATGAGAAAATAGTTGCATCCATTGGGGCGATAAAAAATCAATGAATTGTTTCTCATAACCATGCACGCCGTATATAGGAGTCAACTCTACTCCACCGAGTCCTGCTTGTTTGTATTGCTCAAGGTTCCATGTCAAATCTTTTTTGTTTACCGCATTACCTTCCCACCACCATCTCGTCCACGGTTTGGTAGTTGATGTTACCAGTGGCCATTTTATTTGTGCATGAACTATTCCTGTAAAAAAAATAATAAGTCCGGCAAAAAATATCTTTTTCAAAATGATTATAATTTTTAAGAATATTTAAGATACAAGCTTTATATCGGTCACACCCGCCTTCCGAGCTTCGCTCCTTCCTTTCGCACTGCTCAGGAACTCCAAAAGAGAGGGAGCGGTGCTGTATCTCTTTAATGATCTTCATAACTACCACATCGGCCTCACTACCCTTCCTTCTCTCCAAAAGAGAGAAGGCGGTGCTCCATTGCAAATCCAAACTTTATAACTACCACATCAACTTTATATCTCTGTTCAACATTTTCGAAGACTCCAAGTTAATTATCAGAGTTTCCGAAAAGCGAGGGCTGTGTGTTGTTCCTCTCCTTTGGAGAGGTTAGGTGAGGCCCTACCACATCAATTTTATATCTCTCCTTACCACTTTCGACGATACTGATTATTATGAGCATCTCTGAAAAGCAGGAGCTGTGTGCAAGCAAGCCCCCTTCAGGGGGTTTGGGGGTTCCTCACCGCATACACATCCGTATGCCCTTCAAAATTTGATCTAAATATGATCCACTTCCCATCTGGACTAAAATGAACATTGGGTTCCAGCTTATAATTATGATGTTTCATATTGACTAATTTTTTCGATCGCAAACTATCACCAGCAGGTGTAAACAAATAGATCCATTGGCCATCTTTCGCTTTTGCCACCTGCCCCGAATCGCCGCCGTCACCAGCAAATAACTTTTGATCGGGAGAAATATTGAAATGAATGCTCCATTCATCCCGGGTCATTGCATACTTTATTTCTTCTCCTGTTTTTACGTCCACTGATGCGAGATAGAAAGTTTGTCCTTTTGGCAATTGAAGATCAAACCAGATCTTTTTTCCATCTACCGAAGGAAATTCATGGCCCGCGATTTCCATAGGCATGGTTCTTTTATGCATCATCTTCGTTTTTCCGGTGCTTACATCTATTGTCCAGATCCTGTCCACTTTATGCCAGGGGCCTTCATGACAAAATAGGAGCAGGTTGGGGTCTTTAGAAGAAAACTGTACATGATTCAACCAGGCACTATCGGTGAATATTTTTTTCAATTCTCCTGTATTCACATTTATCGTAAACAATGTCCTTGGCTCCTTAGCCTCATAGATCAAATCAAAATAACTGGATTTATTGGGGTTCTTTTTATAAATGTCTTTTTCTTTATCGCTGCTCCATGCGCCTGCCAGCAATGTTTCATTACTATTGATGGTGCTAACACTTGCTTTAAAATCAGCAGGAAAAACATAGACCAGCTTTGTTTCTTTGGTATCAATATGCGTTGAAAAAACACTGTCCTTCACCTGGTAATAAACCAAACGGTTTCCAGGTGCAACGATTTCGCCATTCATAGGCAAGGTTTTAAAACTGAGTTGTTCTACTTTCAGTGTTTGCAGGTCAACACTGTACAATTGTTTATTAGTAGCGGTAATATTACCTGTTTCCTGTTTAACCGAATCATTTTTTGCGGTATTCAAAAAATCAGTTCCATAAAAGATCATCTTATTACCGGCAAATGGTTTGTTATGAAAATAAAAACTCATGTTATTCCCTTCACGTTGTGTCAGCTTTATTACTTTGCGACCGGTGCTTTTGTCGATCCATTCAGCGGGCATTTTCCGACCACCTGTTTTCATTACCGGTTGGGCATAAGCAGCATGAAATAGTAAAAGAAAGGATACAGTAAGGAGATAGCCGGAATAGCGGGTATTTCGTTTCTTCATAACAAGCAAGCTTTACTATAAAGTACGGTTATCAAATCGTTTTTTGTATCCTGTACAATCCTGTCATCAGTTAGTCTTATAAAATCTGAATTCATCAAATTATATTTATTATGATGATGATAAAAAAACAAACGAACCAACCGCTCTTTCATTTTTCCGAATACACTTCTTCAAGCTGGCGGGTCAGGTATCTAAAAGACAGCGGTATATCATTACCGGGATTACTGGTATATCCTTCGATAAATATATCGCCTTTATATTTTGCCTTTCTCAACGCCCTTAACCAGGGTTTAAAATCATCACCCTGAACGCCGGGCAGCGACCGCTTTTCTTTTTCCGCGATTTCACAATAAACTAAAATGTCTGCGGCATCAACTATGCTTTGCGGAGATTCGCCCTGTCTCATCATGTGAAAAATATCCGCATTCAATTTAAAATTCGGATGATCTACAGCTCTTACAACTTCTGCGGCTGATTTTAACGTAATCAGAAAATTTGTTTCAGCAGCTTGCAGGCTTTCGAGGGCAATTGTAATTCCATATTTATCTGCAACCATCGCCAGCTTCCGGCATAGCAGGACAAAATCAGCCTGGGCCTTTGCTGCATCATAGCCATCAGGAATTCTTCTTGCACCACCACTCCCTAAAATAATAAAACGTATCCCCGCTTTTTTTGCTCTTGATAAAACGGTATCAGCATAGCTTAACACCCGGCTCTCTTTCACAGCAGGCCCTGCAATCTTTATGCCGCCTGGAAAAAAAATATTGCACAGCAATACTTTGCATTTTGCTTTATTAATCCTTGCCATGTTTTGCTGAAATTGTTCTTCGGTTAATGAAGGCGAAAGTATTCTGCCTACCGATTCGCCTAACATGCGAAAGCCTGATGCGTAAATAAGACTATCCTGTTCTATCGGCGCTACAATACCCAAACGGGGAATAAATTTTTTACCGGGCACAAAACCAGGTAAAAGAAAAAGAATTATCGCGGAAAGCAGGATGCCGATTTTTAATTTCATTGGTACTACTTTTATCGTTATAAACCTTCAAATGTCATGAACCGATTTTATTCAATGAATGCCATATAGAATTACTACCAGGTCAATTTCAACAACGAAACACCCTGCCTTGGCAAATGAATACCGATCTTCATTTTATCTTTTACTTTCAGCTTCACCGGTTCATTTAGCAATGCCAGAATATTTATTTTATTTAGCATAAGCCGGTTGACTATTTATAGTATTGCAACGAGCTGTCATTTATTTTAAAAGCATTCGTTCCCACCAACTGGTAAACTTCAGCGCCGGCCAGTATAACAGGGCCGTATCCATGTGCCGCATAAACATTTACCGGCCGGTGATAATAAAACAACGGATCAAATGCCATACCCGTACCTACACAGGTTCCTTCTACCTGTCCTTTCTCATTGATCTTTGTTGTAACAGCATTCCATGCCAGCATAGCCATAGGTGCATAAGTTACCAGGTCTATCCATCCTTTATTGCAGGCATGGGCAATGCAATATGCATAGATAGCGGTGGCCGATGTCTCAAGATAAGAATCATTCCGATCCAAAAGCTGGTGCCAGAAGCCGCTGCCGGATTGATATTGCGCCAGGCCCGCCACATGTTTTTTGAATTGTTGCATAACAAAATCATACCCCGGATGATCAGCAGGTAAAACATCCAGCAGCTCTGCTTTAGCCAATAATGCCCAGCCATTGGCCCTTGCCCACCTGAATTCAGGATGTGTTTCCATACTTTCCACCCAGCCATGCATGTAAAGTCCTTTTTCTTCATTAAACATTCGTTGTGCAAATTGTTTTACCTGCTTCACAGCATCATCAAAATATTTTTTATCGCCGGTCATCTTTCCCATTTGCGCTAATGCGGGAACGCCCATGTACAAATCATCAAGCCATAAGGTATTTTTCTGCGGACGATTTCTCCCAAGTGTTCCATCACTTAAACGATATTCCTTGTTCGCAACGAAATCAATATAATTATCGATCAGCGGACGAAGATTGGATTTACTGCCATTGCGTAATGCCTTTATCATGGAAGCACAAACCGCACCGGCATCATCCAATGCCCGTGGATTAATGGGTTGCGGAAACAGGTTCTTTTTGCGGATATATTCAGGAGAAAATTTTTCTTTTACAGCAGGTACCCATTTTGCGAGAAAAGCAAACCTCGTGTCAACGTACTCCGCATATTTTTTATCACCGGTTATTTCCGCTGCCCGCAACATCGCCGAATAAGTAACGCCCCATTCATAACTTGCCAGACGAAAATCTTTTTGTTCGATGATGGTGTTGGTATCCAGCTTTGTAATATCAGTTACTTCTTTGCCGGTTGATTTGCTGATCATGCGGGCAGGAGTAACAGCATCAAGATAATTATATACCCTGTCCAGATAAGTTTTGATCTCCTGTTGCGACATCGCTTTATAAGGAACAGGATACTCCACCTGCAAAGCATGCAATGGCGCCGTAACATCATTTTTTTCAACAGCTTTTTGCTGAGCATTTAGTTTCGAAACAAATATTGCCTGTAAAAAAAGCGGTACTATAATTATAAAACAAACTTTTGTTAATGATTTCATATAGCAAAACGATTTAAAATTAGTTGATTCTTTATCCCGGGCGATTCAACTTCTCTGGCAATTTATTTCAAAAGCAACTGCTAAATGAAAGTAGCGGCAAAATTCGTAGCCGCTACTTTTTATTCTGCCTGCTTATGTATGAGAAAGATTTAATAGCCGGGGTTTTGATAAGCTGTCATATCTCCCGGTGACATAGGCTTGCCATTCACTTGTTGCGCTATCATTTGCAAATAAGGAATAGGCCGCAACTTATGAAAGGTTGAAAATGATGCGGTAATATCGGCGTTAAATAATTTTGTTCTGTCATAAAAAGTTTCTGTACGTACCAGGTCCTCCCAACGATAAAATTCACCGCACAATTCCCGGGTACGTTCGTTCAGTATAAAATGAATAAACCTGTCTTGTGTTGATGCTACATTTGGTGGATAAAGTTCGCTTGCGGCATTAGTCGTAAACAATGTTTCAGTAGCCAGGTTATTTGCTTCGGTATTGTCTAATGCATCGGGGCCACCCATATATAACCATATCTGCGGGCTCCTTTCTTCGCTGGATTTATAAGCTGCTCTTCTTCTCAGTACGTTTACATACTCCAAAGCTTTTGCATAATCACCTTTTCTTCCGTAGGCTTCAGCAATAGCAAGATAAGTATCAGCCAAACGGGCAAAGGTGCCGTTCCGGATACCACGGGCTTCATTGTTAGTAGTAGTAAGCCTGATAGGATCTGATAGCTTCCACATCGTTAAATATTTATTGCCGGTATAATCAGTTGATATCGCACCTCCGGGGCTAGCTTGTTTATAGCGGGCAAATACAGAGTAATACCTCATAGCCGCAATATCGGAAGTCAGCAAGGGCATACTGATAGGGTTAACGATATATAAAGCCGCTGTATCACCCACTCCAACTCTTGGTTTGTCTATAAGGCCTGGGTTCGGCGCATTGGCTGCCGTAAATACAGGTAGATTAGTATTAGATGCTACGTTTCTGTAAAAAACTGTTTGAAAAGTTTTGAAAAACCTGGAGTCATTTATTTTATCAAATACATCAATCGTATAATCTGTGGGGCGCAGCCTTCTGAAAGGTCTTCCGTTATAAAAATCTCTTGCCATACCTGGTATTCCGGCATCATAAGCTGATGGATAAAATAAATGCGTTTGATTATTAGTACCAGCCAGGTTTAAGTTAGAACTAAACTGGGCAGCATAGATAATCTCATTGCTGGCATTGTTGGCATCAATTCTCGCCTTACTGCCTGTAGGTGGCGCGCCATTTTCTCCGACTGCTGGTATTTTCCCATCCGGGTAAGCTGCATTAAATAGTGAACCATAATCAGCTTCTAAAGAATGTCCGCTATTAGTAATTACCGAATCTGCGAATACGATCACACTATCCATATCGGTTGCTTTTTGCCCTCTTGCTTCCGTTACTGCACTACCTCTTGTCAGGTAAGCCTTGGCAAGAAAATGATACGCCATTGCACGGGTTGCTCTTCCCCTGTCCGCTCCTGCATAACGCCATGGCAAAGCCGGACCAGCATTTTTAAAATCGCTCATTACCTGGTCGTAAACCTGGGCTACACTTGCTCTCGGAAATTCGTATTGCGGATCAGCAGGTACAGAAGTTATAAGCGGAACCCCGCCAAATTGTTGTACCATTTGAAAATAATATAAGCCTCTCAATGCTTTAAGCTCGGCTATTCTTAGATCTTTTTGAGCTTGGGTACCTAATGCTTTTGAAGCAGGATCGTTGAAGTTAGCAATCAGTTCTATTCCCTGGTTACACCTTCTAATGCCAGCATAATTATTCGTCCATAAACCATTTACAAAGGCATCGTTGGAATTTAAATTCGCATCGTAGTCATTATAGCGGACATTGTTGAATTGATCGCCTTCCCTGAATTCGTCCACCCCAAAATTATACATACAATAGGATTGCTCACCGGTAAACCGCCATTGTAAAGGGGCATAAGCCGATTTTACCAGGTCCTCCAGTCCAAGATCGGTTTTATAATAATCTTCGGTAAGTGTGGTTACCAATTCTTCTTTAATAAATTTCTTGCAGGAACTTATGATTACCAGCATTAAAATCCCGGTGATCATCCAGCTTATTTTTTGAAAACTCCGTTTCATATATTAATTAGTTATGATTATCAATTTGATTTAAACATTCTTACAAATCCAGCTTTACACCAAATACAAAACTTTTATAGCTATACGATGTAGGCCCTACCTGGTTAGTCGTGGTGCCGGGAAATTCTCTGTAGGGCACTGTTTCAGGATCGTAATCAGACTCGTTGTGTATCAGGATAGGGTTAACTGCACTGAAATAAACAGCCATATTATTCATATGCATTTTGGATGTCAGGTGCTTAGGCACTCTGTAAGTAAGTGTGATATTCTTAAATTTGGCAAATGTGGCTTTTCTATAAGTTAATGCTTCCCAGTTAAGAGGAACATCACTGGTTTGTGTGGGTTGCTGGTATTCATTACTTGGATTGGTAGGTGTCCAGTAGTTTACTTTATTGGATTGATAGCGTCCTACCAAACCCGGACGAGGTACCCTGTACATTCCGCCAACCCGGAAATAGACCAGGAAGTTAAGTTCGAAATTTTTGTACGCAAGGGTATTGCCAATGCTTGCTATAAAATCTGCATTGTGAGAACCTAAAACAATTCTATCAGCAGGGCTGAATGCAGTGTCTCCATTAGCATCGAGAATCTTAATTCTGCCTGGCTGATAGTTACTGGTGTTTCTACCATTTTTTATCCAATAATAATTTGCCAGCGATCCCTTGCCAGAGGTATCACTATATTGGAAGATGCCTTCTTTCTGAAAACCCCAATATACCTGGAGCGGCTGATCTAACAACCAAAGATTTGCAAAATTGCTATTGCCACTACCATCAATATCGACGATTCTTTCTTTATTGGTTGTAAACATAAAATCAGTAGACCATCTGAAGTTTACATTATTGATATTTTGAGTGTTTAAAGAAATTTCAATTCCTTTATTGGTCATTTTCCCAAGGTTAAAAAATACGGTTCCAACGCCATTAGCGGTGGGTATTGATTTTTCCTGCAATTGATCTATTGTATTTGACTTATAAAGATCAATAGTACCTGTGATCCGGTTTCTCAATACTCCAAATTCCAAACCCACATTAGTAGTAGTTGTTTTCTCCCAACTTAGATCCGGTGTGCGAAAGGTAGTAGGTGCGGTCCCGATGGCAGCTTGTCCATTACCCCAGTTATAATTGGTGAAACCCAAAGGACCGGCGGTTTGATACGGGTCGATAGAAGCATTGCCGACAGTGCCAATACCCACTCTTAGTTTAGCATAACTGAATATATTTTGCGTTTTGAAAAATCCTTCCCTGTCTATTTGCCAGGCAACAGAAGCAGCGGGAAACCAGGCACCCTGGTTACCTTCTGACAATACAGATGAATTATCATAACGGTTACTCAATGTGAGCATGTATTTATTACGGTAGCCATATTCCACGCGGCCCATATAAGACAAATACTGTGTCGCTGAATACGTACCCGATCCAGTAACTGTTGCATCGGTATTTCTATTCAATGAATACCATTTTTGCTGTTCAAAAATTAAATTATTAGCAGCTAAGGTTAACGAAGAAGATCGGTTCAAACTTTGCAGTTCGTGAAGTAATGTAACATTGATGGAATGATCTGAATTTATTCTTGTGTTATACGTCAAAATATTATCGTACACCCACGAAGAAGCATTGTTTGTTGTTTGTGATGCATTGGCAGGACTGCCCAGGCGAACAGAAGATTGTGCACCATTAAATATACCTTGCCTTGAGTTACGGGTATCCAAGCCAAACATAGTACGATATTTCAGTCCTTTCAGTAAAGTAACTTCTGCATAGACATTGCCAAATACCCGGTTTACTTTTGTTTCATTAAGTATCGTATTGCGGTCATTAACAGCGTTCACAATCTGCCTGTCACCGTTAGGGAACATGATCCAGTTTCCTGCTGAATCGTATGGCTGCGCCATTGGGATCATTCCTGATGCATTGGCATAAGAGCTGGTGCTGGTATTGGTAATACTGTGTATGAAATTGACGCTGGCTCCAAACGTTAAAAACTTAACTGGCTTAAACTCCGCTGAATTCCCTACGGAATACCTTGTATAATCCTGTGCGTATTCAATTCCTTTTTGTTTAAAGTATCCTGCATTGAAAGACGCTTTAAACTTTTCACTGCCGCCCGTAACAGAAATACTATGATTGGATGTTTGACCATGCCTTAATCCAACTTCATCCAGCCAATCAAAACTTTTAATTTTGGAAGGATCGTACATATCAATGCTGTCAACCTGTGTAAGGCCCAGGTTTTGCAATACCGATCTTTCTTCAGAAGTGGTAGCTCTCTTTTTTGCGATGTAAATATTATTGACAGGATCATAAACATTCCAGGTATATGCATCTTTTATGGAGTTCCATTGTTCTGTACTTCCAAACCTGTTCTTAAACAATGCAACATCTGCAATAGCCGTCGGATAATAATATAAAGGGTTAGTCCCGGATGCCGCCCCGATGTTCCGGGTATAGGCCTTGTCTGCAAAAAAAGCCTGCCGCCATGCATCTGAAAGCTCTACAGAATTAAAAATAGGTAATGGCCTTATAATAGATTCTACAGATTGGCTACCCTGGTAGCTTATAGAAATCTTTCCGGCTTTCCCTTTCCTTGTTGTGATCTGTACTACACCGTTTGCGCCTCTTACACCATATATAGCAGTTGCAGAAGCATCTTTTAAGATATCAATCGATTCAATATCCGCAGGGTTCATATCATCAATGGTGTAGCTCACAGGAAAACCATCCACTACATATAAAGGATCATTGCCGGCACTTAATGAACGGTTACCCCGTATGCGGATAGAACTTCCTGCACCCGGGCGAAAGCTGCCTGCTGTAACATCAACACCAGCTAGTCTGCCTTGCAAAGCCTGGGTAAGGTTGGTCGTTTGTACAGAACGAAGGTTCTCTCCCGAAATTGAAGTAGTTGCTCCTGTAACTTCAACACGTTTACGTGTACCATATCCTACTACTACAACATCTTCCAAAGAATTAGCAAGAGGGCTAAGGCTTAAGGATAACTCTTTTTGTCCGCGAAGTGGAATTTCCTGTTCAAGAAACCCAACATAGCTTACTATTAAAGTTGAATTATCTGAAGCATTGATCTCAAAAGATCCGTCGGCTTTTGTGGCTGTAGCAGTAGTTGTTCCTTTTACCTGTACGGTGGCTCCGTCCACAGGCTTCCCGGTGTCATCAGTTACTTTACCGGTTACTTTAAAATTGTTTTGTGAAAATGAAGGCTGTGCAGTAATTAACAGCAGCAAAATGATGCACACATTCTGCAACAAGAAGACTCGTTTTTTCATATAGCAGTTTTTAAGAGACAATAGCAATAGGTCATAAATTTATTATGCACCTGATTAGCAATCATCCTGAACCATCCTGCTAAAAAGAGAGATTCTACGCAATCGTTCCCGGAAATAATCATCCGCAATTAACGACTCGGGGCTTTATTCACTTGTAACTTTATAAAGCATTCTTCAGCATAAAAAGTAAATCCGATGAGCGATATGCTGTTCATGATCAATCATCCTGTTCCTCATAAATGCTTATGTTATATGTTATATCTTGCTAAATGAAAAAAGAAAATATATTCAAACACATCGTTATTGACTATTATTCTGCTACACCAAAATATTTGCAACTCGCCAATTCGGTCATTAAAGCAATAAGGGAAGAAAAAATCGGGAAAGATGATCTGCTACCCTCCATTAATGAAATGAGTTTTGAATTTGAGATATCCAGGGATACTGCCGAAAAAGGTTACAAGCATCTGAAGCAGATAGGAATACTGGGATCTGTCCCTGGCAAAGGATATTTCATAAAATCAACAGAAATAAACCAGCCTCTTAAAATCTTCCTGCTGTTCAATAAACTTAGCGCTCATAAGAAAATTATATATGACGCTTTTGCAAATACGCTGGGAGGTATGGCCTCAATAGATTTTTATATTTACGATAATGACTTCGCTTTTTTTAAACGACTGATCCAAAACAATAAAAATGACTATACTCATTATGTGATCATTCCGCATTTTTTAGAAGGTGGTGAAAATGCTTATGAGGCGATCAATACGATACCAAAAGATAAACTTGTTTTGCTTGACAAACTTGTGCAGGGAGTGGATGGTAAATACGCCGCCGTGTACGAAAACTTTGAAAGAGATATTTATGATGCGCTGGAACAATCCCTTGAAAAACTAAGTAAATACCACACCATTAAAATAATTTTCCCTGCATATACCTATCATCCCGGAGAGATACTTTCAGGATTTTACAGATTTTGTGATCAATATGCATTTAATTATAAAGTAGTGAACGATATAAACCAGGAACCGGTAAAAGAAGGAGAAGTATTTATCATCCTGATGGAAAATGACCTGGTTGTATTAATTGAAAAGATTCTCGCAACAAATATGAAAGTAGGGAAAGATATCGGGGTCATTTCCTATAATGAAACACCGCTAAAGAAAATAATATTGGACGGCATTACAACTATATCAACCGATTTTCAGTTGATGGGCGAAAAAACAGCTCAATTAATTTTGGAAAATTCCAGGGAACATTTTGAGGTGCCGTTCAGGATTACGCTAAGACCTTCTCTTTAATTGAGAAATAAGCAACGGCATGAATCATTAATTGCTGGGTTTGAGCCTCTTTGAGGCTGCTGCGGAGAGACGATCTTCGCACATCCATTCAATATCCTGGATATTGAGAAGCTCTCACAAAAAGATAAGGAACTCTTTTTGAGTTCCTTGATTCGTTTATCTCCCATAGGAAAATTAAAAATGTATTGCAGTAAAAGTAAGAAGCCCGGCACATGCCGGGTTTTATTTTATTGCTTTAGGTGTACGAACCAATAGTGCTCATCAATTTCACAGCCCTCTTTTTTAACCTCTCCATCTGTCAACACATTATAACGGGCAAGCTTGGAGATATTCTCAAAACTATTTTCCTTATAACCATTAAAATAATCTTTACTATATGTATAATCCATGCTGGGTTTAAAAACCCATTTTTTATCATGACCTATGCCTCTGATAATTCGTGCAGTACCAAAAACTAGGTCGTAATTATTCCTCTGCAGAACAATCAACAAACATTCCGTTTTACTCGCATTAAAGAAGATAGCTTCATCAATTTTATTGTTTACCACTTCAGGAACACCAAAATATCGTTTGTCGCTTTTTAGCATTTTAAATGTGTCGATAAATTGCAACATCACTTCTTCATATAATGTTTCACTTTGCATATGCTTTAGCTTATCGGCATAACAGTTGATTTTAACTTGTTTCATATCCTGACCATTTGAAGTACACCCAATTATAATACTTAAAAAGACAGAAATACTTAATGAAAAAACTTGTTTCATTTTATATAATTTATTTTAAAATGCTTTCTTGGTCGGTGGTTCGGCTGGGGTAGTGATGCAGGTGGGCCATATGAAGATCCATTAACTGTAACAGGAACACCCTGGCTAACAAAATAGTTTGCTATCATATACAAATAGTGCCAATCATGTACCATGATAGCCGCTTTGCAAATAATCATTTCGTTTATGAAAATTCCCCCGTTATCATTAGTTTGCTCCTCCAAATGTTGAATAAATAAAAAGAAACTGAATGGTTGTCATGAGTCTGTGACTCATGACTGAAAAGCCGCATTTCTTTGTAACAAAATAATCTTGCTTTTCCACAACTCCTGCTTTCACGGCATTATTGCGGTCATGACTGTTAAGGCGGTATTGCTTCACAATATTGAAATTCTTCTGCTTGGGTTTCGGGCAATGAATAACCAAAGACCTGTACCAGCACGGCTTCCGCAAAAGGATGAGAAATTATTTTTTTATCCTTTGCAGGTTCGCCTTCATCCCTTGAGCGGCTTGCCTTAATAACCGGGCCTTTCAATAAAAGAAAAACCTCTTCTGTTGTCTTTCCTTCTTTCAGCAGCCGCATCGCCTGTCCCGTCAGTTTTCTGAACAAACCCTTTTCCTTTGGTAAATCCCTGTACACGGCAGCAGCTATTTTAGAGGATCTCGCCAGCAAATCGGAATGCCACCTTGTTTTCCGGAAAGCCGGGTCTTTCTTCACCCGTTTTCCATCAAGGCTGCTTTTTGTCCGGGCATAATATTGGCCATCCATTTTATAAAAACAAATGTTATCGTAACAGCCCGTTATTTTAAAAGGACCAATTTGCTTTGCCATACCCTAAAAATAAAAACCCTTTTATTCTTCTCATAGGTAGTAATACGGTAAATAGTATTCAAAGCTGTGCTGACTGTAAGGGCCGCCTATGGATGCGGTATGCCAAAAGCAGGGTAAAAGCGCAATTAGTAAGGGTTTACCTTTCCCCGTATCCCTGCAACCCCATTTTACCTTTGGTTTGGATATGCAACAAAAAAGCGTCCCGGAATGAGACGCTTTTATTATGAGATTGCTCATTTAATTTATCCTAACGCTACTCTTTTGAATTCTGTCACTTTCACATCACCGGATTCTTTCAGGTAATCAGCAACGGATTTACCCGGGTCCTTTACAAAAGCCTGTGCTGTCAGTGTTTGCTCCTTGAAGAAAGCGCCTAATTTGCCTTCAGCGATCTTTGCGATCATTTCTTCAGGCTTGCCGGCCATTTTCGGATCTTCTTTCATAACATCCATAATGATAGCTTTTTCACGGGCTACTGTATCAGCAGGAACACTGGCAGCATCAACAGCTACCGGGTTCAGCGCTGCAATTTGCATGGCCAGGTCTTTTCCAGCCTCTGCTGCTTCTTTGCTCAAACCTACCAATACACCAATACGGTATGCGCCATGAATATAAGAAGCAACATAAGGAGCTTCTACTCTTTCAAACTTAGTGATACCAATCTTTTCACCGATAGAAGCTAACTTATCGTTGATGAGATCAGAGATCTTAGCGCCATTTACAACAGTATCATTTAGTGTCTCTACTGTTTTTATATTGTTGGCAATAGCGGCATCAGCTATGCTTTGCACCATTGCGATGAAGTCTGCATTTTTAGAAACGAAATCAGTTTCGCAGCTTACACATACAACGATACCGGTTTTATTGTCAGCAGTTGTTTGTGCAATTACTACGCCTTCTTTTGCTTCACGGTCACTTCTTTTAGCAGCTACTTTCTGGCCTTGTTTACGCAACCAGTCAATAGCGGCTTCAAAATCACCATTTGTTTCAGTCAAAGCCTTACGGCAATCCATCATACCAGCACCAGTTGCCTGGCGTAGCTTATTTATATCTTGTGCACTTATAGTTACTGTGCTCATAATTTAAGTTTGAAGTCGGATGTCAGAAGTCAGAAAGAACCTCTCACATCGTAGTTAAACAATTAATTTATTACAAACAGATAGGTTTACAGAAATCTGACTTCAGACTTCTGATCTCCGATCTCATTATCTTCTTCCACCACCGGGACCACGTCCACCACCAGCACCACCGCCGCTTGTACGACGTCTTTGACCACCTTGTCCGGGACCGCCAGGGCCACCGGGACCACCAGAATTACCACCACGTCCACGGCCACCACGTCCACGAGCTGCTTCAGCCTGGGCTTCTGCTTCTAAACGTGCTGCGCTTTTTTCATTATCATCATCAACTGTTTCTTCAGTATCATCATCTTTAGCAGCCTGGCGTTCAGCTAATCCTTCTGCAATTGCGGCAGTCAGGTAATTAGCCAGAATAGCAATAGACTTGGTAGCGTCATCATTAGCCGGGATAGCAAAATCAACTTTATTAGGATCGCAGTTAGTATCTACCAATCCGAAAGTAGTGATGCCTAAACGTTTTGCTTCAGCGAGTGCAATATGTTCGTGACCAATATCAATGATAAACAAAGCAGCAGGAACACGACCTAATTGAGCAATACCGCCTAATACTTTATCCATTTTATCCCGGTCGCGGCTCAAAGTCAGACGTTCTTTTTTAGTGATGCTGTCGAAAGAACCATCACCCAGCATTTTTTCAATGCTCTGCATTTTCTTCACACTTTTACGAACAGTATTGAAGTTGGTCAGCATACCACCCAACCAACGCTCTGTAACGAAAGGCATATTTACCCGCTTAGCGCATTCGCTTACGATATCCTTTGCTTGTTTTTTTGTACCTACAAACAGGATCTTTTTTCCGCTGCGTGCAATCTGTTTCATTGCGGCAGCAGTTTCCTGCAGGCATTCTACAGTTCTGTTCAGGTCAATGATGTGAATACCTTTCTTTTCAGCAAAGATGTAAGGTAACATCTTGGGGTTCCACTTCTTTTTCAGGTGTCCAAAATGTACACCGGCGTCCAAAAGTTGCTGTTGTAATGAAGTGTTATTTTCCATTTTCGATTATTGTAATATTTTGATAATGATATGATCCGGGAAACGAGTTTCGGGATTCGGGATAATAGCTCGTATCCCGCATCTCGCAACCTGCAACCATTAACGTTTAGAGAACTGGAAGCTTTTCCTTGCTTTCTTATGACCAAATTTCTTACGCTCAACAGAACGTGGGTCACGTTTCAGCAAACCAGCCGCTTTTAGCGCTGGGCGAAATTCAGGATTCAACTCAACCAGGATACGGGAAATACCCAGCATCGCTGCTTCAGCCTGTCCTTTTACACCACCACCGGTTGCATTGATCTTTATATCAAACTTGCCGACAGCATCGATAGTTTTTAAAGGACGTTCAACCTGGTTTTGCAAATACACCAGTGAAAAATAGGTTTTATAGTCTTTGTCGTTTACCGTGATCTTACCGTCACCTTTGGTAAGGAATACCCTTGTCACAGCTTCTTTACGACGTCCAACACCTGTTGTTTGCTTTTCCATTTATTTGTTTTTTTAGCTGTGAGCTATGAGCTATGAGCTGTGAGACTTAGGCTCTTGGCTCGTAGCTAACAGCTCGTAACTGTTTTTAGAATTTTAGTTCTTTAGGTTGCTGAGCTGTATGTGGATGAACATCTCCGGCATACACAAACAATTTTTTATACATCTGGCGACCTAAACGGTTTTTGGGAAGCATCCCTTTTACGGCCCTTTCAATCACTACTTCCGGTCTACGATTGATAAGATTTCTTGCAACTTCTTCTTTACGACCGCCGGGATATCCGCTGAAAGTGTCATAAATTTTCTGATCCAGTTTGTTGCCGGTTAAAACAATTTTTTCGCAGTTGATCACAATGATATAATCACCTGTGTCAACGTGAGGAGTATAGTATGCTTTGTTCTTACCACGTAAAATAGCGGCAATTTTAGCACACATACGTCCTACGGTTTGATTAGTACCGTCTACAACATACCAGTTACGTTGTACGGTAGCCGCATTCGCATGCTTGGTTGTGAAATGTAATTTGCTCATTCATTTTTCTTTGAACTGCTAATCCGCC
>JAKFEJ010000255.1:0-2827 GCA_036675745.1 Chitinophagaceae bacterium | reverse complement strand
CGGCATGGCTGGTTCAGACTTGCGTCCATTGACCAATATTCCTTACTGCTGCCTCCCGTAGGAGTCGGGCCCGTGTCTCAGTGCCCGTGTGACTGGTCGTGCTCTCACACCAGTTACTGATCGCAGGCTTGGTGGGCCGTTACCCCGCCAACTACCTAATCAGCCGCACAGCCATCTTCAAGTGATAAATCTTTAATATTAAAGTGATGCCACTCCAATATACTATGGGGTATTAATCCAAATTTCTCTGGGCTATTCCCCGCTCGAAGGAAGGTTCTGTACGTGTTCCGCACCCGTTTGCCGGTCGCCGCCCATGTATTGCTACACTGCGCTGCCCCTCGACTTGCATGTATTAAGCCTGCCGCTAGCGTTCATCCTGAGCCAGGATCAAACTCTCCATTGTAAATGTTTTGTTTGATACTGACAGTATTAATCTTAAAAAAATTAATGTGTCAATTCGAAATGTTATTCGCTTGACTTACCTTTTGTTTCCTTCGCCCTAAAAGGCGAAAGAAGTGCTATTGTTTCCCAACTTTCAAAGATCTTTTGGCTTTACCAATCACCATTTTTTCAAACGGATTGCAAAGGTAAGGGCCTTTTTATTTCTACCAAATTTTTCTCTATTTATTTTTCAAAAAATTTCGAATCATTGGCATGATAATCAACTTGTTTTGTGAAGAACTTATCTCATTTTTTGAGACGGACTGCAAAGGTAAGGGTTGAATAATTACTGACAAATTTTTATTGCCAGTTTTCTTCACATTTGCCTCACAGTGTATTCACATTATTCAGAGAACTATTCCTGCTTAAAAGCGGGGTGCAAAAGTAAGGGTTTGAAACTTACCAGCAAATTTTAATCCTCCTTTTTTTGTTAATACTTTTTGTAAAAACCATTCACAAAATTTTCAGAGAACTATTCCCGTTTTTTCAAGCGGGGTGCAAAGATAGGGGTGATTTTTTTCCTGCCAAATCTTTTTTAAAGTATAAACTTAAAAGCTCAGCAAATGCTTACTGGATACGCATTTCAGCAGCCATTTTTTTAATCCTCTTTGGTTATAGGATATTCTACAGCTACCAGAAACAACCCATGTGCCGGCACGGCGAAACTGGCTTGTGTACAATCCTGAGCTTCTATTATACGTTTGAACTCCTGTAAATCGATTGTGCATCTCCCTACTTTCAACATTGTAGCGGTTAATGCCCTAACCATACCTCTTAAAAAACGGTTAGCTTTTATGTTATATACCAAACAGCCGTTCTCATAAATCCATTTACTCTCCTGAATTTGACAAATAAAGGTCTTGACCTGGGTGTTTCGCTTGGAAAAGGAGGTAAAATCCTGGTAATGGGGTAATATGGCGGCGGCCTCTTGTAATTTATCTATATCAATTTTATATGGGTAGTAATATGCTCTATCCCTGAGAAATGGGTCCTTTTGCCTGTAAACAAAGTATTTATACTCTCTGCTTACCGCATCAAACCGGCAATGAGCATCAGAAGATACGGGCATAATAGACTTAACCACAATATCCTGCGGTAAGATGGCATTGATTTTATATACCAGTTGCGGGTTTAATATTCCTCCAAAATCAAAATGAAAGAAGTTCTGAAGAGCATGAACACCTGCATCTGTCCTTGAAGAACCAGTTAACACCACTTTTTGTTTCTGCAATATCTCAAATGCTTTTTCTACTTCCTCCTGTATACTGTTAGCATTTTTCTGCGCCTGAAATCCGCTATAATTAGTGCCTTTATACGAAACTTCAAGAAAATAGCGGGGCATTATTTATAGTTAACGATTTTATTAAGGGGATTAAGTTAAATATGCAGACAACCGGCAATCTACTAGTTACCGGCTTTAACCAGGTTTTTAAATCTGTGAATAAAATAATTGTCTTTAAATTCTGCTTGCAGGACAGGAAAGTCATCTCTGTCGCTGCTATGCGGGTATGCCGCCTCATAGAATTGAAACTTACCAGCTTCATTGAGAAACAAGTTGCCGAGATTTTTTACCTGCACTATCGTAAAGCATTTTGTTTTAAATACTTTTTCAGCCTCATTAATCATAGATTCATCTGTCTTTTGCCCTGCCATTTTCTTACGAAGCCTGAGAAAATCATTTTCTGAAGCAATGGATTCGCAGTTATTAGTCAGTTTATCCCCTTTTGGCAGCTCAGCGATATCAATAAATTTTTTTTCGTTTGCCGCCTGATCTTCCTTAACAACAAGGATTGACTTAGGGTTTGGAATAATGATCTGAATGGTATCTTTTAGACCGTCTGCATATTCATCAACGAAAGTCAGGCCAAAGCCTTCAGTGGTAGAGCTTTCCGATCTTTTAACTATTACAGACTTTTTATATTTCGGCGGAGGAGCAGTTCTTATTTCCTGCTTTTGTGGTATAGGTTCCTCCTGAACTATAGCAGTGGAAACTTCTTTATCATGAGCTTCTTCTTTTACAACCGCCTGCTTTTCTTCCTTTTTCGTCAACTGTTCAGGTATACTATCATGAATAGCTACCGGTTGTTCTTTTACCGCCGCTGGCTTTTCTTTCTTTTTCGCCAACGATTCAGATATACTATCATGACTCGCTACCGGTTGTTCTTTTATACTAATAGTTTCCTCTTTAACAACAGCCGGCTGTACATCTACCGGTTTTTCTTCTTGCTTCATTACTGCAAAAACAGGTTTTTCCCTAAGTGACGGATCATTTGTTGCTTTAGAAAGTATTTCGGTAAAAGCAGAGACTTCTTTCAGCTCTCCTTTACTTTTTGCCGTATTTCCAGTTGCCATCCTGATTCCCATCGTTTGCAAATCAAAGAGGCCC
>JAKFEJ010000535.1:0-2831 GCA_036675745.1 Chitinophagaceae bacterium | reverse complement strand
AAACCGCTTTCTATACCGGTGATCTTATCTTTTTCAACAATGATCGTCATGTTCTTTTTTGGCTCATTGGAAATGCCGTCGATAAGAATGCCGCACCAGATATAAGTTTTTTGCGCTATAAGGTTTGAAAGGGAAATTATACAACATAGCAGTAGTATGATTTTTTTCATCAGCAATAGTTTTAGGAAATAAAAATACCGGTTTAGAAACAGAAGAGTCTTTTATTTTTTCAAGGATATAAATCAGGATGAAGGGCTACCCAATTCCAAAAACTAATTTTCCTCCTGGTTTCAAAACATAGTGTTAAGTCAATCCGATAGTTATCGGATCTTTTTTCTCGTATTTTGAAAGCCACGGATTCGCGGATAGGTATTGCATTTTCCATATTGATAAACCTGCTTTTTCAAAGTCTTTTCGTGCAGGCAGGTAATAATTATTTAAATTTAATTAGTATTAACCAGCTCACATGCTCCACCACCGTCAACTGGCTGCTATCTTGTTTACCGATATAGAAGGGTATACGGCTACTATGCAGCAAAGTGAGCAAAAAGCAATCAGCCAGAAAGACCGGCACCGCGAAGTGCTGAAGCAGGCACACAAACAATTTAAAGGCCGCATAGTCCAGTATTACGGTGATGGGACATTGAGTATTTTTCAAAGTGCTGTTGAGGCGGTGCAATGTGCCTTATCTATGCAGCAGGTATTCCGTCAGCCGCCACATGTTCCTGTCCGGATGGGACTGCATATAGGCGATATAATCTTTGATGATGAACAGGTATTGGGTGATGGGGTTAATCTTGCATCACGTATTGAATCGCTGGGGATAGCCGGTTCTGTATTGCTTTCGGATAAAGTAAGGGACGAGATCAGGAATCATCCCCAATTAAAAACCGTTTCGGTTGGCATCTACCAGCTAAAAAATATAAGTCGCCCTGTAGAAGTTTTTGCATTAGATCATCCGGGATTGGTGAAGCCTAAGCCGGATTCATTAAGAGGAAAAACAGAGGTAAAAAATGATACTGCTTTAGCGCCAGCCAGGAAAATACCTGCGAAAAGTGTTGCCGTATTGCCATTTATAAACATTAGTAATGATCCCGAACAGGATTATTTCAGTACCGGAATAGCTGATGAAATACTTAATTCACTCTCCAACTTAAAAGATCTGAAGGTAGCAGGCCGCACTTCATCACCGCAATACAACCGTGAAAATATCGGCTTACGGGAAATAGGGGAAAAACTGGGAGTAAAAACAATTTTAGAAGGCAGTGTACGTAAACAGGGTAACCGGATCCGCATATTGGTTCAGTTGGTGAATGTAAGTGATGGGTTTCATTTATGGTCCCAAAAATACGATCGCAGCATGGACGATATCTTCGCTATCCAGGATGAGGTTGCATTAGCGGTAACGGAGAAGCTTAAAGTGACATTGCTGGATAAGGACCGGGACCGGATCACCAAAAATCATACAAAGAATACCGAGGCTTACGAGTTATATTTAAAGGGAAGATTTTACCTGAACCGTCGTGGTGGTTCCATCATGACCGGGATGCATTATTTTCAACTGGCTATTGACCTTGATCCTGGTTTTGCCCTGGCGTATACCGGCTTAGCAGATGCAGGTGTAATGGCTGCGATCTATGGTCTCGTGCCTTCCAAACAGGTTGTTTATAAAGTCAGGCAAGCGGCAGAGACAGCGCTGCAACTCGATCCACATCTTACTGAACCTTATTGTTCGCTGGGGGCTTATTATACCATCTTTGAATGGAATTGGGTTGAGGCGGAAAAGAATTTTACCAAATGCATTGAGCTCAACCCGGCTTATACCCAGGCTTATTACTGGTATGGTTTAAATTACCTGGCATGGGTTAAACATGATCTTGACGCAGCTGAAAAACAAGGCCGGATAGTTATTGACCTGGAACCGCTGAGTTCTATTTGTTTTGGCATGTATGGAGCCATTCTTCATTCATCGGGAAAATATTTGGAGGCCCTGACTGCCTGCAAAACCGGCATTGAACTGGATGCTAATTCGTATATATGCCATTTGTATAAGGGATGGTGCTACCTGGCTTTGCACCAATTGGATGAAGCCGCTGAGGCCTTTTCCCAGTTGATGATGGTTTCAAGAAGACACCATTTCTCTACCAACTCACTCATACTTACTTACTGTTTTATGGGTAAAATGGAAGAGGCCCGTGTATTACTGAATGAATTGAAGACAAGGCCGGCAGAGGAATATGTTGGGTATGCTTCAATAGCCTTATCAGTAGCTTTTGTTGATGGTGTGGATGAGGCATTTATTTATCTTGACAAAGCTTTTGAGGACCGTGATCCTGTATTGCTGACCCTGAAATATAATGGCCTGGTATCTCAAACACTTAGATCGGATCCACGGTTTCAATTACTTTTAGAGAAGATCGGTTTCCCGTAAATGCTGATTATTTATTTCTCCATTATCACAGTTTCAAATTGCGTGTTACAAGAAATTACCAGGATTGTCAATACGTAATCCAACGTTTCATTTTTGTGTATACCGGTGAAAGTGGGCGACACAGGAAAGTAAAAGTGGTAACATAATAATTCAACAAGATTGCAACGGCCCCGCAATACAAACCTTAAGCTTCAATCCATTTATCCCTTTCAGGAAAGTTTTATTTATACGCTATTGCAGCACTTGATGGCCCGGTCAAAGGAAGTAAAGAGGTTGATTTAAATCCTGTTGTTTTTGCCCACCGGTTAAAGTCTGCAAATGTGTAGTCAAAACCGGTTCCGGTTTCAATGAGCATATTTAAACTCATCATCATACCGAATACATTTTGTTTTCTTTCATC
>JAKFEJ010000397.1:0-2853 GCA_036675745.1 Chitinophagaceae bacterium | reverse complement strand
TGGTGAAGGATTTTCTTCCGGTGTTGACCTTGGCTATTATCCAAGACCAAAAACAATTATGGTAGGAGCAAACATTAAGTTTTAAGGTTTAAATATAAAGACATGAAATGAGTCATAAAAATTATCGAGCAATTTATAATAATCAGCGATGATAATTTTTATTACGAATTACATGTGGCTAAAAAACAATTAAAAATGAACACATGAAAAATATAAAAATATCAATACTCGCATTTCTTTTACTTACAGCGGGAGCCTGTAAAAAAAGCTTTCTTGATACGGAAGATGTGACCACTGCAACAGAGCAGAACTTTTATAAAACTCCGGAAGATGCTTTTAAAGCATTAGTTGGTTGTTACGATGGGTTGCAACGTGTATGGACCGACGGCATTGCCTTACCTGTAGCAGCAGAAGTGATGGCTGATAATACATTTGGCGGCACCGGTAATTCTGATGGCTTTGGCTACCAGATGATGGATGAGTTTGACAAATCTCGTTCCCCATCGGATCAAAACATGTTCAATGCAAACTGGATACTTTATTACAAAGCTCTTTATCGTTGCAACATGTTGCTTGGGAAAATGGACCAGGTAGAATGGAAGGGACAGGAGACATTGAGAAAAACTTATGAATCGGAAGCGAAGTTTTTGCGGGCCTACTTGTATTTTGATATGGTAAGACTTTGGGGAAATATTCCTTTAGTTACCGTACCAACAACAGAAAATGTTCCGCAGGCATCACCTGATGATGTATATAAATTGATTGCAGAAGATCTTGAGTTCGCAGCACAAAACTTACCGGCAACAAGCTATACTTCTCAGGTACCAGCAACTTTTGGCCGTGTAACTAAATGGGCTGTCGAAGCATTGATCGGAAGAGTATTTCTTTACTATACCGGCTATTACAATAAAGCTGATCTCGCAGGTGTAGTTACCAAAGCTGAAGCTACCAGTTACCTTGAAGATGTAATTAATAATGGTGGTTTTGGTTTGGTTGAAAATTTCGCCACTCTATGGCCCGCAGCTTCCATTGATGATTATGTGGGAGAAGATAATAAAGAAACTTTGTTTGCTGTCAAATACACTTTTACCAGTGATTATGATGGTAATGCAGATGGCAATCATTGGCTGGTTATGTTTGGAATCAGGGAGCAAACAACGCCACCTTATGGAAATGGCTGGGGAGGTGGCACAGTCAATCCAAAACTTTGGAATGCGTATACAGCTACCGACAGCAGGCGTGAAGCATCTATTATTTCTATTGCCGATGAAGGAATAGAATTTACCATGAAAAATAACCAACGTGAATACACGGGTTATTACAATAAAAAATATACACCTACTTCAGATGAGAACGGAAACAGTGAAGCGGTAAACAACGGCGGTGTAAACTTTATGATCGGCCAGTTCCAGGATTATGTATCTATTCGCTATGCCGATGTATTATTAATGGCGGCTGAACTCGGTGCAGCCAATGCACAGACCTATTTTGATGATGTACGAAAAAGAGCTTACGGAACCAACTTCAGTGCATTGCCTGTAACGCAGGATAATATTATGAAAGAAAGAAGGCTTGAATTTGCAGGAGAAGGAATTCGTTACTGGGATCTTCTTCGCCAGGGTATTGATAAAGCGGCTGCAGCTATTGCCGAAAACACTACGCTGCAAAATGGCGGTGTCAACACTCCCAAAACAATTGCCGCTGCGAAAATCATTGAGACGAAAGGGTTACAACAAATTCCTTATACGCAAATCACTTTATCAAGTGGTGTATTAAAACAAAATGCCGGATGGTAAGCGATTAAAAAAGAATGATAAATAAAAAGCATACAAAGCTGAATAACCATAACTGAATTCTAAATTAAATAGTATGAAATATTTTAAAAACATAAGCTGGATTGCCCTGATCGGAATGTTCCTAGCTGTTTCCTGTAAAAAACAGGAGCATGACCTGGGCCGGATGCTTAATGCATCTGAAATTAAATTCGACGTTATCCAGGATCTCGCGGCAGACGCCGGAGGTAATACTGTTATTTTAATTAATAATACTCCGGAAACAGTTCCCATGTGGGATTATGGTACCGGGAAATCAACCCGTCAAAAAGACACGGTACGTTTTGCTTTTGCAGGCGACTATGTTATTAAATATTCTGCCATGACTGCAGGTGGTGTCGTAGAAATGCCGCCGGTTACTATCAAAGTAACCAGCGATAATCTCAACTATGTAAATGACCCTCTTTGGACACTTTTATCCGGTGGTGTAGGCAATGAAAAAACATGGCTGCTCGACGCGAATGCGAACGGCGATAAAAAATTCTTTACCAGCCCTATTTATTTTGCAGGTATGGACAATGCTTATGGATCGTTAGCACCTGATGGACAAAGCGTAGTTTGGAGCCAGTCATGCACTGATCCGCTCGGGCCTAATTGCTGGACCTACGGACCCAATTATACCAGCGATACATGGGCAGCAGAAAAACGTGATTATGGATCTATGACCTTTAGTTTGCAAGGCGGGCCTTTTTTAAAAACAGATCACAAAGGCGTTGCAGGCATTGGAGTTGAATCAGGAACTTATTTCCTTGATGTAAATACATTAACGCTTACTACTACCGATGCCACTCCCCTGTATGTTTCTTATACACCGGCTGATGTAGTTTCTACGTCGAACTGGCGCATAATTTCATTAACAGAAAATACAATGCAACTGGCCGCGAAGAATAAAACGAAGGCGGAATACCAGGTGCTGAATTATATTTCAAAAACATATAGTGATAGCTGGACCCCGCCACCGCCACCAATACCACAGCCTGATGAAGGATTTAATCCCGTTTTGGCGCCAGGTGAATTATTG
>JAKFEJ010000419.1:0-18639 GCA_036675745.1 Chitinophagaceae bacterium | reverse complement strand
AAAATCATCCGGGTTATAAATTTGTTTCTCCTGTCATTTCCAGCCATGGCGATGAAATGATATACCAGAAGGACGAAGGATATTTCCGTATGTTCCCTTTTGTGCAGGGGTCACATTCAAAAGATGTGGTGGAAACACCGGAGCAAGCTTATGAGGCGGCTACACAATTTGGAAGATTTACCCGGCTGCTTAATGGCGTGGATATGAAAAAATTGAAAATTACTATTCCGTGTTTTCATGATCTTACCCTTCGTTACCAGCAATTTTTACTGGCTTTGGAAAAAGGAAACAGGCAGCGGATACAGGAATCGGACAGTCTGATCCAGGCATTGGTATCTCATGCAGATATAGCAACGGAGTATGGGTACATTAAATCCAATGCCGAATTTAAATTGCGGGTTACTCATCACGATACCAAGATCAGCAATGTATTGTTTGATGCGGAAGGAAAGGGTTTATGTGTTATTGATCTTGATACAGTGATGCCGGGCTATTTTATCAGCGATGTAGGCGATATGATGCGAACTTATTTATCGCCGGTGAGTGAGGAAGAAAAGGAATTCGATAAAATTGAAATAAGGGATGATTTTTATAAAGCCATTGTACAGGGCTATTACAATGAAATGAAAGATGAACTGACAGAAACCGAGAAAAAATATTTTTTCTATTCAGGCACATTTATGATCTACATGCAGGCTCTTCGCTTTCTTACCGACTATCTGAATGATGATGCCTATTATGGAGCAAAATATCCACGGCATAATTTCGTGAGAGCCAAAAATCAAATTGTATTGCTGGAGCAATTATTAAAAAAGAAAGGGCAACTGGAAAATATAATGTTGGAAAGAAGTTGAATGGTTGTTGAAGATGGTTTTTCTCTTAGTCAAACAACCTCGCAAAGTGATTTTCCAAATGACTGCGCATGGCATTCCTGAACTGTTCAGGTGTACCATTTTCAAGAATAGACACCAGTTCTTTGTGCGATACGAACATTTTTAAAAGAGGATGTTTTTTAAGCAGCCCACTGTGATGCACATAATCAAAAACAGGCAACAGCATTTTCTGAAATTTCTTCATGGTGCTATTACCCGTTATTTCATACAGCTTTCCATGAAAAGCAATTTCATGTTCGATATTGAACAAATGAAATTGCGTAGCCGGCGGCTCAGTACTTACAATAGCTTTCAGTTCTTTAATATCTTGTTTGGTGATGCGATAGAATAGCAGGTCAGCCATTCCTATTTCAAGCACTAATCTTATTTCAAATATTTCTTTTAGTGTATCCTGGTCAAGTATATGCGGGTTCATGCTCTTGCTCATGATGCCGAAAAGATCAGGGCTTGTGATAACGGCGCCTTTTTTCTTTTTTGATTCTATCAATCCCATCATTCGCAATCGTAACAAAGCTTCACGGATAACTGTTCTGCTCACGCCAAGCGATTCAGCCAACTCTAATTCTTTGGGGATTGAATCACCAACTTTCAATTTTTTTTCCTGTAATAATTCTACAAGATTAGCCTCTACCTTATCTACCAGCGAGCTGGTATCTACAGATTTGAGATTATTTTTTAGTGCTGTTAGGCTCATAATATGTATTACTTAATATACCAGATAAAGCTAATTAAATGTGTCAAAAATACAAATAAAGATTATAACATATTGATTTTTAGAATATAGTTTAGGTATAAAAATAAATTTGGTGGGGTCATTAAATTATGGTTAACTTTATTATGTCATACATAATACTTAATTAAAATTAAAAACTTGCTGTATGAGATCTGCTTATCTCAAATTAGGACTGCTGATTAGCTGTTTTTTGATCGCCGTTTCAGGATGGTCACAGGCTAAAAAGATTTCCGGAACTATTAGTTCCGAAGAAGATGGGAAACCACTGCCCGGTGTCAGTGTTACTATCAAAGGAAAAACCAGTGGCACACAAACCAGTTCAACGGGTGAATATTCCATTGATGCTGCTGAAGGTGATGTACTGGTATTTACCTATACCGGCTTTGCCACACAAGAAGCAAAAGTTGGAAGTTTTTCAACGGTTGATTTAACATTAAAAACTTCTGTTGCCAAACTGGATGAAGTGGTAGTGGTGGGTTATGGTACGCAATCAAGACGAAATCTTACCAGTTCCATCTCCAAATTAGATAAAGATGTTTTAGCCAATGCACCACGGTCTAATGTTGGGAGTGCTTTGCAGGGATCTATTTCGGGTATACGGGTAATAAATAACTCTGGACAGCCTGGAGCTGCCCCAAGTATTTTATTACGTGGCGGCGCTTCCATTAACAGCCCTGGCTCCCCACTTGTGGTTGTTGATGGTATCATTCGTTCTTTTAATGATATCCCTGCACAGGATATTGAATCCATTGAACTATTGAAAGATGCTGCTTCCACCGCCATTTATGGGGCCAGGGCGAATAATGGCGTTATCTTAATTACTACCAGGCAAGGCAAAGCCGGAAAGGCAGAAATAGGGTACAGGTTTACGGCAGGATACAATAAAAGCAGGGACGGCTATGATTATTTCGGTGCAAAAGATTATATCTATTACAATCGTCTTGGCAATCTGAATTCTGGAAGAACACTTGCCCAGGTTAATTCATCAAGAGGTTATGGGCTGCTGCCGGATTCCGCTAATCTTTCCTCATTTGATATCCGCAGTTATGATGCCACTACCTCACACCTTTTGTCACAAGGCTGGGACACTGTCGGCGATCCTTATGGCGGTACTATCATTTTTAAAGATCATAGAGGTGAAATTGAGGATTTGGTTTTCAGGAACACATATACACAGGATCATTATGTGAATGTGACCGGTGGAAATGATAAAGGGAAATATTTTGCAAGTTTTGATTTTTATAAAGAGGACGGCGTTATTGTTGGATCAGATTATAAACGGTTTTCTGCTAATCTGAATGGCTCCTATAAAGTAAGGGACAATGTGGAAGTAAGCACAGGCGCTACCTTCTCTACTTCTTCTCAAATAGGAACCATTGCAGGTGATGTAAATACATTGTACAGGAGTATGGCGATATGGCCCAACTTCAACCCCTGGATAGATGCTGCTAAAACCCTGCCCAATCCGGGAAATGGCGCCGCGGATGGTAATCCTTTATACTGGTTGCAGAAATTAGACAGGACCAATGAAGTGAACCGGATCACTGCCAATGCATCCGTTAAATGGGATATCATTCCCGGCCTGTATGTTAAAGCATCGGGTAATGCTTATTTAATTGAATCGGTGAACCAATCTTTTCAAAAGGCTACACAGAGCTATGCCAATATCTTTGTTCCCGTACCTACTTATAATAATACCAACAGAACTTCTTATGCTTTTTTTGGAAGGGATTTTCAACAGCAATACAATGCTATTATTAATTATACAAAGACACTGGCTGACAAGCACCACATCAATGCAATGCTGGGCAGTGAGTTTTTTGGTACCAAAGATTTTAACATGCAGGTGCAGGGCAGCAAGGCGCCTACTGATGATATTCCTACTGCCAACGCATCTACTGTGTTTAACGCTGGTGATAATTATACTAATAAATCAGAGTATCGTATCATCTCCGGTTTTGGCCGATTAAGTTACGATTTTGATAACCGCTACCTGCTGACAGCAGTGTTCCGCCAGGATGGAGTATCAGCTCTTGCAGAAAAAAATAGGTCAGGTTTCTTCCCGGGTATGTCTGCGGGCTGGAATGTGCACAATGAAGATTTTTTCAAAAGCGGCGGATTTTCCAAAATCATTTCTACGCTGAAACCTCGCTTTAGTTATGGTGAAAACGGAAACGTGGCCGGTCTGGGAAGATATGAAGTGCAGGGTGGTTATTCAGGCCAGGGATTGTATAATGGCGGTGCTACTTTTTTAAATACAGCGATGATCAATGGTGATCTCCGATGGGAAAAAAGCCGTACAACGGATTTTGGTCTGGATCTGGGATTCCTGAATAACAGGGTCACTTTGATCTATGATTATTATAACCGCAAAACAAGCGACCTGTTAACCAATCTTCCTTTACCCGATTATACCGGTTTTAATTCTTTCAGAACCAATTTAGGTACATATCAAAATACGGGGCACGAGTTTACACTAAATACCAATATTCTCAATCGGTCTGGTGGTTTAAAATTAGACATTAGTGCTAATGCATCTTTTGTAAAAAACAAAATTTTAAAATTACCCTTTAACGGTCAGACCAATAACAGGCAGGGAGGAATGCAGGTGTATGATCCTAACACCGGCTCATTGGTTTGGGTATTAGGTTTACAGGAAGGCCAGACATTAGGTGAAATATATGCTTACAAACAGGTTTCTATTTTTAAAGATGATGCGGAAGTAGCAAAAATTGCCGGTAACCGGATAGATCGTATCGCCCTTATCAGTGGACCAAATGTAACTTTCGGAAGCGGTAAAATAACACCGGGAGACGTAAACTGGTTAGACGTCGATAAAAACGATACGATCGATTCGAGGGACCAGGTTCGTATGGGAAATATAACTCCCGACTGGACAGGTGGATTCTCTACAAATCTTGCTTATAAAGGATTTGGTTTATATACCCGTTGGGATTTTGCTTTTGGCCACACGATATATAATGACCTGGTGGCAAGAACGCTGGGCAACTACCAGGGGACATTCAATTATTTTGATCTTCAGAAAAAAGCATGGTCGCCGACGAATACGAATACGGATATTCCCAAAGTATATTATGCCGACCAGGTTTCAGCTCCATTAGGTAAGAAAAATTATACCCGTGGTAATAATGCAGGTTCAGTTTTGAACAGTAATAACTCCCGTTTTTATGAAAAAGGAAATTATACGGCTTTGAGGGAGATTACCTTGTCATACGATTTTTCAAAATCATTATTGGCCAAAACAAGAGTATTAAAACAAACAAGGATTTATGTAAGTGCCAACAACCTGTTTTATATCACCAAATTCAGTGGCCCTACACCAGAGCCGCCAGTAGTGCCCGGAACATCCTCGATTACCGGTGTTTATAATGGTACATATCCTACACCCAGAACTTTTGTATTGGGCGTACAGGTTACTTTATAATTAAATCAAACTTGTCAAAAAATGAAACGGTCATGATAAAATTTTCATTATAGTACAAAAGAGAATGAAAATTTTATCATAGTAAGTTCCATCTGGCTAAAAACAATAAAAAATATACAGATGAAAAAGAGTATAATCATTATATCATGCCTGGGAATGGTACTGTTTACAGTATCATGCAGTAAAAAACTGGATTTAGCTCCTGTCAGCAATATCACTGATGGCAATTTCTGGCAAAGCCCTGAACAGGTACAGGCATTTGTAACAGGTATCCATTCCCGGTTCAGAGGCCACACTACTACATTTATATACCTGGGTGAAATGCGTGCCGATATTTTTGGTACCGACCCTGGTTCCAGTTCCGCATTTACAGGAGAGGCTACACAGGGTATTGAACGCATGTGGCTGAATAATATTGATGCAGAAGCATCCGGCGTTGGAGGTTTTGGTGGCTTTTATAGCAATATCAACCAGATCAATTTGCTGATCAATAAACTCAACACCATCAATGTGCTTACGGACGCAGATAAAAAATATTACCTGGGCATTGCCCATGGTATGAGGGCTTTTTACTATTTCCAGATGTATCGTAGCTGGGGGGATGTGATTATTCAAACAGAACCTACTACTTCAATTGATATTGCCAACCTGGCCAAAGCTGCTTCGCCTGTAACGGAGGTGATGAAGTTTATTAAAGATGATATCGCAGCTTCAGAAAACAATTTTGGTGCTGATTATTCCTTCAAACAAGCAAAAGGTTTTTGGTCGAAGTCTGCAACGTTGATGTTAAAAGCAGAAACAGCTTTATGGAATGCGCATAAAGGGGGAGGAGCTGCAGAGGCTACTATCGCAAAAACAGCATTAACTGATATTCAAACCAATGTTGCTTCATTGAGCCTGCTGCCCTCTTTTGCAAATGTATTTGCTGCGGGTAATAAAGGAAACGCTGAAATCATTTTTGCGGTACGCAATAAACTGGATGAAGCATCATTGCCCATCGCAGGAACATTTTTGCCACAATCAGGGTTGATAGCCAATTTTCATGATTCAGTTGGAAACCGCCAGTTCAGTTCATCGGTTGACAATTGGGGAGGTTTATTAAGGGCACCTGTTAAGATTGCCACATTTAGAAAGTTTGATGATAAAGACAGTAGAAAATGGCATACTATTCAGCCCGCATATGACAAGTCAGGTGCTAATTATATAATTGCCGGGGCATTTGTAAAAAAATATGAAGGCGAGCAAAATGCAGGCAGCCGGGCTTTTTCTAATGATTTTCCAATTTATCGCTATGCTGATCTTTTGTTACTATTAGCTGAAGCCAAAGTGATACTGGGTGAAGATCCTTCAGCAGAAATAAACGCAGTAAGAAAAAGGGCTTTCGGCGCCAATTATGTTGAAGCAGTTCATGGCTATCCCAACCAGGTAGTTGACAATGACGCCAAAGAAGCCCTTTTACAGGAGCGTTTCTTTGAGTTCATTTTTGAAGGGAAAAGGTGGTACGATCTGAGAAGGATAGGCGATCAGTATGTTTATAAATATACAACAGTATTGCCTTCAGAGTCTTTCAGATTGTTATGGCCTATTAACCGGAATACTTTGACTGACAACAGCGCATTGGTTCAAAATCCCGGATATAATTAGAATTGTTTCTCATACGTAAGCATTTAGCAGTAGTAACCGGGAATAATCCTGTTCCCGGTTTTTTTAAAAACAATATTTTCGTTATTAAAATAAAAGAATAAGAACATGAGGACTGAACATTTGAAGGGCCTGATAGCAGCTCCATTCACTCCTATGCATAAAGATGGCTCATTGAATCTTTCCGTTATACCTCAGTATTATGAAATGCTGAAGGCAAATGGAGTAACCGGTGCATTTATTTGTGGCTCTACCGGGGAAGGAGTTTCTATGACAAATTCAGAAAAAAAAGAAGTGGCAGAAGCATGGGCGACGGCAACAAAAGGAGATAATGATTTTAAGGTGATGATGTTCTTAGGTGGAACAAGTATTGCCGATTGTAAAGACCTTGCCTTACATGCAAAACAAATTGGATTGTATGCTATCTCTTTTACATCGCCATTTTATTTTAAACCGGCCAATGTGGACATGCTGGCGAAAACCTGTGCTGAAATAGCAGCAGTAGTTCCGGATATGCCATTCTACTATTATCATATTCCTGTATTGACAGGCGTTGATTTTGCAATGTATGACCTGTTGCAAGCCGTTGATGGTACGATCCCTAATTTCGCCGGCATCAAATACACCCATGAAGATTTTATGGATTTTCTTTCCTGCATGAATTTTAAGAACGGAAAATATGATATGCTTTGGGGCAGGGATGAAAACATGTTGCCTGCACTGGCATTAGGAACAAAAGGTGCCGTAGGAAGTACATTCAATTATGCGCCGTCTTTATATTATGACATGATGGATGCTTTTAATAAGAACGATCTGAAAACCGCGAATGCATTACAGCAAAAATCAATTGATATGATCAGGCTGCTGGGAAAATATGGCGGTATTGCTACCGGTAAAGCTTATATGAAACTGATCGGAGTGGATTGTGGCCAATTTCGGTTGCCTGTTAAAAATATGCAGGCTGAACAATTTGAAGCATTTAAAAAAGATACAGAGCAACTAAATTTCAGTAGTTTTTCCTCACAAAAACCATCTCCGGTTAATGTATAAGTTATAATGTTTCGCATTACGATATTACTTTCTTTACTTATCATGTTTTTTACTGTATCAACATATGCGCAAAAAGCAAAGGGGAAGACTATGCAATGGAAAATTGCGGCTCAGCTTCCTGCTTTAAACGGTCAATCCAAATCGTTGGGTTTTGCCGGTCCTGTTGTCGGTGTACACGGAAATGTCCTCGTCATTGCAAGCGGTGCTAATTTCCCAGATACCATGCCCTGGAATGGCGGAAAGAAAAAGTATTATGATGACATGTATGTTTATCTGAAAAATAAGAAGTCAATTACGCGGTATAAAAAAATATTTAAGCTTCCGTCATCTATTGCTTATTCAGCCAATTGTTCCACACCGCAGGGCATTATCTACGCAGGAGGTGAAAATGAAAAAGGCATCAGCAATAAAGTATTTTTATTGCAATGGGACGCTGTTAATGAAACAATTGTTACAAAGAACCTTCCCGATCTTCCTGTTGCAGTTACCAATGCCGCGGCAGATTTTCATAATAACATTGTGTACATCGCCGGTGGTGAAACAATAAGTGCAGCTTCTGATCAATTCTATTGTTTAGACATGAATAATATGGCGGCAGGATGGAAGACCTTGCCCGCTATTCCAAAGCCAGTATCTCATACAGTGTTGATTGCACTATCAAATACTGATCACGCATCCATTTATTTAACAGGTGGCCGGAAAAAAAATTCAAGCGGCATCAGCGATCTTTATAGCTCCGTTTTTAAATTCGATATCCTGAAAAACCAATGGGAAGAGAAAGCATCTCTTCCTTACGCTTTATCTGCCGGCACAGGCATTGCTGCCGGCTCCAATAATATTTTGATCTTTGGCGGCGACAAAGGAGAAACATTTCATAAGACCGAAAAATTTATCGCTTCTATCAATTCGGAAAAAGACGATACAAGGAAAGCAGAATTGATTCAACAGAAAAATACATTACAATCTTCTCATCCAGGCTTTAGCAAAGAAATATTAATGTATAATACTGAATTGAATGAATGGACTGCTGTAGGTTATATTCCTTTTGATTCGCCGGTTACAACCACTGCTGTAAAGTGGGATGATAAGGTGATCATACCAAGCGGTGAAATAAAAGCCGGTGTGAGAACGCCACAAATATTGATAGGAAGCCCTTTGTCTCCGCCGCGGCGGAGAACTTAGGCCAGTCAAACAATATTGTTTGTTTCGGGAACAAAGTTGAAAAGGATTATCGAAAATAGGGTTCATCCCCGCTTGGGCGGGGCGAAATGAAGACTATATTAATTATAAACGACTGGGGTGGGTTATCCGATAACGAACTGAATGATGAAGAGTGCCACGCAAGATAACCTAACGGCTTGCCGTTGCACCAATAAAAATGAACTGTATAAAGCATTTATTTCTTTGTAAAAATTAGCTCTTTAGTTAAAACACTTTGCGCACGGATGACACTGATTGGATAGATAATCATGGATTTTTTTCTGCTACGCAGAAAGGGGATATCCAGATTCTACGAAGTAGAATTAATCCCGTTATCATCCGTCTAAACCGTGTCATCCGTGTACAAAAACAAGAGTTCATTAGTACGAAGCAAATAGTAGGAATGCAGATTGGATCATAAAGAATAGAATACTTAAATTTTTTTTAGCGCAGGAATGAAAAAGTCAAAGCATTATCCCTGGATCGTAGTCGGCCTTTTATGGGTGGTTGCTTTACTCAATTATATGGACAGGCAAATGTTATCAACCATGAAGCCTTCCATGATGATTGATATTGCGGAGCTTCAGACGGCGACAAATTTCGGACGATTGATGGCCATCTTTCTTTGGATCTATGGTTTTATGAGTCCTGTTGCAGGAATGATAGCTGATAAGTTCAACCGCAAATGGTTGATCGTAGGAAGTTTGTTTGTATGGTCGGGAGTTACGTTTGCCATGGGCTATGCCCAAACATTTGATCAGCTTTATTGGTTAAGGGCAATCATGGGCGTGAGCGAAGCCTTATATATTCCCGCAGGATTATCATTGATCGCCGATTTTCATACATCAAAAACAAGATCATTGGCCATTGGGATTCATATGACAGGGCTTTATATGGGACAGGCTCTGGGTGGTTTTGGCGCTACTATCGCTGATAAGTTTTCATGGAATACGGCTTTTCAATCTTTTGGTATTATCGGTATTATATATTCCGTGGTGCTGATCATTTTTCTAAAAGAGAAAAAAGTGGAAGCAGTGAAAATGGCTGTTGCAAACACAATAAAAACAATCGAAAGATCATCGCTGTTTAAAGGACTGGGATTATTGGTTACCAATATTTCTTTTTGGATCATACTATTTTATTTCGCTATACCAAGTTTGCCGGGATGGGGAATTAAAAATTGGTTGCCTACGCTTTTTGCTAATAACCTGGGTATAGACATGTCAGAGGCAGGACCATTATCTACTATCACTATTGCTGCTTCTTCATTTCTTGGTGTGATCTTCGGCGGTATATTATCAGACAGATGGGTTCAAAAGAATATTCGTGGAAGAATTTATACCAGCGCTATAGGCCTGGCATTAACCATTCCGGCTTTATTGCTGATAGGATATGGTCACTCATTGTTTCATGTTATTGGTGCTGCGTTTTGTTTTGGGTTTGGGTTCGGCATGTTTGATGCCAATAATATGCCGATACTTTGCCAGTTTGTATCGTCCAGGTACAGGGCAACAGCTTATGGGTTGATGAATATGGTGGGTGTATTTGCCGGAGCTTTTATTACCGACTTTCTTGGCAAATCAACTGATGCCGGCAACCTGGGTAAAAGTTTTGCTATGCTTTCAGGGATTGTTGCCGTAGCGCTGATCATACAGCTTTCTTTTCTGCGACCGAAAGCAAATGACTTCGTAGACGCACAATAAATTATTTTAACTAAATACATTACGATGAGGATGAATCAAAAAAATAATTACTTGTTGTTGTTAATGATTGTTGTGTCGTGTACAACATCTTTTTCTCAAAAAGCAAAACTTGTGGATTCTCCCGCGGGTCAGGGCATAACAGTCACTTATTCACAGGTGCCCCTGCTGAAAGATGTGGCATTTAACCAATTGATGAAGATGACCGTGTATGTGCCGTATGGGAAAAACATTCAGTATAAAAGTTTTCAATTGCAGTTAAATGAAACAGCGGTAAAGTCTATTGAAAAAATTAATGTTATTGTTCGTGATGAAAGGGAGCGAAATTTTTTAACAGGAGCGACAACTTATGCAACTATAAATTCTTTGTCAACTACTTTGAATATACCTGTAAATCTCCCGCTTCACCAGGGCTGGAATACGATTTGGTTTGGCGCTGCATTAAAAGCCAATGCAGATATTGATAAAAAGCTTTTAGTAAATATAAAAAGCGTCACTACCGGTGCTGGGTATGTGCACTCTTTCTCACCCAAAATAAACAGTACTATAAATAAAGCGGAGGGCCGCTACAGAATGGGAGTAGCCATACGAAAAGCATGGGATGACAGTGTACATACTTATCGCATACCGGGCATTACTACTACCGGTAAAGGAACATTGATCGCTGTATATGATATCCGTTACAAACATAGTGGTGACCTGCCTGCCAATATTGATGTAGGCATGAGCCGCAGCACCGATGGCGGCCGTACCTGGGAACCGATGAAAAACATTATGGACATGGGGGCGCCGCATGAAAACAATGGCGTTGGTGATCCTGCTATTTTGTTTGATCCTGTTACAAAAAAAATATGGGTAGCCGCTTTATGGAGCAAAGGCAATCGTTCTATCGCTGGTTCCAAACCAGGCCTATCACCGGATACCACGGGCCAGTTTGTATTGGTGAGCAGCGATGATGACGGGCTTACCTGGAGCCAGCCTTACAGTATTACAACACAGGTTAAAAATCCCGCCTGGCATTTATATTTCAATGGCCCGGGTAATGGTATTGTTATGAAAAATGGGACATTGGTTTTTCCGTCGCAATACTGGGATGAAACAACAAAACCGGCATCAGTGGGCATTCCGCATTCTTCCATTATTTATAGTGAAGACCAGGGCAAAACATGGAAAAGCGGTATTGGCGCTAAAAGTAATACAACCGAAAGCCAGGTAGTGGAAACAACACCCGGCACATTGATGCTGAACATGCGGGATAACCGTGGAAAGTTCAGGAGTGTGGCCACCACCACGGATATGGGAAAAACATGGGTAGAGCACCCCACTTCTTATTCAGCGTTACCCGATCCGGTGTGCATGGCGGGTTTTACAAAAGCCAGGGTTAATGTAAAAGGACAGATGAAAGAAGTATTGTTCTTCAGCAATGTTGCTTCGCAAACAACCCGTAACAATACAACCATTAAAGCAAGCCTTGACCTGGGTGAAACCTGGCTGGATAAAAATCAGTTGTTGCTGGATGAAAGAAACGGCTATGGCTATTCAGCAATCATTAAAATTGATGATAAAACGATTGGTATCGTATATGAAGGAGAGAGAGACCTGTATTTTCTTCGTGTGCCGGTGAGTGGTATAATAAAATAATTCAAACAATTTTTGCGATGGCGTATTCGGGTAAGGATTTAATTGAGTTAAAAGAGTTTTATTCCAATCAATTATTAAGTGACACCGTTCCTTTTTGGTTTCCCCGCTCATTTGATAAAGAATATGGAGGATTTTTATTGATGCGTAATGCGGATGGCAGTTTGATCGATGATGATAAAGCCGTTTGGATACAGGGCCGTGCTACATGGTTATTATCAACTTTGTATAATACAGTTGAAAAAAAACAGGAATGGTTGGATGGGGCAAAGTTAGGCTATGAGTTTTTGAATAAACATTGTTTTGATGAAGATGGCCAAATGTTTTTTCATGTAACAAGAAATGGAAGGCCGATCCGCAAAAGAAGATATTTTTTCTCCGAAACATTTTATGTGATTGCGGCTGCCGCCTATGCCAAAGCAAGCGGTGATGCAGAAGCTGCAGAAAAAGCAAGATTTGTTTTTGGTAAATGCATTGAATATGCTACCACGCCGGGTTTATTGCAACCCAAGTTTACCGCTACAAGACCATCAAGGGGAATTGGTGTTCCTATGATCATGATGAATACGGCGCAGCAGTTAAGAGAAACGATTGGTGACGATCGCTGTGATGAGTGGATCAGCAAATGGATCAGTGATATCGAAACGTATTTTGTAAAAGATGATATCAAATGCGTAATGGAACAAGTGGCGCCTGACGGCAGTATTATTGATCATATTGATGGAAGAACACTCAATCCCGGTCATGCTATTGAAGGCGCCTGGTTTATTTTACATGAAGCAAAGTGTCGCAACAATGATCCTCGTTTGATAGAACTTGGTTGTAAAATGCTTGATTATATGTGGGAGCGGGGCTGGGATAAAGAGCATGGCGGTATTTTATATTTCCGCGATGTATATAACAAACCTGTGCAGGAATACTGGCAGGACATGAAATTCTGGTGGCCGCATAATGAAGTGATCATTGCAACACTGCTTGCATGCTTAATGACCGGCAATGAAAAATATGCTGAGTGGCATAAGCTGGTTCATGATTATGCATACAGTCATTTTCACGATAAAGAAAACGGTGAATGGTTTGGTTATCTGCATCGTGACGGAAGCATTGCGCAGACTGCCAAAGGAAATTTATTTAAAGGGCCATTCCATTTGCCGAGACAGGAATGGTATTGCCTGCAGATATTGCAGGAATATTTAAAGTAGGCACTTTTATTTAAGTATTTTTAAAACTGTATTGCCGGATGAATAATTAACCGGCTAAAAGTTTATAATAAATGTTGAGTACAGGTAATACAAGAATAAAATGGCTGGTAGCGGGAACATTATTTGCAGCGTTATGGGCTTCCGCCGCTACGGCTACTAAAATAGGTTTGACGGTGGCTCAGCCATTAGTTATCGCAGTGGTTCGTTTTGGTATGGCAGCAGCCATCATGTTATTTATTGCTCATGGTATTAAGCGGTACCGGTTGCCTCAAAAAACAGAGTGGAAACAAATCGCTGTTTACGGGCTGCTGAATATCACGATCTACCTGGGATTTTATGTAATAGCCATGCAAACGGTTTCTGCCGGTATCGGTGCATTAGCTATCGCCACTAATCCTGTATTTATTAGTTTTCTATCTGTATTTTTTTTAAAAAAGAAATTGACCGGCGCTGTTATTTTGGCCATCATCATTTGTATGGCCGGCGTGGTTTGTGCAGCATGGCCTTTATTTGCAGGAGCTACGGTTACCACCAGGGGCCTGTTGATACTTCTTTTCAGCATGCTGTCCTACTCAGTGGGGGCTATTTATTTTTCGTCAAGAGAGTGGAGTGGTCTTTCTTTATTTACTATCAATGGTTGGCAAACATTGCTGGGCGGATTATTCCTATTGCCTTTTACTTTATTTTTTTATAAAGGAGACGCCAATCATTTTGATAAAACATTCTGGTCATCTGTTGGCTGGCTGGCCATACCGGTTTCCATCGCTGCCGTACAGCTTTGGTTATGGTTATTACAAACCAATGCAGTAAGGGCAGGCCTGTGGTTATTCTTATGTCCATTATTTGGTTTTGTGTTTGCCGCCTGGTTGACGAATGACGTGATCAGTATTTACACTGTAATCGGTGTCATATTAGTTGTAATCGGGTTATTACTTTCGAAAATTAATACAAAAAAGAATGAAGTTATTTTTGATTAGTCTATTTTTTTTACCGGTGGTTGCAGTTTCGCAATTACAGGTAGCGAAGATTTTTTCTGATAATATGGTTTTGCAAAGAGAGCAGCCTGTACATATCTGGGGAAAGGATATTCCCGGTAAACAGGTTATTGTCTTATTTGCAAAGGAAAGTAAGACTGCAATTGTAAAAGCAGACTCATCCTGGCATGTGTATTTTAAAAAACAAAAAGCAAATGCACAATCACAATCAATCGTTGTTAAAAGCAACCATGGAAAGATTGAATTGAAAAATATTTTAATCGGTGATGTTTGGCTCTGTTCCGGTCAGTCCAATATGGAATGGGCTATGTCAAAAGAAATGCATTTCAAAGATGAAGTGAACCATACTGATCAGCCACTAATAAGGTTATACAATCCTTCTCCTGCAGGAAGATATGTATATGGCGTAGCCTATACTGATTCATTAAATAAAAGATTAAATACGGAAGACTTTTACCAGGATACAGACCCGATAGCTATCGGGTGGCAGCTATGTGATAGCAATACTGTAAAACCAATGAGTGCTGTGGGTTATTATTTTGCAAAAAATATTGTAGAAGGTGAAAGTGTTCCAATAGGTTTGATCAATCTTTCCATAGGTGGTGCTCCTATCGAAACGTTTATAAGCAGGGCAACATTACAAAAGAGTAAACAGTTTGCAGCAAAAGTAAAAGGCAATTGGTTAGAGAATGAGGCTTTACCGGAATGGATTCGTGAAAGGGGTAAACAGAATATTGGCGAAAATAAAAATGGCTATGGTGATGATCTCGGATTGAACCATGCCTATAAACCTGGCTTTGCTTATTCAAGCGGCATAGAACCCATTATCATGATGCCCATTAAAGGTGTATTATGGTACCAGGGAGAAAGTAATTCGCTGGAGCAGGCGAGGGTGAAAGAATATAGAGACCTGCTTCATCTGATGATCGATGATTACCGGGCAAAATGGAAACAACCCGGCATGCCTTTTTACTGGGTGCAGTTATCTTCGATTGATACCACTAAGTATAAATCGCAATACTGGCCACAATTCAGGGATGAGCAAAGAAGACTTTTAAGCGAAGTGAAGAATGGCGGCATGGCTGTTTGCAGTGATATAGGGTTTAAAAATGACGTGCATCCTACCAATAAGAAAGCAGTTGGTGAAAGACTGGCAAGATGGGCCCTGAATAAAACGTATAAAAAGAGTATCGTTCCTTCGGGGCCGTTACCGCGGCAGGCAAAATACAATAATGGAAATATTGTGATCAGTTTTCAATACAGCGCAAAAGGTTTGGAAACAGCCGACAGTCAACCGCTGAGAGGATTTTCGCTGGATGGCAAAACGGGAATAGCAGCAACAGTTCAGAAAAATACAATTGTTATACCTGTAAAAGAAAAGCCTGCTTTTGTATACTATGCATGGAAACCATTTACTGATGCCAACCTTGTCAATTCAGAATTGTTGCCAGCATCTACCTTTAAAATAAAAGTGCAATGAGGAATAACCAACAGCAATACAATAGAAGATGAAATTCTATTTCTTTTTGTTGATCTTTTTTAATGCCGAACCTTTATGTGCCGCAATATGATCGGTCTTATCGCTTTTAATTTCATACTGCGGATCATCTCTGGTAGCATGATGTATGTAACCCTTGTAGTTGAATTCTGATTTATGAACTTTAATAATTGTGCCGGAAACATGACCGGCTTCCGAGTTCCAGGATACATGATCGCCAATCTTGAATCTTTTTTCCATACCTCTCAGTTATTGGTAAAAAATTGCAATACAAAATTACTAACTGGGGTTAAATCCGGTTTATAAAAATCAAAGCAAGAAATTGAAGAAAATACAAGGCTAAAGAATTACTGCCATAAGGGGGTTAAATATTCACAGTGTGAATGATCAGGTAGCGGCAGGAGATATCCGGGGCCAAAGGCTGGCTATTAAAGTATACGATAATGAAGCCCCGGCTGAGTATAGGGGGCACCCGGTGTTTCCACGCTTTACAGCACGGCTTGCCGACGATCCAAAGACTAAGGCTTTTTGAATCAATACTGATACAAATTTATCGTAGACCGTATATTTTTTGTATGTGGGTATCTTTTTATAATTGCGCAATCGGTTGATTCGTTTTTAATAGCTGGTTCAGTTTAAATTATTATTAAGTTTGACATAATAATTTTTGGATACGGATGAATACAGCTACAAATACAGTTCAAAACGTTGAATATTGGTATGGATCATTCCGGGACCAGTTTGTAAATATGGGTCTGAAGTTGGGCTACCGGCACGAGGAAATCAATGATATCATTAATCAGTTTTTCCTGGGCCTGCTTGAAAAAAAACTTGACCTGTCTGTTATTAATAATCCGCAAGCCTATTTATCTGTTGCATTTAAAAGAAAGCTGATAGATCATTACCGTAATAGCAGGCAAACCCAGTTCGTTGATACAGCCATGCTGGAAGATAAGTTAGCGGAACCTTCTGTTCAGGAGACTCTTGAACAACTTCAGTCCGATAAAGAGTTGATCCGTAAAGTAAGAATAGCGTATAAAAAACTTCCGCAGCGTTGCCAGAAAGTGATTTACCTGAAGTTTTATGAAGGATTAAATACAGAACAAATTGCGGAACAAACCGGGCTTACAAAAAGAACTGTTTATAATAATTTGTTTGAAGGTGTCAAATTGCTTCGCTCTGAATTAAACAGGGAGTATCCTTCTGTGAGGGTCGCTGCTTTGTTAAGTGCAATGTCTCTTATTTTCGCTGGAGAACTTTTTTTTGACACTATTTAAAAAAAGCTGGTAAATAGTAGACAGTCTTTCGTCTATTCTAAAAAGCGCCACCTATGTCGGGTATTTTGTCGATAGAAGAATTGGTTATTGATGACTCTTTCGCTGATTATTGTTTTCAGAAAAATGAAACAGATGTTTTATTCTGGGAAGAATATATCCTGGCCAACCCCGGTGAAAAAGAAAAAATAGAGGAGGCAAAACAACTTGTTTTGGGATTAGCGGCCATGTTCAAAAAAGAAGAAGAAAAGCAAGCTGATGGGAAAAAGATGAGCCCTGCGAAAGTGATTGCTTTACCAGGAAATCGGCCAACCGGTACAAAAAGAAGGTTATATGCAAGGGCCGCTGCTGCCGTAGCTGTGTTATTGATCGGTATTAAATTTTTCTCATCACCCGTTCCTTCAAAAAAACCTGTATCGGCCATTGCTGTAAAAGACCAGGTGCCGGTTGACGCAAATATCTTCACTACAGGTAAAGGAGAGAAAAAAGTTATTATCCTTCCGGATAGTACAAAGCTTTGGCTAAATGCAGGCTCCGAATTGCGGGTGGATAAAGAATTTGGCAAAGAAAACCGCCAGGTATATTTAACCGGGGAGGCTCTCTTTGAGGTGACGCATAATAAAACCCTTCCTTTTATTGTACATATAGACAAATATGATATAAAAGTGCTGGGTACATTATTTAATGTAAAAGCTTATCCCGGCGACAAGCAAAGCGAAACTTCACTCATCAGGGGAAAAGTGGAAATACAGATGACAAACAGTTCCCGCAAAATACTTTTATCTCCTAATCAAAAAGTGATCATCAATAAAAATGGGGATGATCCCATGGTAAAAGACGGGAAACGGTTATTGCTCCATGAGGCGGGATTTGCTTTATTACCTCTTTCTTATAATGAGAAGGATAGTGCGGTTATAGAAACAGCCTGGGCTCAAAACAGGTTAGAAATAGTAAATGAAAGCTTTGAAGAGATAAAGGGCAAATTAGAAAGATGGTACAATATAAAAATAAAATTCACCGGCAGTGAAGTGGGTAAATATACATTCAGCGCCACGTTTGAAAAGGAAACGATACAGCAAGTATTGAAAGCGTTGCAATATGCTTATCACTTTAATTATGACATAAAAGAAAATGAAATAACGATCTCAAAATAAAAGGGAGAAACGGGTGCAACCGTCTCTCCTTAGTAACAAAAACGGACAGGTAATAACGATAGCCTGTAGCCGTATTCATAACATATAAAACCAAACTAAAGGTATGAAAAAAATGCCCTGTTTTAGTAGCCCGCCCTGTAACCGGCGCTGGCTAAAAACTCTTTTGCTTATGAAATTGACAGCTTTTGTGATCCTGATTACTGCGTTGCAGGTTTC
>JAKFEJ010000486.1:0-2857 GCA_036675745.1 Chitinophagaceae bacterium | reverse complement strand
GAATTTATGGCCGGCATCAGCAGGATCAATCAAAACCTGTTACACTAAAAGTTACAGAATTACTGGAAAGAGAAATGAATGCAGGAGTAACCAATCTTGATTTTTATAAAAATTTCGGGGAACAGGTAAAGGAAACAAAACGAAAACTACTTGAGTTTTTAATACAGGCAAGAAGAAGTGGAAAGAAACTGGCAGGCTATGGTGCCCCAGGCAAAGGCAATACCTTATTAAACTATTGTGGCATCCGGACAGATTTTATTGATTACACGGTTGATCGCAGTCCGCATAAGCAAGGCAATCTTTTACCGGGCACCCGTATTCCGATTTATGCTCCCGAAAAAATAAACGAAACCAAACCTGATTATGTACTGATACTTCCCTGGAATCTCAGGGAAGAGATCATGGAACAGATGTCGCATATCCGGGAATGGGGAGGTCAGTTTGTAGTTCCAATTCCTGAAGTAAATGTTTATCCATGATTAATATGTTAACCCTAAAATTATCTTCAAATGAAAGTCGTTCTATTTTGCGGTGGATTGGGATTAAGACTGAGAGACTATTCAGACAAGATCCCCAAACCAATGGCCCAGATAGGCTACAGGCCTGTTCTCTGGCATTTGATGAAGTATTATGCCCATTATGGACATAAGGATTTTATTGTTTGCCTCGGATACAAGGCCGATTATATAAAAAACTATTTCGTTAAGTACGATGAATATATTTCCAACAATTTTATTTATCGAAAAGGCGGTGCAGATCTTGAATTATTGAATTCAGATATTCATGACTGGACCATCACCTTTGTTGATACCGGTATTTCTACCAATATTGGTGGCAGGTTAAAAGCTGTTCAATCTTACCTGGAAGGCGAAGAAGTTTTTTTAGCCAATTACTCCGATGGTCTTACCAACATGCATCTCCCCGATATGATTGATCATTTTAATGCCCATGATAGCATTGCAAGTTTCATGGCATATTATTCAACCAAAAGTTATCATGTAGTAAAAATAGGAGAGGATGACAGGGTTGACAATATCAGTCATATTGGAAATTCAGGTCTGTGGATCAATACAGGATTCTTCATTTTTAAAAATGAAATCTTTAATTATATCCAGAATGGTGAGGAGTTGGTAGACCAGCCATTCCAGCGATTGATTAATGAAAAAAAATTGTTGGGTTACCGATTTAATGATTTCTGGGCCAGTATGGATACATTTAAAGATCAGCAAATGCTGGATGATCTGTTTGCTGCCGGCAATCCACCCTGGATGGTTTGGGAAAAAGGAAATACGAGTCATACACTAATCATAGAAAAATAATGCTGAATTTTCCGTTTCATATTAAAAAACCCGGTTACAAGATCTTATGCCTGGGAGCACATTGTGATGATATTGAAATAGGATGTGGAGGCACATTACTTAGTTTAATGAAAACCTATCCTGTTGATTTTGTAAAATGGGTGGTATTTGCCTCCACTGAAAAAAGAAAACACGAAGCAATAACAAGCGCCAATGCTTTTTTGGAAAATGCAAAAGAAAAAGAAATCCTGGTATTTGATTATCAGGATGCTTTCCTGAATTACTCAGGCAAAGAAATAAAGGAAAAGTTTGAATCCATTAAAAAAGAAATCAACCCTGATCTGATCTTTACACATTATCGTGATGACCGCCACCAGGATCACAAGTTGTTATCTGATTTTACCTGGAATACATTTCGCCAGCATTTAATCTTGGAATATGAGATTCCTAAATTTGACGGAGATCTTGGAGTCCCTAATTTTTTTGTTCAATTAGACGAAGTGCAGGTCAATAAAAAGATCCGGATAATCCTGGATAGCTTTAAATCACAATTGGAAAAGCATTGGTTTGATAAGGAAACTTTCCAGGCATTGATGAGGATCAGGGGCATGGAGTCTGCTTGCGCAAGCAAATATGCTGAAGCTTTTTATGCCCGGAAGATCATTCTCCAGGCAAACAAAATAGATGGTTATGGAGTTTAAAGAATCATTATTGATAAATGAACGCCTGCATCAAATTATACCGGGTGGAGCACATACTTATGCCAAAGGGGATGACCAGTTTCCACCAGGCTGTTTTCCCATTATGATAAAAGGAAAAGGATGCCATGTATGGGATGCAGACGGAAATGAGTATATCGAATATGGTATGGGATTAAGAAGTGTAACGCTGGGTCATGCTTATGAACCAGTGGTGGAAGCTGCTTCTAAACAAATGTTGCTGGGCGTAAATTTTGGCCGTCCGGCTACCATTGAATTGGAATGTGCGGAAAAATTCCTTGAGATTGTTCCGGGAATGGAGATGGCAAAATTTGCCAAGAACGGATCGGATGTAACTACCGCCGCTGTTAAATTAGCAAGGGCATATACCGGCAGAGACATCATTGCCATCTGTTCAGATCATCCATTTTTTTCAGTAGATGATTGGTTTATTGGTTCTACTCAAATGAATGCCGGTATCCCCAAACTGATGCAAGGACTAACAGTGGGTTTTCATTATAATAACATGGATAGCGTCCGTGCGCTGTTTGAAAATTATCCCGGTCAGATAGCCGGAATAATATTAGAAGCAGAAGAAAGAACAGCACCCGAGAATAATTTTCTTCATCAATTAAAACAACTCTGTCATGATAAAGGCGCTGTTTTGATCTTTGATGAAATCAAAACAGGGTTTCGGTTGCACCTGGGCGGGGCACAACGATTGCATAATATAGAGCCTGATCTATGCACCTTTGGTAAAGCCATGGGGAATGGGTTTTCTATTTCAGCATTGGCAGGAAAACGGGAACTAATGGAACTCGGTGGGCTAAGACATCAAAAGGAAAGAGTGTTTTTATTGTC
>JAKFEJ010000308.1:0-2858 GCA_036675745.1 Chitinophagaceae bacterium | reverse complement strand
GGAGGCTTACATTACAGCAATAAGTTCAACAATAATAAGCAAAGCTTAAATGCCGGTTATAAATTTACCAAAGTAAATGCGCCGGGAGTGACCAGTACATTTTCCAAAAACTTTTTGCCTGATACAAGCTGGTCAACTAACAGTGTGAGCGATAATTATTCTTCCTCTAATAAACACGCCTTTAACCTTACGCTGGAGACTACTATTGACTCCAGTAACACCCTGAAATGGACAACAAGGGCCAATGAAAACAAGACACTGACCCGCAGTAATTATTATACTGAGTCTTTCGCGGATAATCTCGATTCGATCAACAACAGCCGGCGAAATAGTAATAACAATGGAATCAATGATGCAATTACCTCTTCCTTATTATGGCGCCATAAGTTTAAAAAACTATCGAGGACCTTGTCTGTTAATGCAGACCTTAACTGGAACCGGTCAAAGAATGATGGCTTACTCTATTCTTTGAATAACTATTACAGAAACGGTGTTATAGATCAACGGGATACCCTGGATCAGCAAAATATAAGGAACAATGAAGGCAAGAGTGTTAGTACTAAAATTGCATATACCGAACCATTGCTCAAAGACACTTATCTTGAGTTTAGTTACGCATTCACCTATAACGCTAACAGCAACGAACGCATTACCAACGGAAACGATGGTTCAGGAAAATATACTGACCGTATTGATTCGCTAAGTAACGCTTTCGAATTTAACCGCCTCATCAATACACCGGGCCTTAACTTCAGGGTTAATAAAAAGAAATACACTTTTTCTTTTGGAAGTTCCGTTGCGTTCAGCCATTTTATACAAAAGAATTTAACTGACGAACAGGAATACAATTATAATTATACTAATTTCTTCCCCCGTGCGTCTTTCACTTATAAATTAAAACCAAGTGAGAATCTCAGGTTTAATTATAACGGATCAACCCAAGCTCCATCACTGGAACAACTGCAACCTATCCGTGTAAATACAGATCCTTTGAATATTTATACGGGCAACCCAAATCTTGACCAGGCGTTTCGTCATTCATTCAATATTAATTATAGTTCCTGGAACGCATTGAAAGAAAGAAACCTTTGGGGAGGGCTTAATTTCAATATGACACAAAATGCTTTTACACAGTTTAGTACGGTAGATAGCGTTGGCCGAAGGATTTATCAAACGGTCAATGTAGATGGCGTTTACAATGTGAACCTTTACAGCGATTATGGTTTTAAAATACCGGATACAAAATGGAGACTGGGCTTTGGGCCGAATCTCAATTTCAACAGAAATATTGATTTTGTAAGAGATGCTAAAACAAAAACTACTGTTAAAAACAGAACAGATACCAGGAGTTATGGAATCAGGTTCAATGTAAGCCAGTATGAAAAGGATAAATATAATTTTCATATCGGCCCCAACTTTACTTTGAATGAAAGTAAAGCATCCGTCAACTCAGCAGCCAATGCAAAATACTGGCAGATATCAGGCTGGGCAAGTGGAAGCGTTACATTACCTCATAAGTTTGAATTGGGAACAGATATTAATTTCCAGATGCGCCAGAAAGATCCACGGTTTCCCGCCAATAACAGCTATACTACCTGGAATGCCAATGTCATCAAAAGAGTGATGAAAAATGAACTCGAATTCAAATTTGGCGTGTATGATATCCTGAACCAGAACAGGGGCTACAACAGAAGTTTCAGCAGCTATAACTTTACGGAAAGTTATTATAACACATTGAAACGTTACTGGCTTTTTACAATAACCTGGAATATTTCCAAAAATGGTAAACCGGCGAGTTTCTGATCTTAATTTTTATGAAGAATCCGATAGCTATCGGATCCATTTGGCCAGAAAAAAATAAAATATTACAAATGAAAAAAATATTATTAGCTATAATGCTTGGTTGCGGCGGGATAGTAAATGCCCAGCAATTTATAGAGTCAGGCGCTATTGAGTTTGAAGTAAGAACAAATAATCACCGGGCTATGGGTGATGAAGGTATGTGGGTTGAAATGTTTAAAGATAAGATCCCGCAGTTTTCTACCACCTATTATCAATACACGTTTAACGATAACAGGTCTATTTATAAATTTGAACGTTACGATGAAAAAAGTAAGTTGCCACGGGGTTTTGGAATGGGTAATCCTGAAGATGATGTATGGTACAATGATTATACGACGGGGGCTTTTTCCAATTACCGGTATATACTCGGTGATAATTACCTTCTCTCGGGAGCATTAATGAATATTGACTGGAAACTTACGCCAAATGAAACCCGTGAGATAGCCGGGTTCAACTGCCGTAAAGCAACAGGGATTATTTTCGACAGCGTTTATGTGTTCGCTTTTTATACCGATGAAATAACGATCAGTGGCGGCCCTATGGGTATTCACGGCCTTCCGGGAATGATATTGGGTATTACCATTCCCCGGATGTTTACCAGTTATATCGCGACCAAATTGCAGGTTGCCGGTGTAGATGTAAGAAAAATAGCAGCGCCGCAAAAAGGGAAGAAAAAAGATTTTGCCACCATCCGACAGGATGTACAAAGAGTTTCCAAAGATTGGGGCAAGTACGGACAGCAGGCATTGTGGATGATGTCACTGTAAAGAATACTTTCCAGACTGGAGGGTGTACAATGATATGATCTTCTCCATTATCAAAAACGTTGTACTATTTTACCAATGGAATTTTTCGTTTACATTTCTTCTCATATATAACCTATGATAAAATCTTAGTTCAAAAAAAATAATATAGCTGCTATAAAAATTGTTATCTAAAAAGAACTTGAATTCAGCTTCTTAACCTGGAAAAAATGACCCAGTTTTTTTTCGGAGATAAATTCAATAAGTTTCAGA
>JAKFEJ010000156.1:0-2859 GCA_036675745.1 Chitinophagaceae bacterium | reverse complement strand
GAAGGTAAAGGCGATTATGGTTTTAATGCCCGCACTGAGATCTATGAGAACCTGTTCAAAGCCGGTGTTATCGATCCTACTAAAGTTAGCCGTGTAGCTTTGGAAAATGCAGCTTCAATCGCTGGTATGTTGCTGACTACTGAAGCAGTTGTAGCTGACAAACCTAAGAAAGAAGAAGCGCCTCATTCTCATGGCGCACCTGATATGGGTGGTATGGGATACTAAGAAGTACGAAGAGACAGGGCATGCTCTGTCTGTACTTGGAAGTCTGAGGTCGGAAGTCCGAAAGAAGATTCATATAATAGTCCCGTCTCTGCAAAGAGGCGGGATTTTTTGTGTATGTATGTGAACATGGATGACACCTTTTCGTCTATTTTTAGAAAATGAAAAAAGGTAATAGCTGGTCATGGGGATTTGGTGTTGTTTTATTGTCAGGAATTATGTGCTTTATTTTATCAATGAACAACCCTCATCTTAATCAGTTGGGACTGGGGGGGGTATTTAATATCGTCTTGCCATTTATTTCTACCTTTATTTCATTTATCATTTATTGGGGTTTAACCATCTCTTTTGGAAAGAAGAATTGTCTAATAATCTCACTAATAGTTTCAGCAATAAATATCATATATGGAATATATCTCTACCTGAATCCTTAAAACTTGTTTTTGTTTTTAAGGTCTTATAATTAGGATATTTAGGGGAAAAGGAATAATCAATATCAAAAAAATTCCTTGGAAGGAGAATTAAAAGAACAAACAAATGAATAAATTATTAAAGAAATCTTTGAAGTATACTCTGCTAATACATTTAGTTCTCATTATTATCTTTATGATTGGGTTTTTTGTTGATAGAAAATCGTATGGAGATAATTACTTAAATGAAGGGATTTATTTTAATTTTTTGTTTCTACAATTCGTCCCGATTACATTCCTAATTATTTTTTTCCTCTTGTTTATATTCTATTGGATTGGTCAAAGAAATAAGTCTTAAACTAGGATTCAATTGTTCTAACTCCAGGCCGTCTTTGACAAAACCAACCCGGCTAATACGATTTTATCAAACCAGTAATACTCTTGCATTATCGGGCTGTGCGTTGCAAGTCTCCCCTTTCGGGGGAGATTTAGAGGGGGCCGCTTTGCAGAGCAGCGAAATATTGATACATTTAATCAATCAAAGAACCTAATCGATTTATATGAGAAAATTGTGCAGGATTGGTTTCATGTTGCTGCTGGTTACCACCGTATCCTTCTCGCTTTATGGACAGAATTATTTTTTTGCGGAAGCAAAAGAACCTTCCATGTCAATAGCTGCAGGTAAAAGAGTGATCATTCCTGATCAGTATAAAAGCGTGGTACTGGATAATCGTGGTATCGAAATATTTCTAAAAACCGTACCGTCAGAAGCCGGTTTGATGAACAGGGGAGTGGCGCCAATTTTAGAACTGCCGATGCCTGATGGCGGTACCGCAAAATACCGGGTATGGGAAAGCTCTGTTATGGAGCCTGCATTAGCTGCAAAATTTCCAACAATAAAAACCTATACCGGCCAGGGTATTGATGATCCTACCGCTACTGTTAAGATCGATCTTACAGAGTTGGGCTTCCATGCCATGGTGATTTCTGATATTAATGGTAATATTTTTATAGACCCCTACCGGCAGCTTGATACAAAAAATTATACTGTTTATTATAAAAAAGATTTTAAGAATAGGGATCCCTTTATTGAACATGGTGTGATCATTTCTCCCGAAGCTGAAATAAAGATCACCTCCAACCGGCCTATGGCAGGTCCGTGTGTCGGATCGCAATTACGTAATTACAGCCTGGCTGTTGCCTGTACAGGTGAATATTCGAAAGCTGCTACTGGTATTACTAACCCAACTGTGGCGCAGGCTCTTGCCACAATTGTTACCAGCATTAACAGGGTAGATGGTATATATGAAAAAGAATTGGCTATAAGTCTTAGCCTTGTTGCCAATAATAACAGTATTGTCTTTGTTAATCCGGATACTGATCCGTTTACTGCAAACGATGATGGTGAAGCTCTCCTTGATGAAAGTCAGTCAGTGATTGATGGTAATATCGGTGCAGCTAATTATGATATAGGCCATACTTTCAGCACGGGTGGTGGTGGTATTGCACAACTAAGAAGCGTTTGTGGTACACAAAAAGCAAGAGGAGTGACCGGTTTATCAAATCCGGTAGGCGATCCTTATGATATCGATTATGTTGCTCATGAAATGGGGCACCAGTTTGGGGCGAGTCATACCTTCAATGCGACAACGAGTTCCTGCAGCGGTAATCGTAGTGCCAGTACAGCCGTAGAGCCGGGCAGCGGTATTACAATCATGGGTTATGCAGGAATTTGTGGGGCCACAAATGACCTTGGACAAAACAGTATCCCTTATTTTCATGCCGTCAGTATGGACGAAATAAATACCTATACGACAACAGGAAACGGGGCAAATTGTGTTACACTTACTGCTACAGGTAACACGGCCCCGGTAGTAAATGCAGGAAATAGTTTTGTTATTCCAAAATCCACGACTTTTTCATTGGCAGGCAGTGCTACAGACGCTAATGGAGATGCTTTAACCTATTCCTGGGAACAGGTTGACACAGGACCTGCAGGAAATTGGAATGATCCTGCCGATAATGCACCCTTGTTTCGTTCTTTTGCCCCGGTTGTAAATCCCATCCGTCATTTTCCTCAACTTTCTGACCAGGTTAGAAATACGACGACGATCGGAGAGAAATTGCCTTCTTACGGACGTGATTTAAACTTTCGGTTAACTGCCCGTGATAACCGGGCTGGTGGTGGCGGCGTTTGTTTTGCTGAATCGGCTGTAATAGTAGATGC
>JAKFEJ010000313.1:0-2876 GCA_036675745.1 Chitinophagaceae bacterium | reverse complement strand
TCTCTAAAAATCAGTTCTCCTTAACAATTGATACCCTATTTGTAAACATATGGATACCCTGCTCCATGCGGAATAAAAATACTTTTAAGTGTCTTTATTCACGCCCTTACAATAGAAATTAATTGCTATATGATCCAGTTTAGATTGCTTGTTCTTGGCTTCCTTCTTATGTCTTTTTTTAATGGGAAGGCTGAACCTAACCCCTATATCAAAACCAATGATGGTATCATTGTATTTACAGATCCCCTGGTTACCGGTATTTCCCAGGCCGTTAAACTTGAGGTGATATCGGACCATATAATAAGGGTGATCGCAGCACCCGAAAGGGAAATTTTACCTACCCAAAGTCTTGTCACCGTTTATACAAAAAAGCCCGGCCTGACCTGGGATGTGTTTTCCAATAAAGAAATAGTCACACTGAAAACAAAGGCCATTACAGCCGAAGTAAATCTTAAAACTGGTGCTGTCGTCTTTTTTGATTCAACAGGAAACAAAATATTAAGCGAAAAAGCAGCCGATGGCCGCAGCCTGCGACCTGTTGTTTTTGAAGGCAAACGCTCTTATCATCTTGTACAAAGCTTTCAAACATTGGCCGACGATGCTTATTATGGTCTTGGTCAACACCAGGATGATGTATTTAACTACAAAGGACAACAGGTAAACCTCTTTCAAAATAATACTGAAGTAGCTATCCCATTCTTATTATCCAATAAAAATTATGGTATCCTTTGGGATAATTATTCATTGACTACTGTTGGTGATATCCGGCCGTTCCTGCCCCTCTCCCGCCTTAAACTGTTTTCTAAAAACGGCGAACAGGGATGGTTGAGTGCATTGTATAGTAACGATAAAAACAAGCCGGAAGATGTAGTTGTTGAAAGAGCTGAAACGGTGATCAATCTTGAATTTTTAAATGATTCAAAACTTTATTTACCCAAAGAGTTTAAACCTGCAAATGGGGTCGTAAACTGGGAAGGCAGTATCGCCAGTGATTTTACCGGTACCCATAAATTCAGGCTAACCTATGGCGGCTATATAAAAATTTGGATAAATGGTCAACTGCTGCTTGACAGGTGGAGAAAGGCATGGAACCCGGCGCCAGCCCTATTGGAGATCAACCTCGACAAAGAACAAAAAATTTCCATCCGCATAGAATGGATACCCGAAGGTCATGAATCCTACCTCTCCTTAAAATGGCAGGACCCCCCAACACCTAAAGAAGAAAACAATTTTAGTTTTTCATCAGAAGCCGGTCAGCAGATTGATTATTATTTCATCTATGGGAAAAACATGGATGAAGTTATCTCCGGCTATAGAACACTTACCGGTAAAGCCACCATCGTCCCCAAATGGGCCCTTGGATTCTGGCAAAGCCGTGAACGGTATAAAAGCCAGGAAGAAATTTTATCTACAGTTGCGGAATTCAGAAAGCGAAAAATACCACTGGATAATATTGTCCTTGACTGGAGTTACTGGAAGGAAAATGATTGGGGCAGCCAGGATTTTGATCCATCCCGTTTTCCCAATCCGGATAGCATGATCAACGTGCTGCATAAAAAATACAACACACATTTTATGATCTCGGTGTGGCCGAAATTTTATGAAGGCATTCATTCGTATAATGAATTTGATAAGAAAGGCTGGCTATATAAAAGAAATATCGCTGATCGTCAACGTGACTGGATCGGGAAAGGTTATGTCTCTACTTTTTACGATGCCTTTAACGAAGATGCAAGAAAAGGATTTTGGAACCTGATCAATAAAAAAATATACAGCAAAGGGATCGATGCCTGGTGGATGGATGCCAGCGAACCGGATATACTTTCCAATGTATCTCCTGAAAAAAGAAAACAGCAAATGTCGCCAACGGCAATTGGGCCAGCGGCAGAAAACCTCAATGCCTATCCCTTGCAAAATGCAAAAGGTATTTATGAGGGGCAGCGTTCTGTTGATCCCAATAAAAGAGTTTTTCTTTTAACCCGCTCAGGATTTGCAGGCTCACAACGTTATGCAGCTACCATCTGGAGTGGCGATATCGGTGCAAGATGGTTTGATATGAAAGCACAGATCTCTGCCGGCATTAATTTTTCTATGTCGGGCATTCCTTACTGGACCATGGATATTGGTGGCTTTATAGTTGAACGCCGTTTTGAAAAACCAAATGAAAAAGACCTGGAAGAATGGAGAGAACTGAATACCCGCTGGTACCAGTTTGGCGCTTTTGTGCCGCTGTTCCGTGTACATGGTCAATATCCCTACAGGGAAATTTATAATATAGCTCCCGAAAATCATGCGGCTTATCAAAGCATGCTTTATTATAATAAACTGCGCTATCGCTTAATGCCCTACCTGTACTCTTTGGCAGGTATGACTTATCACGACAACTACACCATTATGAGAGGGCTACCAATGGATTTTGGCAAGGATACCGCCGTTTTAAATATTGGTGATCAGTATATGCTGGGACCTTCTTTACTGATCAATCCTGTTTATGAATATCAGCAACGCAACAGGGAATTGTATTTGCCAAAAGGCCAGGGATGGTATGACCTGTATTCAGGAAAAAGATATGAGGGCGGCCAAAAAATAAAAGCGGATGCACCTTATGAACTCATGCCTGTTTTTGTAAAGGAAGGTTCTATTATTCCTTTTGGACCTGCATTGCAATACACGGATGAAAAACCAGCCGATACAATTTCATTATATGTCTATGCCGGCAAAAATGCTTCTTTCAATTTGTATGAAGATGCAGGAACAAATTATGATTATGAAAAAGGTTTGTTTTCAAACATTCCTATTCTCTATGATGAAAAGTCAGGATCACTGACTATTGGTGAAAGAAAAGGTGCTTATCCGGGTATGCTTTCAAAAAGAGT
>JAKFEJ010000101.1:0-2877 GCA_036675745.1 Chitinophagaceae bacterium | reverse complement strand
ATAAACTTCTTCCATGAATTTTTCATACAAATGTTTTACTGATATCAATTGTTTTCAATTTCCATGCCAGCCGGAAAATGAATCATGCCGCAAGCGTTAATAAAAGGGTAAACACTTATACGTACGTTGCAGGGGCAGACATAAAAATGGGGAATATTGGGGCGGAGAGTCTGCAAACGGATGGTTTGCTTATCCTGTTTATGCCTTATGTAAGCCTTCTTTTTAGCCATTTCTTAACAGGTGGCCCACATTAGCATAATAATATAACGGGTTTATGGTTCATGAATAGAATCATGTATTTAAACCGCAAACTCGTTACAGTAACAAGCTTTTTACTTTTTTGCCTTGACGCAAAAAAGTAACAAAAAAAGTCAAGGCTACAGAAAAATGGCTAAAATTTGTTTCGTTGCGCTACGACGAAAAAGCTTACTTTCATCTGCATATCGCTACCCCACAATTATGTGTATCGGCATTTGTAATGCCTATCATCATTTTCGCCGCTTAACGCTTCACTCAACAAATTTCTTAACGCCATTTTTCTGAGGCCGCTACCTGAAAAGCAATGCGTCTTAAATGGGTAATCCTATTCATGAAGAAATGCCAGGTTGGAGTTTACCCGGTAACGTAACTCTACGTTAATCTGCGCTTTTACCCAGGCTTTGGTATAGAGCATCCGTACAGTATCTTACCGGTAAAGGGGAGTCCACCATGCCTGAATAAGCCTTTTTACCGTATTAATACCTATGACAAATAGAAAGAGCTTTTTAATTTTAGGTATGGCAAAACAAATTGGCCCTTTCAAGCTGCAAGGATGCTATGATAATATCTGTTTTTACAAAATGGACGGACAATATTATGCCCGGACAAAAAGCAGCCTGGATGGAAAGCGGGTAAAGAAGGATCCTGTTTTCGGGGAAACCATGCGGTATGCAACTCTTTTTGGAAGGGCTTCTACATTAGCGGCAATGGTGTACAGGGCTTTGCCGCCTGGAAAGAAAGAACCTGGTTTATATAAAAAGTTAACCGGGCAGGCGATGCGAATGCTGAAGGAAGGTAAGACGGAAAGAGAAGTCATGGACATGCTACAACCGGTGAAGGCTGAAAAAAAATTTGTTGCTGTTGTTGCTAAAAAAGAGAGTATCGTGGAAAAGATTTCATTTGCTGATGAAATGCTGTTCCTAATCTTCAATGCTACGGTGTGGACACATCTGCGAATACAAAATACAGGAACACGGATGACACGGATTGAACAGATTTTATTGATTTAAACTTGGTAAAAAGATAAAAATCTGTCCTATTTTTATAAAAAACTTTAACCAAAATTGGATAAACACAGATTTATCCGCCGCGGCGGATAAAAAATCCGTTATCATCCGTCCAACCCATTTCATCTCCCGCCTTGGCGGGACAGGCTGTGTGCCAAAAATATTTGTGTCCACACCGTAGGTGTTCAGTGAATCCGGGTACGTGCAAGAAAGTATTTGTGTTGTAATAATGCGCCTCCCTGATAAACGATAGTTAGACTTTGCAAAGCTGATAAAAAGAGAAGCGAAGCAGCAGGAGAATAAAAATTGTTAAGGTCAGTAGTGAACAGGCAATAAGCAGACTCCTATTTACTGATCATTCATACTACCAGGTTTTTTTTGATTTTCCCATTCATCTGCTGCGCAATCCAGCAGGTCAAAAAGATCTGATAGTTCCCAGAGACAGGTATCAAAGTCTAAAGGGAAACCGACCTTTTGCTGATGGATCATATAATCCAGCAGGAGATAACGCAGGCGGCGGCTGAATAAAGATGGAGGATGATGTGTAATGAATTCCCGGAATTTTTCTGAAAGATTCCTGGATAGCTTTTTCTTCTGATCGTTTGACATACCCTGGCGGATAAAATAATGACCGGACAATTCCTACGCTTCAATTTTATCGTCAATCTGCCTCTATAAAATACAGGTCCGAATAAAATACTTAAAGACAGATAAGAAGTGAAAGCATTGCTGGTTTCACAATTAATCGTTTATTTTCGTAAGAATAACTATAGTACAATAGTAAACTAATTTCTAAGTATTTTAGACTTTTATATTATTATTTTTTCCACATTTTATTCTATGCGGATCATAGACAGGTTGATACAATATATTGAGCATAAAAAAATAACGGCGTATTCGTTTGAGCGAACATGCCAGGTAGCGAATGGCTATTTAAAAAAGCAGCAGAAAGGAAAAGGAAGTATTGGCTCAGATATATTGGAGAGGATAAATAAAAATTATTTTGACCTGAATCTTGTATGGCTGATAACCGGTGAGGAGGAAATGCTTTACGAGGATAACGAGGATAGAAAAAATAAACGGTTATTATTGCAGGAAGATAAAAATTATTATACCAAGGATGAGATGATAAAGTTTCTGCAGGAACGGGTGGCCCTGCTGGAATCGGCATTAGCAGATAAAGAAAAGATCGTGGCCCTGCTTGAAGCACAACTTGCCAGGAAAAAGAAATAGGTTTCCACCCGTTCAGATCTTACACCTTTATATAGATCTTCTTCTTATCCATCCAGTAGCAGATAGCCCACATAAACGTAATCACACAAAGAGCATATAACAGGGAACCCAATTTTGGATCGCCCGGAATATTTACCAATACTTTTTGATATAGCCAGTTCCAGGGATTTATATAACTCATTTCGCCTTTTACATTTAAGCCGTTTGGTATCCTGATCAAGGCGAGGCTTTTTGGTAAAAAAGCACTTAAAGCAAAAACAAACAGGGCGTTTTTACCAAATACATTAAAGAACCTGGCCAATCCACCTTTTACATTTTTTATTTCGATCATATAGATCATGGTGGCGATAGTAATGGTAGCCAGTCCTGAAGTATAAAC
>JAKFEJ010000227.1:0-18754 GCA_036675745.1 Chitinophagaceae bacterium | reverse complement strand
GGTAAATACGGTAAACTGCCAGGGCTCCTGCCGGCCATGATCAGGCGCCCAGGTGGCATTGATCATTATTTCTTTTATTATTTCATCATCTATTTTTTTTCCCATTTCAAACTGATCAGGAAAAACGGACCGGCGGCTACGGGCAAGCTCATTGAACAAGTCTGGATTCATCATTACTGCTAAAATTATTTTGCAAAAGTAATTGTCACAGCTTCAATAAAATTAATTATGTAACAAGCTGATATAATGAAGGAATAAGCCTGGTTTTTATATAAAGGAGATAAAGACCATTTGGCAAAAAGAAAATTGATAAAAGCGGGGTTGAAACGATAGTTTTCGGCCTCAAAATCCCGCTGCTATTGCATTACAAAATCTATGCACACTCTGTGAAAAACTCCTTGGGAAAACTTCTATGATAGATGTTACATTCGTTCCAGTTCTTAATAAAAAAATAATATCGGTGCAGGGCAGTCCTTTCATTCACCGCTGTCTTGCTTAATAGGGAACCGTGTGAAAATCACGGGCTGACCGGCAACTGTAAAGCCACCCGCCCAATAATTAATGGGAACAAATTTGATCATTGAAGCCACTTTTCCGCCGAAAGCGGGATGGGAAGGCGGTCAAAATTGGGGCAAGCCAGGAAACCTGCCGCTATTAAGTTTATTGTTTGGAACCTTCCGGGATAAGGTACCGGCAAGATTGATTGACTACTCCTTTCTCACAAGGGTATAGGTTTCGTCTCTTGTCGTGCCGCCATTGCTAACATTTGAAAATTTTGATATACTATGCATGACGAAAATGAAATTTTACTAAAAGAAAACAAAGACCGCTTTGTTATCCTTCCCATTAAGTATCCAAAAATCTGGGAACAATATAAAAAACACGAAGCGAGTTTCTGGACGGCAGAGGAAATTGACCTTGGCGATGATATGAAGGACTGGAATGCCCTCAATGATGGCGAACGTCATTTTATTTCTCATGTGCTTGCTTTTTTCGCAGCCAGCGATGGTATCGTTAATGAAAACCTGGCGGTGAACTTTATGAGTGAAGTTCAGTTGCCGGAAGCCCGTTGCTTTTATGGTTTCCAGATCATGATGGAAAATATCCATTCTGAAACGTATGCTTTACTGATCGACACTTATATCAAAGATCCCAAAGAAAAAGATCGCCTTTTCCATGCGATAGATACAGTACCTGCGGTAAAGAAAAAAGCGGAATGGGCTTTGCGCTGGATTGATAATGGAAGTTTCGCGGAACGCCTGGTTGCTTTCGCAGCAGTGGAAGGTATTTTCTTCAGCGGCAGTTTCTGCTCTATTTTCTGGATGAAGAAAAGAGGATTGATGCCGGGATTGACATTCAGCAATGAGCTGATCAGCCGCGATGAAGGCCTGCATTGCGAATTCGCCTGCTTACTATACAGCATGCTGCAAAATAAGCTAACTGAAAAAGAAGTACAGGGTATTATCTCCGATGCTGTTGCAATTGAAAAAGAATTTGTCACAGAAGCATTGCCGGTTGACCTGATCGGTATGAATGCCAAACTGATGCAGCAGTACATTGAATTTGTCGCTGACAGGTGGCTCAGTGAGTTAGGCTATTCAAAAATCTACAACGCTACCAATCCATTCGATTTTATGGAGCTCATCTCTTTGCAGGGGAAAACAAATTTCTTTGAGAAACGGGTGGGTGAATACCAGAAATCAGGTGTGATGAATGATACAGGGAAGGCCTTTTCTATGGACGAAGACTTCTAAAAGGAGTCGATAGTCGTGAGTCAATAGTCCTGACTCCCGACTATTGACTACGGACTCACTACTAAACTACTAACCAACTAAATATATAACGACATGTATGTAATGAAACGCAACGGCAAGCAGGAAGCCGTGCACTTCGACAAGATCACTTCCAGGGTAATGAAACTTAGCTATGGCCTTACCTTAAAATCCGATGATATTATTGAGATTGCTAAAAAAGTAATTATCGGCATTTATAATGGCGTACCAACAACAGAACTGGATAACCTGGCAGCGGAAACGGCGGCTTCCTTTACCACCAAACATCCTGACTTTGCTGTACTGGCCGCAAGAATAGCGGTAAGCAATTTACACAAGAACACGACGAAATCTTTTTCCGAAACAGCCTCGCTGTTGTATAACTATATTGACAACAAGACCGGTGATGAAGCTCCTCTGCTGGCCGACGATATATATGATATCATTCAGCAAAATGCGGATATCCTGGATGCTTCCATCATCTATGAAAGGGATTATCATTTTGATTTTTTTGGTTTTAAAACATTAGAAAAATCATACCTGCTGAAAGTAAATGGCAAAATAGTGGAACGTCCGCAGCATTTATTCATGCGTGTGGCATTGGGCATTCATAAAAATGATATTGACTCAGCTATTGAGACATACAACCTGATGAGTGAAAAATGGTTTATCCATGCAACGCCTACCCTGTTTAACGGCGGCACACCAAAACCTCAGATGAGTAGTTGTTTCCTGCTAAGCATGAAAGATGACAGCATTGAAGGTATTTATGAAACATTGAAAAATACAGCACTGATCTCACAATCAGCGGGCGGTATTGGTTTGAATGTTCATAATATCCGTTCCACAGGCAGTTATATCAAAGGAACAAATGGCACGAGCAATGGTATCATTCCGATGCTGCGTGTATTTAATGATACAGCCCGCTATGTTGACCAGGGTGGCGGTAAACGTAAAGGCGCTTTTGCCATTTACCTGGAGCCATGGCATGCTGATGTGTTCGCATTCCTGGACCTGAGAAAGAATCATGGTAAAGAAGAAATGAGAGCAAGAGATCTGTTCCTTGCATTATGGGTTTGCGATCTGTTTATGAAACGTGTAGAAGCGGATGGTCAGTGGAGTTTGTTCTGCCCCAACGAGGCAAAGAACCTGCACACTACGCATGGCGCCGAGTTTGAAGCATTGTATGAGCAGTATGAAAAAGAAGGTAAGGCTAAGAAAACAATTCCTGCCCGTGATCTTTGGAATGCTATACTAGAAGCACAGATAGAAACCGGCAACCCTTATATGCTCTATAAAGATGCTGCCAACGAAAAATCAAACCAGAAGAATTTGGGTACGATCCGTTGCAGCAATCTTTGCACCGAGATCATTGAATACAGTGACGATAAAGAAACCGCGGTTTGTAACCTGGCGTCTATTTCTCTGCCCCGTTTTGTAGAAGGAAAAAAATTCAACTTTGACAAACTGCTGGAAGTAACACAGATCATTACAAAGAACCTGAACAAGATCATTGATAATAACTACTATCCATTAGAAGAAACAAGACGCAGTAATTTCCGTCATCGTCCTATCGGGATTGGTGTACAGGGTTTAGCGGATGTATTTATGTTGTTAGGATTGCCATTTGAAAGCGACATGGCGAAGATCCTGAATAAAAATATTTTTGAAACGATCTATTATGCTGCTTTAGTATCATCAAAAAATATCGCTAAAGAACTGGGTGCTTACGAAACTTTTGAAGGTTCTCCTTTATCAAAAGGTATTTTCCAGTTTGATATGTGGAATGCTGAACCAAGCGACAGGTATGATTGGGATGCATTGAGAGCTGAAATAAAAGAACACGGTGTACGCAATTCGTTATTGCTGGCGCCAATGCCTACAGCTTCTACTTCACAGATCCTCGGCAACAACGAATGTTTTGAACCCTATACTTCGAATATTTACAACCGCCGTGTATTAAGCGGAGATTTTGTAGTGGTAAATAAACATTTGCTGAAAGACCTGATGGGTCTTGGATTGTGGAATGACAGCATGAAACAGCGTATCATCGCTGCCAACGGCTCCGTTCAAAATATTGAAGAGATCCCAGCCAAATTAAAAGAGATCTACAAAACAGTATGGGAAATAAAACAACGTACCATTATTGATATGTCGGCTGACCGCGGCGCCTTTATTTGCCAATCGCAATCTTTGAACCTGTTTGTAGAGCAACCCAATTTCGCGAAGCTGAGCTCTATGCATTTCTACACCTGGAAAAAAGGATTGAAAACAGGTATGTACTATTTAAGAACGAAAGCGGCGACCGATGCGGTGAAGTTTACTGTTGATACGGATACAATGAAACAAGCGGCAACGGATAAAGCAATGGCGGTAGAACAGATCTCCTGTTCTTTGGATAATCCAGAAGGCTGTATCAGTTGCGGATCATAATACTTACTGACGACGGTTTATACATAGAGGGACAGTTTTCTGTTCCTCTTTTTTATGCCCTGAGCTTGTCGAAGGGAATATTAATCTTAAATTGTGTAAACAAAACTGGTATATCATGGTATCAAAACCTATACAGGAAGCACTGAATAAACAGGTTCAAATGGAAGCTGAGTCATCACAGGCTTATTTAGCAATGGCATCATGGGCTGAAATACAGCCGGGCCTGGAAGGTGTATCCAACTTCTTCTATCAGCAGTCAGATGAAGAAAGAGTGCATATGCTTAAGCTGATCCGTTTTGTTAATGAAAGGGGTGGCTTTGCCGTAATACCGGCTCTTGCTCAGCCTATCATTACTTTTAAATCGTTGAAAAGTGTGTTTGAGGAATTTCTGAAGCATGAGCTCAAGGTAAGTGACAGTATCAATGACCTGGTACATTTATCACTGACAGAAAAAGATTATGCTACACATAATTTCCTTCAGTGGTATGTAAACGAACAGATAGAAGAAGAAAGAACGGCCCGTGTACTAAATGATAAATTAGAATTGATCGGTGATGACAGGAGCGGCTTATATTTATTTGACAGGGATATTATGAATTTCAGGGGAGCGGGTGGAAAGGAAAAGAGGTAAAGAGTGCCAAGTAAGAGAAACAGGGTTCAACTTAAAAATAAAAAATGCGGCAGAATGAATTTTCAGCCGCATTTTATTTATCACAATACTATCTACAATCTCAATTTAACTCCACCATTTATAACAAACCCATCCAACGGTGCATAAATATCTTTAAATACCGGATCATTGATCGTCCCGGTATAAATACTACCATACCTTGTTTGTCGTGCATCCAGGAAATTTTCAAAATTGATATACAATGAAAATTTCTCCCAAAGTTTTTCGACCATGAAACCGGTAATCCAGTAAGGCTTGCCAGTACCGCCATCGCTTAACTTTTGCTTACTGAAATAATAAGCTTCCAGGCCAATCTTCCATTTTTCATCCACTTCATAAAACAGTACTGAATTGAGGCGATGCCGTGGTGTCAGGAAATTTTCTGTTTCTATATCTCCTTCATGCAGGTATGCTTCGGTAAATGTATAGCCCAGGAACAATTTAAAATCGCTGTAGCCGAGTTTAACATTTGTTTCCATTCCCCGGCTGTCAATATGGCCATCAACTGTATTGAAACGATAATTGCTTCCATCCGGTTGTAATAACAAAGGATCAACGATGCGGGTATAAAAGAAAAGATGGTTGATACTAAAACTTATATCACCATCAGCGAATTGTGTTTTATAATTAATATCAGCATTTACTCCATAGCTGCGTTCCAGTTTGTTGGTATTATCATCTACCGGCAATACATTTTTATATTGCAATCGTTCACTTTCTTCCGTAAAAATAGTCGGCGTTTTATAACCGAGGCCACCGCCGATGCGGGAAGAAAGTTCAGAAGTAAATTTGAATAAAGCAGATACCCTTGGTAAAAAAGCAAACCCATAATCTTTTACATGATCAGCTCTTAAACCTGTTTCCAGGCTGAACTTTTTATTTAGCTCAAGATTGTTTTGAACAAAAGCACCAACGGTTAGTTGTTCATAATTCCGCAAAGGCGTTCCTGTAGTTTTCACTTCATCAAACTTATCCGTTACAAAATTCAAACCGGTGATCCATTCCGATCTTTCGCCATGTGAAGCATAAGTAACTTCCGTGAAAGTTCCATTTTGTACGCCGTTAAATTCATATCCCGGCAGCGTCATGATGCGTTTAAAATGATTGAAACTGTTCTTCACCGTTATGTGACTGCACTTGCCAAAGCGATGTTCAAAACTGAATTGGGTACTAATACGGTCGCTGTTATTCTTTTCAAAAAAGCCCGATGTCTTTTTCCCTTTTATAAAATCAATATCACCACCGGTACGATCTTCTGTTGTTAAATTAATTCCCAGGTTCAATTGTGTTTGTTCATTGAAATACACGAAGAATTTTGGATTGAGTGTATAGCGTTCAAATTTGGGGATCGCTGTCAAACCAATATCTGAAGGATCGTATGCTTTATTGCTGTTGCGGGAAGCAAACAAGGTCAATCCTGTTTTATCAAACTTCTGTCCATAAAAACCACTTGTATTTAATCCACCGCCGGATGTTGCATCCAGATGAAATTTCAATTCTCTTTTTTCGTGTGGTGTTTTAGAGATCAGGTTTACTAAACCGGCAATAGCGCCGCCGCCATATAAAGTAGAAGCGGAACCTTTGATCACTTCAAACTGTTTCAGGTCCAACGGGGGAGTTTGCAATAAGCCCAAACCGCTGCTGAACCCGGCATACAAAGGCAAACCGTCTTTTAATATCTGCGTATATCGTCCATCCAAACCTTGTATCCGGATAGATGCATTCGCTGATGTAGCAGATGTTTGTTGTGTTTGAATACCGGTGCTTTCTGTCAGCACCATCCTGATATCACCCGGTTTCATATTCGCTTTTTCGTCCAGTTCTTCTCCGGCGATAAACTCTACCCTTGTTGGGATATTCTGTATGGTTCTTGTGCTCCGCGTAGATTGAATAATGATCTCTTCTTCTTCCTCATGTTCTTCTTGTTTCAAGAAAATCTCATAAGGCTGTTTTCCTTCATAAGGAATAATTATCGTTTCTTCTTTTTGCTCAAACTCTGTAAAAGAAAACCGGAATATATATTTACCTGCAGCCAGATCTTTAAATTCCACTAAACCTGAAGTATCAGTCGAAGCGCCTTTTTTCGAAGAGACAACAAGAACTGATGCTCCTGCCAAAGGCTCACCAGTCTCAGTATTCTTAATTGAAAAACTGATAGAATGCTGACCAAATAATGTAGCAGTACAAAATATCGCTGCCACACATAAGAATATTTTATTCATGTGTAAAATTCAGGTTAATAATAATTTTAAACACCCCTTTAGGGGATGGGGGCACTAACCTAATTTGGGCGGCTGCCAGAAATCGTAATGAACATCAGGAATAGATGGAGAAAGAAAACCTGTATATACCTGTTTGACAGGTAAAGAAACCGTATTAAAATAAACGGGTTCAACAGTTGCAGAAATGGAAGCACAACCTTCGCAATTAAAGAAAGGCGAACAGGTACCACAATCCTTATCACCATTTTCATGATTAGCTGCCTGTTCAGTTTGTATCTTATCATCCGGGCAATCATCAAAAGCACAGCAGGGAAATACTGCCAGCAACAACATGTAAATTGATAATATATAACTAATGCCTTTCATCGGTTGCAAAACTAAAACAGAAAAGGAATAATAGTAGTGAAGAGGATATTTTATTATCGCAACAACAGTTCACAGGGTTTCAAACCCGTGTGCTTTTTAAATGCAGTAGAGAAATGTGATATAGAAGAATACCCCAACAACATGGAGACTTCGGTAACACTCAATCCTTTTTCATATAAAAGAAAACGTGCATGCTCCATACGCTGGCTCTGGTAAAAATCGAATATAGTAGTGCCAAACATTTCTTTAAATCCTTTTTTCAGGTAGCATTCATTCATGGCTACCTTACGGCTCAGTTCCTTGATGGTGATAGGCTCACCAATATGTTGAATCAATACTTCTCTCGCCTTTGTCACTTTTTCCCTGTCCGCTTCATTAGCCAGGAACTTACAATTGATCACATCAATTTCCTTATCACCAATCATGCAATCCATACTGTACAACAGCAGCATCTGCATCTGCGCATTGATATAAATATTTTCGAGGCTATCACTATAGTTATGATTCAGCAAGGACTCAATAACCATTCTTGTCTTGCTGCAAAGCGGTAATATTTTTGTAAATGAAGACTGCCTTTTAAAATTCAGGATGTCTTCGCTCAATGTATCATTGCTGCTTCTTGGTTTTACAAACTGGGATAAAAGTGCAGGAGAAAACCGGAAACCCAATACATCTACACTTTCGGCCTTATCGGAGCAATTTTTTGATACACCCGCCCGGCACATATTACATTCCGTTTCCTTTTGTTTGCAATAAACATTACCGGCCACACAGAATTTCAGTTCCAGGTAGTTTTTTTGCGGATCATTTTTCTCATAATGATAGACCATCATACCGGTGTCTTCCATATTCCACTGGTGATTCCGGGTGTATCTTCTGATTGAATATTGAACAGATCCCGGCATTTGCTGTTCTTTTTCGTGCAGCAATTCCATTTGCTCCTGCATGGGAGCCTGCTTGTATGCAAGTGTTAGTATATCCGGGGGGTTAAACATCTGGAACTGCAAATTTACAGGTCGAACATTGATTTTCCACAGCCAATCTTAATCAAGAACAGGTTTTACCCCTATATCTTAAAAAAACTTCCACTTTTGGCCGTAACAATTACCTTTGCACCGTCTCCGCCTAAGGCGGATGTTTTTTTATTAGAATACTGCATGATTCATCCACATACATACATTCATCCGAATGCAAAGCTGGCGACTAACGTAAAGGTTGATCCGTTTACTGTTATTCACCAGGATGTTGAGGTAGGCGAAGGTACCTGGATAGGTTCCAATGTCACCATTATGGAAGGGGCAAGGATTGGTAAGAACTGCCGCATTTTCCCCGGCGCTGTTATTGCAGCTATTCCGCAGGACAGAAAATTTGATGGCGAACGAACGACTGTTGAGATCGGCGACAATTGCACCATCCGTGAATTTGTAACTATACACCGTGGTACATCTGACCGGATGAAAACCGTAGTTGGTAATAATTGCTGGATATTAGCTTACAGCCATATCGGCCATGATTGTATTATTGGTAACAATTGTACACTTAGCAATAATTCTCAACTAGCCGGCCATGTGGTATTAGGCGACTGGGTAGGTATTGGTGGCGTATGTGCCCTTCACCAGTTTGTACATGTAGGGCAACATGCATTTATATCCGGTGGTTCGCTGGTTGGCAAAGATGTTCCTCCTTATATAAAAGCCGCCCGTCAGCCATTAAGTTATGCCGGAGTTAACTCAGTTGGATTAAAGCGCCGCGGGTTTACTATTGAAAAGATCAATCAGATACTTGACATTTATCGTATTCTCTACAATAAAGGATTAAATACTTCCCAGGCGTTGGAATACCTTGAAGAAGAATTTCCTGCTACGGATGAACGTGATGAAATTGTTACGTTCATCAATGAAAGTTCCAGGGGCATCATCAAACGTTTCACCAAAGGTAACGGCGATGAAGATAGTATTCTCTGATGCCGGCAAACGCTTTAACCGGGACTGGATATTCCGTCATTTTACTTACAGTTTTGAAAAAGGAAACGCTTATGCTATTACCGGGCCGAATGGGTCGGGAAAGAGTACATTGCTTCAGGTGCTAAGTGGTTCTATGCATTTTAATGAAGGAAATATGAGGTATGAGGGCGGAAGTCGGAAGTCAGAGGACAGAAGTCGGAAGTCGGAAGTCGGAAGTCGGATCCCGATAGCTATCGGGACAGAAGTGAAAAGTGAAAAGCTAGAAATCCCTCATGAAGAAATTTATAATTATGTTTCTATCTGCGCTCCTTATCTTGAAGTTGTTGAAGAAATGACATTAAAAGAGTTTTTAGAGTTTCATCATGGGTTCAAACCTTTTTTGACTGGCGTAACAACTGATTCAATCATCACTACTCTTGGCCTGGAAAAAGCGGCTAACAAACAGATACGTTATTATTCTTCCGGCATGAAACAAAGGGTGAAGCTGGCGCAATGTATTTTTTCTGATACCCAAATTGTTTTACTGGATGAACCTTGCACTAATTTAGATACGGCCGGTATTGAGTCATATCACCAGTTAATAGATGCCTACTGCAAAGATCGTTTGGTAGTGGTGAGTAGTAATGATGAAGTGGAGTACAGGTTTTGCAAGGAGAAGATAGATATTGTAGACTATAAATCATGAAGCTTAAGCCGATCTAAATACGATCAATCAGAAGACATCCCGAGCTTGCTTTTTTTATGATCTTGTTGGTTATCGCCTCCATTCTGTCATTTTTGTTTTAAAGAAAAAATAAAAAGATGACGCTTCTGGAATCAATTAATCGCATCAATCAGTTTCTTTTCACCTACGATCCAAACTATATCACCCTCTTCAAAAATCATTGCAGATTCGGGATTCAATATCCGTTGGCCACTTCTTTCTATGCCTACCACAAGCCCATTAGTCCTTGTTCGGATACCCGATTCCCGGATGGATTTATTCATAAAAGGCGAATCATGCCCGATCGTAAATTTATCCAGTTCCACTTCAACTTCTTTCTGGCTCTCCACTAATTTTTTATCAGGACGAAGAATAGCATTCATCTTTTTTTCCTGTGCATCCGTACAAATAATAAATAATTTGTCACAAGGATAAATATGGTCGGTTTTCTGTGGTGTGCTAATCGTTAACTGGCCACGTTTTATCATTGCCACATTCACACCTATATATTCCCGCCACTTCAGTTCTTCCAGCGTTTTGCCAACAATATGAACTTCCGGATCCACATCAAAGGTGGTCATGTGGGCATCCCAAGGCGCTAAGGCTACATTTCTTTTGCTGGCCTGGAGCTCCAGTATTTTCAGTTCTTCCTGCAATTCCCGGTCGTTCAGATTTTTGATGAACCGGTTTTCAATTCTATCATACAGTACCTGTATTCTTTTTCGCAAAATGAAGAACAATGTGATCATTAAAAGTGCGCCGTACAATGCGATATTAATGGAGAAAAAACGGTTTAAAAGAAAAATAATAGAAAATAAAGCAAGGGAAAGTTTGATGCCCCTCATCACCCATATCGGGCTTCTGTATTTTTGTTGCGCATATATTTTTACAAAAGATTCATTACGTTCATTTCTTACTACCAATCCCCATAAGAATGGCGCCATAGCCAGCAAGGTAAGAATAGCAGCCGTTACGCCTCCAAATGCATATTCTGTATTGGCAGCTACCCAGGGCAATACATAAGTTGAAGACAGGAAAACAATAGCGCCAATGATAACAGAGAATAGCGGCACATTGATCATAAATGATTTCACCACCTGTTGAAAATCGCTTGCTGCCGTAATAGTTGTGGCTTCAGAACTATAGCGGTTCAATGATTTCCTCCATTTTTCAGGCAAACGTTTATCTATCCACTCATAAAAAGGAGCACCTGATTTTATAAGATAGGGCGTTGTAAAAGTAGTAACACCCGAAACCGCTATAATGATCGGGTATAAAAATGCACTGGTAGCATTGAGACTTACTCCCAGGGCAGCGATAATGAAAGAAAATTCACCGATCTGGGCAAGACTCATTCCGGTTTGTAAAGACACTTTCAAAGAGTTACCAGAGATAAAAGCGCCAAAACCGGTTGTTAATATTTTACCGGCAATACAAACAACAGTGATCAATAATATAGGGACAGCATATTCTCCTATCATTTTCAGATCGATCATCATGCCTACTGATACAAAAAATATGGCGCCAAAAAGATCTTTTACCGGTTTTATCAGGTGCTCTATTTTTTCCGCCTTAGTAGTTTCGGCCAACAATGATCCCATCACAAAAGCGCCTAAGGCATAAGAAAAACCGGCTTGTGCAGCGAGGTAAACCATTAACAGGCACATAGCAACAGAAACGATCAGCAATGTTTCATCATTCATCAGGTTTTTTGCTCTTTTAAGAATGGTAGGTATAAAGAATATCCCGATGACAAACCAGAGGATCAGGAAAAAGATAAGTTTTAAAATAGAGAGCAACATTTCTGAGCCAGCCGAGTGCTGACTGACTGAAAGCGTTGTAAGCAATACTAATATTGCAATTGTAATAAGATCTTCCACTATCAGGATACCAAAAACCAGCGAAGCGAATTTTTTCTTTTTTAATCCCAATTCTTCCACTGCCTTGATAATAATAGTAGTGGAAGAAACAGCCAGTGCAGCCCCGAGATAAATACTATCCATAGTGGACCAACCTAATATTTTACCGCAGCCATAGCCTAAGGCAGACATTCCAATGGCTTCTATAAAAGCGGATACAGATGATGAACCTCCTACCTGTGCCAATTTTTTAAAACTGAATTCAAGGCCCAGGCTAAAGAGAAGAAAAATGATACCGATCTCAGCCATCACATTTACGTTCTTAAGTTCACCGCTGGAAATGGAAGGAAACCATGCAAAATTGGAACTTACCAGCACCCCTGCAATGATATAGCCTAATACCAGGGGTTGTTTCAGCATCTTAAACAGCAGGGTCATAATAGCTGCCGCCCCTAATATCAAAGCAAGGTCAATAATTAAAGCTGGTAAATGGCTCATACAATTTTTCGGTTAGTATTGAAAATATTCAGCCTGCTTGTTACGAAAATGGTAGCAATCTTTTAAAACCTGGAATTATTCTTTGGAACCGGGAGGTGCAAATAAATCAATGATCAGTTTACCAAAAGTAGTGGGACGGAAATAAGTGGAGCAGGTGGTCCTTCAGTACTCTTTCCGGTTCTGCTGCTATTACGGTCTGTGTAATTCTATAATCAGTAGATACCGGAAAAATATTTTCTACTAAAACAAAATAAGGTGTTATAGAAAAAGGAAGTCTTATATGATGATGAAGCGTGGAATAATCCTCTTGTTCATCATTTTTATTTTCACCTGTGAATGAAAAAACTTTTTTTGAAATATGCTTTGAAGATGACTGGACAATAACTGTTTTAGCAGGAGCTGTATAACCACATAGCGCCAGGCTTATAAAGCCAAGAAGAAAAGCATTTGTGATCAGCCATTTTTTCATTATACCGAAGATAAGGAAAAATGGCTAAAGGCCATCTGACAAGGGTTTGGTCATATTAAGAAACCATGATTAAATAAACTGCCGGGCTGATCAACGCTGACTTGCGATCAGCAAATTGAGATCTGTAAATTTCAGATCGAAGCGTTCACTTAAATAAAAATTGGTCAATGCTCCTTTGAACAGATAGATACCGCTGCGTAAATGCACACGGTGCCAAACCAATTTTTCAAAACCACCTTCTTCACCTGCTTCCAGTAATAAAGGCATCAATACATTACTGATAGCTTGTGATGCTGTTCTTGAAAAGCCGGATGGAATATTTGGTACACAATAATGAATAACACCATATTTCATAAAAATGGGATGCTCATGCGAGGTGATTTCCGATGTTTCAAAACATCCGCCGCGATCAATACTTACATCAATGACAACTGAACCCGGCCGCATATTGCTCACCATTTCTTCAGTTACCACCATCGGTGTCCTGCCTGTTTCAGATCCTAATGCACCCACTGCCACTTCACAGGTCTTTAGCTGCTTTGCCAGCATTCTTGGCTCGATAACCGATGTCCACAACCGGTGGCCTATATTATTCTGCAATCTTTTTAACCGGTAAACACTATTATCAAAAACTTTTACAGATGCGCCCAATGCAAGTGCTGCTCTTGCAGCATACTCTCCTACTATCCCGGCGCCAATGATGATCACTTTTGTTGGTGCTATACCGGATATACCTCCCAGCAATACACCTTTACCATGATTGGCTGAACTTAAATATTGCGCAGCGATCAGCATGACGGCACTTCCGGCAATTTCGCTCATGCTGCGAACAATGGGATAAGAATCACTATCATCTTTCAGATTTTCAAAAGAGATTGCCGTGATCTTTTTTTCCATCATTTTTTCCAGCAGTTCCGCTTTCAATACAGAAAGATGAATAGGGGAAATGATAACCTGGTTCATTTGCAGCAGAGGTAAGTCTTCTTCTATCACCGGCGCACTTTTTACAACGATAGGCGCTTTGTAAACATCAGCCCTGTCATAAACGATCTTTGCTCCTGCTTCGCTGTAATCCTTGTCCCTGAAATGTGATGCATCCCCGGCATTATGTTCTATTACTACCTTATGACCATTACTGATCAATACGCTGACAGCATCGGGTGTTAATGCGATCCGGTTTTCCTGGAAAGCTATTTCCTTCGGAATACCAATTGTCATTCCCTCCGCTTTCGGTTTGATGTCAAGGGTCTCTTCTAATGTTTCGTAGCTAAAGGAAGTGCTTATCCTTGGTTTTTGCTGACTCATGGAGTTGGTTAACGATAGTCTAACTGACTGGTTTCAAAATTAGTTATTTCCCTTTGATTCTGAGCCTTCGCAAAGATGAATCTATTGTATCTATATGCACATGCACGGTATCTTCCGGGAAAATACCCGGTGACCTGTCCGGCCATTCTACGAGGCAAATATGATCACTGTACAAACAATCTTCCACCCCTGCCTGTATGGCTTCCTGTTCATCTTTCAGCCGGTATAAATCAATATGAAATATCTTCTTTACATCTTTATTAATGGTATACTCATATTCATTGATAATAGAAAATGTTGGGCTACCCACTGTATCTTTTACTCCTTTTACATCACAAAGCGTATGAATAAAAGTTGTTTTTCCTGCTCCTATATCTCCATGAAAAGCAAATACTGTTGAGTTCCTGGTTAATTTCCAAAACCTGGTTGCAATTTCTTTAATAGTATCCAATGAAAAAACAAGCTCCATATCACAAATTTAAACTCCTGCTTAGATACAAGTTCTCATTTTAGCAACAAGGTTGTGAACATATTTTGTCAAATACAAAAAACCACCTGACGACAATGGGTAAATTTGCAAACAAGATCGCTTGCTTTTTGTTATAAGCATAAGGAAAATAATTATGGAAAAAGTACAATGGAAAGTGGATGGAATGGATTGTTCAAACTGTGCTCTCACTATCCGGAAATATCTTGAAAAACAAGGCATGCAGGATGTGAAAGTGAATTTTGCTACCGGAGATGTAAGTTTTGACATGAATGGAAATCACCAGCCGCAGGAATTAGCAATAGGAATTAAAGACCTGGGTTACGAAGTAGAAAACCAGCAACTGGCGACCAGCAACCGGCAACGTTTTCTTTCCACTCATCTTCACCGGTTCTTATTCTGCCTTCCTTTTACCGCAGTACTGATGTTGCACATGATCCCTGGCCTTCATATCCATTGGCTGATGAATCCCTGGGTGCAATTAGCTTTAACGATTCCCGTATTTGTTGTTGGCATGAGCTTTTTTGGAAAAAGCGCCTGGAAAAGCCTTCGCAATGGCATACCTAATATGAATGTGCTGATAGCCATCGGCGCCCTTGCTTCTTTTGTTTATAGTTTATACGGAACACTAACCGGCCAGGCTGCTGATTATATGTTCTATGAAACAACAGCGACGATCATCACGTTGGTCTTCCTGGGAAATTATATGGAAGATGCATCCGTGCAGTCAACACAACGGGCATTGAATAAACTGGCGAAATCACAAAAGGTAATGGCCAATATGATCGCTTATGATGATCAGCACCAGGAACAAATTTTTCCCGTAGAAAGTGAACATCTTAAAACCGGCGATTTAATTTTAATAAAATCAGGTGAACAGGTTCCCGCCGATGCTAAAATACTCTGGGGCGAAGCCGATGTCAACGAAGCGATCATTACCGGCGAAAGTGTACCCTTGCATAAAGCGGGTAAAGATAAACTGATTGGCGGGAGTATATTGGTTAATGGAACTGTCAGGGCTTATGTAACCGCAGCAGGTAATGACACGGTATTATCCGGCATTATAAATTTGGTAAAACAAGCGCAAGGCGAAAAGCCTCCTGTGCAACAATTGGCGGATAAGATCAGTGCCGTATTTGTTCCGGTAGTATTAGGGATTGCTGCTGTTACTTTAATTATCAACTGGATCATTCTGCAGGATTTCACTCCTTCGTTGATGCGAAGTATTGCTGTATTAGTAATAGCCTGTCCCTGTGCTATGGGATTGGCAACTCCTGCTGCTATTGCAGTTGGACTTGGACGCGGGGCAAGAAACGGTATTTTATTCCGCAATGCGACAAGCCTTGAATTATTTAAGAACATTCAACAGGTAGTTTTTGATAAAACAGGAACGTTAACCACGGGAGAGTTTGTTGTTGACCGTTGGCAGTTGACAGATGACCGGCTTACAGAAGATGAATTTAAAAAAATTGTCTTTTCGCTTGAGAAATATTCCAACCATCCTATTGCAAAAAGTATCAATTCTGCCTGGAAAATAAAAGACGAGATGAGATGGAAAAAGATAGAAGAGGTAAAAGGACTTGGCATGAAAGCAGAGGATAAAGATGGAAATATTTATTGGGCGGGGTCATTTAAAGTAGCGGAGAAGTTTACAAAAGATGAAAGGCATAATATTTATATTGTCAAAAATGATCAGTTGATAGGTTGGATTGATGTTAAAGATGAAATAAGACCTGAGGCAAAATCAGTAATCGATTATTTACATTCAAAAAATATAAAAACGATCTTACTAAGTGGCGACCGCTATGCCAGGACAAAAGCATTAGGCGAACAGTTAGGTATTGATGAAGTGATAGCAGAACAAACACCGGAGCAAAAGCTGATGAAAATAGCGGAATTGAATGCTATTACACCAACAGCAATGGTTGGTGACGGCATCAATGATGCGCCGGCATTAGCAAAAGCCAGCATTGGAATTTCCATGAGCGATGCATCACAGATCGCTATGCAAACCGCACAGGTTGTATTAATGAATCATGGATTAAAAAAATTGCCCACAGCATTGGGCCTGGGCAAACATACTTTTCTTACTATCAAACAAAATCTCTTCTGGGCGTTTGCTTATAACATTATTGCTATTCCAGTTGCTGCATTAGGCTTTCTGAAACCGGGATTTGCGGCATTAGTAATGGGATTGAGTGATGTCGTATTAGCTATTAATTCAGGCAGGTTGTTTGTAAAGAAAGTGGAGTAAGTAATCTTTATTGAGCATATATTCTTTCCTACCTTCAACATTCAAGACTCATTATCTTTTGTTTGATATTCATAAAATACTAAAACAGTATTGGGGCTTTGATGCTTTCCGTCCTTTACAGGAAGACATTATAAATTCTGTATTAAACGGAAGTGACACATTGGCCCTGATGCCTACCGGTGGCGGCAAATCACTTTGTTACCAGGTACCGGCAATGGCCAAAGAAGGAACCTGCCTTGTTATTTCTCCATTGATTGCTTTGATGAAAGACCAGGTAGAGGGTTTGCGAAAAAAAAATATTACGGCTTATGCCATTTATTCCGGTATGAGCTTTAAAGAAGTAATTAATACACTGAAAGTAGTTACAGAAAGTAATTGCAAATTTTTATACGTATCTCCTGAAAGATTAGAAACTTCATTATTTAAAGAATACCTGCCGGGGATGGGCATTGAATTGATAGCTGTAGATGAAGCGCATTGTATTTCGCAATGGGGCTATGATTTTCGTCCGCCTTATTTACGCATTGCTGCATTAAGAGAAGAGTTGCCAGGTGTTCCTGTATTGGCATTAACCGCTTCCGCTACACAGGATGTACAGAATGATATTTGTGAAAAGTTGACCTCACCCCTAACCCCTCTCCAAAGGAGAGGGGAACAGACTCCGCCCAATAAAGGTTCTTTAAAACACTGGAAAGTTTTTCGTCAATCATTTGAACGGGCTAATCTTTCTTATAGCAATTTCCGGGTCGATTCCAAGATCAATAAGATCATTGAAATATTAAATAAAGTTCCGGGAACCGGGATCATTTATTGCAAAAGCCGTAAGCGAACAAAAGAAATAAGTGAGTTGCTGCATTTACAAAACATTTCCTGTGATTATTATCATGCAGGATTGACACAGGAAGAAAGAAGCCGGAAACAGGAAGCATGGATCAATAATAAAATAAGAATCATAGTCTGCACCAATGCTTTTGGTATGGGCATTGATAAATCAGCTGTACGTACTGTTATACATGCTGACCCTCCCGATTGTTTGGAAAACTATTACCAGGAAGCAGGCCGTGCCGGCAGGGATGGGAAAAAATCGTATGCTGTTTTATTATATGACGAAAGAGATCTCACCGAACTTGATGAAATGACCGGGATCCGTTTTCCGTCACAGGAAGATATCAGGAAAGTGTACCAGGCAGTCGCAAATTATCTTCAATTACCAGTTGGCGCAAATGTGGGGCATTATTATGATTTTGATATCGCTGATTTTATTAAAAAATTTAAACTTGACAGCCATACTACACTTTACTCTTTAAAAGCCCTTGAGCAGGAAGGCTGGCTGGCTTTCAACGAACAGGTTTTCCGGCCGGGAACAGTTCAATTTACCGTCACCAAAGATTATTTATACCGATTTGAAAAAGATAATCCACAACTTGAACCAATTCTCAAAGCATTATTAAGGGCTTATGAAGGAATATTCGATCACCCTTCCTTTATCTCTGAATTGTTGATGGCGCAATTATTAAAGAAGAATGTTGATGAGGTAAAACAACAATTGAGTCAAGTCGATAGTGCTGGCATTATCGAATATATTCCCCGGAAAGATTCACCTCAGTTGCTCTTACTGCGCAGCCGTGTTAAAGCAGAAGAATTAATTATAAATATACCCGCTTATAATCAGCGTAAGGCCAGGTTTCAACAACGGACAAAAGTAATGAGCCGTTATATAAAAGAAGAACTGAAATGCCGCAGCCGCATTAT
>JAKFEJ010000042.1:0-2895 GCA_036675745.1 Chitinophagaceae bacterium | reverse complement strand
TGTGCAAGAATATCTTTACTCAACGCTTCACTGAAAGAAATTTTCAGGATGATATTGAGAAATTCAAAATGCTCTCCCAGGATATTCTTTGCTTTAGCTAAAGTTTCCGGTTTCTTCAACAGGTCAGTAACAAAAGCCTGGTAATGCGCTTCCAGTTTATCAATAGATTGCTTTGCCGCAGTACGATCACCCTTGGCAATATGATCGCCGATCTCAACCAGCGAGTTGGTAGTGCCTGATAAAGCTGATAATACTACAATCGTTGGTTCTGCTTCTTTTGTCACCAACGAAACGATCTGGTGCATACGTTCCGGTTTGCCCACACTGGTGCCACCAAACTTCATTACTTTCATTTTGTTCCCCCCTCCCTTGATTTATTTTGATTAAAAAATTTGAGGCTGCAAAGATAGCCTTCAATCAGATAAGATTTAACAGGAATATGAAATTATGTTACCAGCGTCCCGTTCGCTATTGAGCTTTGGTCGCACACTGCAGAGTTCTGTTCGCAGCTCGTCAAATTCTTTCTGGTAAATCTTGCTTTACAGTTTTTGGGCTGTAATTATCCTAATAGAATCATAATGGGATCAGTATACATTTGTAGTAACATCAGGCATTCTATTATCGAACTTGAACCTCGCCAGTTTTTTCTGCTTCCTGTATATGATGCTTTAGCGTAAGTTTAATACTTTGAAAAGAGCCAACTCTATTTTCATTAAAGGCTTTTTCCGCGGATGAAAATGGGAAACCATTCACTTTATATTTTCCGTGTATAACGGTCAAGTCGCTACCATATTGGTCTGTTAGAACCTGCCAACCACAGTTAAGACTGTTAACAATATCTTGCCCTAATGCAGCCCCTAATGCCTCAATAACATATTCGGCAGTTTCTTTCTTTAGGTCATTGCCTTGTCGCCACTTTTCAAATACATGGTCTAATATATTAGCATCATACTTAGAATCGGGTAATTTCCCATTATATTTAATGATTAAACCTTCCGCTTCTTTCAGTTTGTCATCAATATATTTTTTCAACTCAGGCGTTAAGTCTGCAAGCTGGTAATTAGCGTTGAGTGGATTCTGTTGACTTTGTTGTGATCGTGTCTCCATCAACCTGAAAAGTATCAGTTACTGTCTTCTTGGAACTGTCCCTGCAACCGAAAAGAAAACTAAAAAGGCTTATTAATAAAGTATAACGGAGTGTCATTTTAAAATGTCTATTAAAAATATTATTAAAATTCAACTTCGAATTTATTTCCCACTTCTCTCAAATCTTTCACTACAGATTCCAATAATGAAATACCATGCTGCATTCTTTCTGCATGCATTTCTCTTTCAGGATCGCCGGGTACCAATACCTTTTCTTCACCCGGAATTGTTTTGCAGGAACGAAAGCCCTGTATCCAATGATCCATATCTTTTTTGAATTCGCTTGCAGGACGAAATGCATCAATGCGCATGGCTCCCAGAAAATGCCCGATACCTTTTCCCGGTTGTTGTGTTGGCATTGGCACATAAGCCGGGAATGGCGGCACCCACGGTGCATAATTTGCGCCACTTAATAAAGCAGAAAAAATATCTACTACAGCCCCCAATGCGTAGCCTTTATGACTTCCATGTTCACGATCCCCGCCCAATGGCAATAAAGCCCCGCCTTTTTTCAAAATATGAGGATCATTAGATAGGTTGCCTTCTTTATCCTGTACCCATCCATCAGGTGTTTGCAGATTTTTTCGTTGTAAAATTTCCAGTTTACCATTCGCCGCAGTAGTTGTTGCAAGGTCAGCAACAAAAGCTGGTTCATTACCAGCCGGGGCCGCTACACAAATAGGATTAGTGCCAAGCATTTTATCAATAGAAAAAGTGGGAGCTACCAATGGACTGGCGTTCGTCATCGCTATACCGATCATATCATGCTCCAAAGCCATCATAGCATGATGCCCTGCAATGCCAAAATGATTACTGTTTTGAACACTTACCCAACCGGTACCTACTTGTTTCGCTTTTTCAATAGCTATTTGCATGGCAAAAGGAGCTACTACTAAACCCAAACCGCTATCTCCATCAACTACCGCTGTGGATGGCGTTTCATGAATCACTTTAATAGAGGGACTTGCGTTTACCCGTTTCACTTCCCAAAGGCGAACATAGCCACTAAGTCTTGCTACACCATGCGAATCAACACCCCGCAGGTCGGCTGATAATAATGATTGAGTAGCAGTAGCTGCATGTTCTTCGCTGCACCCGATCTTTTGAAAAACAGTTTTTGTAAAATTGTATAAATGCTGGTAGGAAAAATTTTGTTCTGACATGGCGCAAAGATAAGCGGCCCCCTCTAAATCTCTCCGCCGCGGCGGAAGACTTGCTAACCCACAAACCACAGAGTTGGAGAACCTTTTTGCTGCAATAAAATTGCATAAGCGCAGAACATTTATTTAATAACAAATGCCCTGTATTACTACAAGGCATTTAACTCAATTATCTGATTGACAAAATTAAAACGGAAGATCATCAATTGGTTCCGTGATCTCATTGGCAGAAGGAACATGACCGGAAGAAGAAGCAGGTGAAGAAGCACTGCTGGTATATGCAGGCGTAATACTTCCGCCTTCACTTTTACTACCTAATAATTGTACCTCACGAACCCGAAGAGATAAGGAAGCTCCGCCGGTTCCATCCTGACGGGTAAACGTTCTTACCTCCGGAGATCCTTCCACAAACACCTGAGTTCCTTTTAGTAAATAAGGAGAAATGGCGGTACGGTCAGTCCAGTAGGCGCAATCAACCCAGATCGTCTTTTCCTGGTTGACACCCTGGCTGTCTTTATACTTTTCTGAATGGGCTACGGTAAAATTGATAACATTTTTACCATTCACTGTGTTTACCACACAATCTTTG
>JAKFEJ010000181.1:0-2904 GCA_036675745.1 Chitinophagaceae bacterium | reverse complement strand
GAATACTTCAAATTTTTCCGCCGGAAATCATACCATTAAGGCTGTTGCAAAAGATGCTGCCGGTAATCAGGGCTCAAACTCTGTAACAGTTATGATCAATACTATTATAGTACAGCCGCCCTCCTCCAGTGGCGTTCAATTAATAATGCCACCGGTTGGTAACCAGGGCGGAGAAGGTTCCTGTGTAGCATTTGGGATTGGATATGCGGCTCGTTCGGCCGAGCAATATTACCGGACAAATGCGGGTTCATACAGTAATACAACCAATGTGTTTAGTCCGGAATTCTTATACAACCAGGTTAAGTTCGGTTCCGATTGCGGTTCTGGAACAAGTATGCAAACGGCACTTGATTTTATTGTGGGTAAAGGAATCTGTTCTTACCAGTCAATGCCATACAGCAGTACAAATGGCTGTTCATTATTGCCCACCACTACTCAATCGTCCGAAGCGTTGAATTATAAAATTTCATCCTATTCAAAAATTTCAATATTGGATAGGGCTGCAATTAAAGCAATGATTGGCCAACATCATCCTGTAATCATAACAATTTTAGCCGACAATTCTTTTGTAAATGCCAGGACAGGATTTATCTGGAAAACATTTTCCGGTTCCGGAAACCTTCCGCATTGCATGGTCATCTGCGGCTATGATGATTCAAAAAATGCCTACAAAATTATGAACTCATGGGGCACCACATGGGGAGATGCCGGGTTTAGCTGGATTGATTATAATTTTTTTGAAACGGGGGGGCATATAGCCGGAAATGGATATGGTTATGTAATAAATTAAAATTGGGTTTAAAAGCCGTTAACTATTATATAAATAAATCCCGGTTGCATGCTACCGGGATTTGTAATTAAATGCTTTTGCTTCTTTAATTTCTGCTGGAATTATATTTTGGAGAGGTATCTTATAATCTGTCCTGATTGCAAAAAAATAAAAAGGCTGCCCTTGTGAGGCAGCCTTGAGTTTAGGGTTTTCATCTTATTATTTACTGGCTGATATTTATCAACTTGCCGGTAACCTGTTTGCCGCCTACTCTAAGAACATAAAACAACGTAGTTCTCTGCGTTGACGGAACACTGTAATCAACTCTTTCTCCTCTGCCTGCAAAGATGTTGCCTTTGAAGACGGTTTTCATTTTTTGCCCCAGCGTATTGAACACTTCCAAAGTTGCCTGTCCTGATACCGGTGATTTTATTTCAAATCTTACCTTATCAGAGAAAGGATTTGGATAGGTTGAAACGCTTAGTTGATTTATAGTTGCCTCTTCAATGATGGATCCACCACCACCGCCACGTTGAGCAACCAATACTTCTGGTACACAAGCTGGAACATCCCATCCGATAAATATTTTACACTTATCAAATGCATTGTTGATAGCATCCACAGCTGCATTTATGTCTGACAGGGATGCACCGCATTCAGTGCCATCAGTGCCATCAACATCAGCAAGGGCATCATTTGCCAAAGCGTACAAACCAGCTACTGTATGAGGATAAGACTTACAGTCAAGAGCGGCTATAACCGATGCTAATATTGTCCTGTAAGTGTACTCATTAACCACTACTAATTGATCGAGTTCATTAAAATAGCAACTCCTGGCTTTTGGAGTAGTTGAACCACAACCACCATCAGGATTGGCTGTTGCCAAAACACCTGCTTGTATCTGGAAACCAGATAAGGTTGAAGTGATCCTCATGTTTAATCCTAAAGTAATGGTTTGAGACAACAACACATTGTTGATCCTGCCTTTTGTTAAGTAAGAACTGAAGCAGGTATTAGTAATAACACAATTTGATGTATTGGTCAACTCTCTTGGAGTTTTACCGCCTGGCATTACACTGTTCAGCTTAATAGCACCTGCTGAACCAGCCGGAACCGTAATAGACACATCACCTACTCCAACTGTCAGATCTGTGGTTAATAAAGCTGTCAACAGTTGAACAGGACTTTGGTATGTTATTGGTCCGCTACCTGTACCATCAGCATCACAACTATTGCCATTCTTGTTGCCATAATAACCTTGGGTATAAGTGCAATTACTGCCGCAGGCATTCACTGCTACATCTTCCCAGCAACTGGTAGTTATCTCCTGATTCAGGAAAGTAATAGTCAATGTTACCCGGTAAGCTGCGGAACCGGCAACAACATCTACTGAAGTTCCATTATCTGCACCGGGAATGGATGCATCAGTAACTCCTGAAGGAATTGCTGAAACAGTCCACACACGTGAAAACTCATTAGCTAATAATGGACTTGTGTATGTATTGGTTGAGCCACTGCAAACCGGTGTAGGACCAGTCACAGAGCAAGTACCAACAGTACTCACATTAACTTCACAATTTGAAGTCTGCGTACAGCCTGTTATGGTATTAATAACCGTTATTGTAAAATGTACGGTACCTCCGGCATCTCCCAGAGCAGCCGTATATACAGGATTTTTGACATCCAGGCTACTCAATGAACCTGTTCCATCCTCAGTCCATAAATAGGTGTAATGAGTCGGGTCAGTATCAGCAGAACCCACAAAACTTACATCCAACTGTGAACTATGTGCGAGAGATGTTATATCAATAGGTCCGGTAGCACTGCATGAAATAACAGGTGTTGGAGGTTGCGCAGGTATAATAATACAAGTTGGAGTAGAAATACATCCTGAAGCATTCTTTGCTCTTACACAATGTTCACCGGCTGCAAGGCCACACCAGCCATTAGCAGGATAAGCAACAAAAGGCTCAGCTCCATCAAGACTGAAGGTCAAACCTTCGATAGATGAAGTAACCGTAACGCATCCTGTAGCAACCGTACATGTTGGATCAACTTTACCTAGCGTTGGCGCAGGTGGTGTACTTGGTGCCGCAGGTATAATAATACAAGTCGGATCAGAAATACATCCTGAA
>JAKFEJ010000471.1:0-2917 GCA_036675745.1 Chitinophagaceae bacterium | reverse complement strand
TTTTTTTATCATCAGCTTTTCTTTTTGAAAACGATTTGTTCGCTATGTTTCTTTACAACAAGGTTAAAAAACTCCCTTAGTGTTTCGTACTCATCGGGCATGAAAAAGGCACGTTTGAGACGAATACGGGATCTTAGAGAAATAGCGCCATTGGACTCAGATAACCTGTATTCAAAAAGACCATCATCATTTTCATTCAGCTTCACCATTATTTGTTTTGGCAATTCATCTATCGTATAGCCTTTAGGCACATCTAATCTTAACAAATACGTTTCATCTATCGCATACGGCATTTCTACAGGATAAGTCCGTTGGGCCGACTTAAACGGATTTTCTTTCCATGCTTCCCCAAACATAGGATTGAGGTAGATGATATCCTCGCCTTCTGTTTTAAGATCGAATTTATACCTTATGCCCAGTGGCTGATCATATTTGTCCAATGAATCGATGACAGGTTCAGCTATTTCAATATCCGCATTGAATGCTTTTTTAATATCACTGAATAATTGTTCCTTTCCTTTATCCTTGATACGATTTCGCAAACTATACGATTCATAATAACCCGGGGCCTGCTGCATGCTGCCGGTTAAATTTCCTTTCTCATCATTTATTATAAACACAGATGTGAGTTTACCTTCCAGCAATGAATCGGCCCTCAGATCAATGGGAGTGGCCGCTTCATTGATCACACGGGCATGCCCATTATAAGATTCATAACCCAACCTGCCAAAACCCATTCTCGGTTGACTAGCATCGAGATAATAAAATTTTCCATCTATATCTAATCTTGAGATCACGTAATTAAATCTATCCATCATTGGATAGAGAGGATAACTATATCCATGTGAACGTGTACTAAGCATTACAGGATCTGCAGTGAAACCAGCCTTCAGCAGCATGGCCGTAAGCAACAGGTTTATTTCAGCTTCATTTCCGTTCCTGGTTTTCAATACTGTTTTAAGTGGTTTTTCAAGATACTTGCGGCTATAGTTGGTGCAGGTCATATTGTCCCTTAAATAGGCAAAAATATTCCTGGCTTTTTCAAGATTGGTGTTAGCTCCGCGGATAGCTTCATCCATTACATCATTCAGCCAGCCATTGTCCCGGTTAAGAGAATAACCAAAATCCTCGTCTTTCAAAAGGTCAGTACATGCCTGTTGCCAGGTGCCCATAATTTTTTTGGGAATAAAGGGGTCTCTTAATTCAGCCAATTGAAACTGGATACGGGATAAGTGATTATTAATAGTAGAAGTATAACTCTCCTCTTTCAATGCTGGTACATCCTTCATTACCCAGCGAAAATCTGTTACACCCGCTGAAAAACTTGAACGATCAGTTGCCCCAGCAGTATTGTTATCAATAACACTAAAATTGTCCCGCCTGTCTTTCCGGTCCTGGATATAGAAAGGCTGGTATCCCTGCGTCAGTGTAACATAGTAATAAAACTCCGGCATACTCACGTTGTATTCACTCCACAAACAGGGGTATTCACTTTGAAAATCCCATGGCTGCAGATTGAATATAAAATCTGAGTTAAGCTTATACTCATATTCAATGATGGATCCCTCTTTTATATTCGCGAAAGTGAATTTTTTTATTACAAGGTTTTTATTGATCTTGTCTTTAAACACCGCTGATTTTATTTCCAATTTTGTTTCCACCACTTTTCCGTTCTCCAGGTTATAGGTCACCGCTTTCAAACTTCTTAATTCTTCTTCCGCACTTCCGTCGGTATAAATACGGATCTCTACATCTGCAATATCATAGCCATTTTTATTCAGGATATGAGCCCTTCTGTAATTTTTAAACTCTAGTGAAAAACTGCCTTTTGTATTACCTAATATTTCAGTTGACCCAATATCAGCAATAACTACCGCATTGGCACTGGTATCAAGATTATAAACGTTTTGTTTAAAATCTTCCGCGGTTATTTTTCCGAATTTTATTTTGGATTTTTCCTGGGCAAAAGCTTGAGATATAAACAAGCAAAGAATGGCGAACGCAAGGAGCTTTGACTTCATAGTGATGGTTAAGTTAGTTTGGTGGCAATAACGTGGACAATTCTAATAAAAAAACTCATCTTTTCCAATAGTATCTTTGCATTATAAATTTCAATACATAATTAAGATCAATATTAGTTGAATCTCCGTCAGAGTCATACAGGTTTTATCAAACAAACAGCCAGCCGGTTAGGATTTGACTTCTGTGGTATTGCAAAAGCAGAAAGGCTGGATGCTGATGCTGAACGCCTAGAAAAATGGCTGAAAAGGGATATGCATGGCTCCATGAAGTATATGGAAAATCATTTTGAACTAAGAGTAAACCCCTGCAATCTTGTTCCCGGCGCCAAATCAGTGATCACACTATTAAAAAATTATTTCCCCTCACAAGAACAGGAAAAAGACGCTGCAAAAATTTCAAAGTATGCATTTGGAAAAGATTATCATGAAGTGATAAGAGCAAAAATGAAGACCTTTCTTCAAATGATACAGGATGAAATAGGTGAAGTGAATGGAAGAGGTTTTGTTGATTCAGCTCCTGTATTGGAAAGAAGCTGGGCGCAACGGAGTGGCATTGGATGGGTGGGTAAAAATGCTAATCTTATCACTAAAGACAGCGGCTCTTTCTTTTTTATTGCCACATTGATCACCGATCTTGAACTGGAATATGATGACCCTTTTGCAAAAGATTATTGCGGTAGTTGTACCAAATGTATTGATAGTTGCCCTACCGAAGCTATACTTCCCGGCAAAGTAGTGAATGGAAGTAAATGTATTTCTTACTTCACTATAGAGTTAAAAGATATGCTCATTCCAAATGAAATGAAAGGAAAGTTTGATAACTGGACCTTTGGTTGTGATATCTGCCAGGATGTTTGCCCCTGGAATCGCTTTAGTAAACCGAATAATGAACCTGA
>JAKFEJ010000298.1:0-2920 GCA_036675745.1 Chitinophagaceae bacterium | reverse complement strand
AAGTGCACCGTAGCCCCAAGCGTAAATCGGCTTACCGGTCATTTTTGTACCCGAATAGTCCATTCAGAGCCCGATCCAATTTTAAATGTTTCTGCAAAATTTCCCCTATTGATCGCTACTGAAAAATTCATCAGGCTATTTACGTAACCCAACGGTTTTCCTTCAGCAACATTACCGAATGTACTTGAAAAAATAATTTTGTCCGTATAAACTAATGAATCCATAAAAGAAATACTGACGCTAAGAGAATCACCGGTTTTAATTCCTGCCCGTTTAATCATTGTATCAGGAATATTTGTCCATACATTTCCATATTGCGGATCCAGCACCGGGATATTTCCTTTTATCAATCCGTTTTCAAATATGGCCCGCTGGTATGAAATAGTTTTCAGCGGTTCATTCAGTACCGTCCCAACTTCTTCAAACGAAATTTTTCCTGACGCCAGCCTTGCCGCTGTGTACATATAAACGTCCCGCCCATGAAATGTATAAGAACTATCGGAACCTTCGCGGCGATTTATTTTTTCATCAATCAGACGTACAGATTCTATTCCTTTCGATTCAGCCACCAGCGTTGTGGTACCATTGTCTGGCGTTACGATATAATGTCCTTTTTTTGTTTTGGCTACTACCGATCTGCGTTCGGTTCCCACACCCGGATCTACCACGGAAACAAAGACGGTATTTGCAGGCCAGTAAGGAACTACCTGGTTCAAACGGTAAGCCGCTTCCCATATATTATAGGCTGGTATTTCATGAGTCAGATCCACCAACATTAAATCCTCATCTACTCCGTACGCTACGCCTTTCATAGCAGCCACAGCTCCATCTTTAACGCCAAAATCTGTTTGTATTACAACAACACCGGATTGATTGTTTTTGGGATTGCATGCTATCAGCAAGAACATGAAAATGATTAACGCAAACTCCTTTTTCATTTACCCGCTTTATTTTTTACTTCGTAAAGTTATTTATTTGCATTCTCAATGAAGTTACGTGAACAGATATTAAAGGAACACTCCAAAGCAAATTGTAATGTTATTGTGCAATGGATCGGCGATTCACAACAAAGGTTTGATGAATTGTTTGATCTTTTTCTGAACGATGAATACCGTGTTGTTCAGCGGGCAGGCTGGCCATTGAGTTATGCTGCCGCAGCTCATCCGAAATTTATTCAAAAGCATTTCTCCAAACTGTTGAAGAATTTGCAAAAACCAAATCTTCATAATTCGGTCAAGCGAAATACCATCCGGTTGCTACAGGATATACCGGTTCCTGAACGTTTCCAGGGACAGGTAATGGATATTTGTTTTGGATATATCAGTTCTCCAACTGAGACTATAGCCGTTAAAGCCTTCGCTTTGACTGTCTTGTATAATTTATCTAAACAATATCCTGAGATAAAACCGGAGCTGAGAACCATCATTGAAAACCGTTGGGAATATGAATCGGCGGCGTTTAAATCCAGGGCAAAAAAGATTTTAAAAAATCTTTGACCTGTTGTAACGATTCATCCGATTTCGAGAAACACCCTCATTGCTTCAATCACTATTCCTGGAAAAATTCCCAACCCAAACAGCATTAGTGCTAACACCACTAATGCTGTATACATGGCCGTATAAAAAAAGGGATGCAATGTTTTTTCTTTTACCAACGTTGCCGGCGATGCTGCAAACAAGGTGCTGATAATACGCAGGTAGTAATACAAGCCAATCACGCTGGTGATCACCAGCATAATTACAGGGAGCCATAAATTTTGTTCTACACCCGAAGTCAAAACATAGAATTTACCAATAAAACCAGCGGTTAATGGAATACCGGCTAATGATAACAATGCAATCGTTAATACTATGGCCATTACAGGATTTTTCCAAAAAAGTCCCTGGTAGTTTGCTAACTCGTCAGCATCTTTTTGACGGGTGGATAATACCGTGATAACACCAAAAGCTGCCAGCAAGGTAATAGAATAAGCGAGTAAATAAAATACAGACGCCTCCACTCCTGCCTTGTTACCGGGTAAAAAAGCGACAAGCAAATAACCAAAATGCGCAATAGAGGAATAAGCCAGGATGCGTTTGATGTTTTGTTGCTGCAGGGCCAGCAGGTTTCCAAACAGCATGGAAATAATAGCAAGCGCCGAAAAGATAGTGATGGCAAAGGGATATTGTTGCAGGTTGATGGTTTGGGCAAAACGTAACAATACCGCAAACACGCCTATTTTAGAAACGGTAGCAATAAACGTTGTGACTGGTGCAGGCGCCCCCTGGTACACATCCGCCGCCCAAAGATGAAACGGTACAAGGGCCAGTTTAAAACCAATTGCTACGATCATGATGCCTGCCCCTGTAAGAAACAAAGGAGATGAAATATTTATTTTTTGAGCAATGCCGGTAAATTCCATGGTTCCTGTATCCATATAGATCAATGCCATACCAAATAATAAAAAAGCAGATGTCAGCGCTGCCAGTACCAGGTACTTCATCCCGGCTTCTACTGCATTGTTGCGGTTGCGCAGGTAAGCGATCAGGGCATACAAACTAACACTCAATAATTCCAACCCGAGAAAGAAAGAAATAAAATGCCGGCTGATGGTTAGCAAGGCAGAACCCAGTGTTCCCAGGAATAAAAGAATATAATATTCCTTTGGATTCTCTTCTTTCTCTTCAAAATAAATAAAGGAAAATAATCCTATTGTTAACACCGAAAAAATAATCAGGCCGGTGAATAAAGCACCAAAACCATCTACAACAAATAAAGGCATTATTGATACCGGCAAAACATCTCTTACATACCACATAGCGAATATTACCATACACATCATCAGAAAACCTGTTACCTGTATAACAGTATGACTTAAACGAAAAGCAATCAGTAATATCACAACTATTGAAGCTGCTGCCAGCAACATAAAAGGAAGGAA
>JAKFEJ010000617.1:0-2935 GCA_036675745.1 Chitinophagaceae bacterium | reverse complement strand
CTTACTATCTTACCGGCTATTTTTTTTATTGAGATAAGCTCTTCTATATAACATTTGATGTTATCTTCTGGTTTATAATATTTGATACTATGTTTACAATTGATGCCCATCTTGATCTTAGCATGAATGCATTGGAGTGGAACCGTGATCTTCGAAAGCCTGTCACAGAAATCAATGATCGGGAAAAGGGATTGAAGGATAAACCTGACCGCGGTAATGCGACGGTTTCTCTTCCTGAACTTCGTAAAGGAAATATTGGATTAGTGGTAGCTACGCAGATTGCAAGATATGTTGCACCCGGAAATCTTTTGCCGGGCTGGCATTCACCCGAACAGGCATGGGCGCAAACCCAGGGACAGTCAGCCTGGTACAAAGCGATGGAAGAAGCAGGAGAGATGATCCAAATAAATAATGCAGTAACATTAGAAAAACATATTGCTCTTTGGACAAATAGTAACCATAACGAACAAAAACCCATTGGATATATTTTGAGTTTGGAAGGGGCTGATTCATTGATTACAGTAAAGCATTTAGAGAAAGCATATCAATATGGATTAAGAGCAGTTGGCCCTGCACATTATGGCCCGGGCCGTTATGCGCAAGGTACCGACGCTACAGGCTTTATGGGAGAAACCGGGAAGGCATTATTAAAAGAAATGGAACGATTAAATATTATTCTTGATGCAACACATCTATGTGATGATAGTTTTTGGGAAGCGATGAAAAATTTCAATGGACATATCTGGGCCAGTCATAATAATGTAAGAGCATTGGTGAACCATAATCGTCAATTCAGTGATGAACAAATTAGAGAACTGATCAGCCGGGGCGCTGTTATCGGCGGCGCTTTAGATGCCTGGATGATGGTGCCGGGTTGGATAAGGGGAGAATCAACTCCGCAAGCCATGAATTGCAATTTGGAAAAAATGATCGATCATCTGGATCATATTTGCCAGATGGCGGGTAATACATTACATATTGGGATCGGGTCTGATCTGGATGGAGCGTTTGGCACAGAGCAATGCCCTTATGATCTGCATACGATCGCTGACCTGCAAAATCTTCCTGCTTTATTTGTTAAACGTGGTTATTCAGATGCAGACATAGAAAATATTATGCATGGCAACTGGCTGCGTTTTTTGAGAAAGGCGTGGAAAGTTTAATAAACCCGGTTACGATTTCTTTTCATCATCTTCATCCTCGTTTTTGATAATATCTCCCTGGATATGCGCAGCAAGAGAACTTAAAGCATGAACAATGCCTAATTCAACATGTAAATGATTTTCTATCCTGGTAACACCTTCAACCGAGCGGGCAATTTTTTCTGAAAGCATTTTTTCATTTTCCGTATCGGCCCTGCCTTTTAATATGACCTCACTATTTTTCACCTGCACATCCATCTTACTTGTATCGATTCCCGGGTCTTTATTAAGACTATCCATGACCTTCTGCCGGATGATCTCATCATTCATTTTTCCTGTTTGATTATTTTCTTCCATAATCTTAAAATTGAACAACATGAATTTACGAAAAAATAAGCGCTTTCAGGGAGTGCTATGTTCAATTTACGAATTATTTGGCGTGTGAAAAATGACTCACCGGTTCCGGTAAATGGATGTATTCTTATCTATCCCCTTTTTCTTCTGGCACAATTGTTACGGTTAAATAGGTGCAGGCATAAGCATAAACCTGCTTGCATCCCTGATTATGAAAACGACAAAAATCCCGGAAGAAAATTTTGATATTATTGTAGATAAGATACCTTATCGCATAAATGTTACAAGCTTTTTGTTTAATGAAGAAAAGCGTTTCAACATTAGTGTCAATGGAGATAGCGGGCATGTATTTGCATGGGATCCTGGTATTGTCGGCCTTCATGCATTGGATGATGATGCTTCCACCTTGCCTGATAGCCTTGAAAAAGCAATCAGCGACAGGTTGGCAAAAACGATTGTCAATGGAGCAGGTGGTTTATATAATAGATGAAAAATCAAACCAGTTGGCGGGAAAATGTCAGGCCCGATAGTCTTGGATGCCGCATTCCTTTTTGTTGTATCAGTACTTTGAGCCTGGAGCCCATATCAACCAGGAAAGTGTGCAGCAGGCGACGGGTCTTTTCATCCGCTTCCATTTGTTTCGCTTGCGATGAAAGTCCAAGCCCCATTAAAAAATAAGCCTGGCTGGTATATCCGCCGTATTCGAGCCCATATTTTGAGCCCCAATGGCATAATGCTGAAAAATTTACATGGCTTGTTATATCCTGTTCACCAATATTAATATATGGGCAGTAATTTATTCCATGTTTATGATAGCAGATCAACGTTCCCTGGTTTCTTTGTTTATTGTATAAGCCCGAAGATCCATAGCCATAATCAATCGTCAGCACGAACCCTTTCTGCAATGCAGTCCCGATATTTTTTATCCATTCAATAGCTTCAAGATTTATCTCGGTGCGGCATCCTTTTGACAATGTAACCTGTAATTGCGTGATATAATTTTTTAATGCGCCAGGCGCCGGTCGGAGCAGCTCGATAAAATCACCCTGGTAATCTACGAAAACTTCCATGAGTTGATCTTCCATCATTACCTGGTGTACGGAAAAATTATCAACTACTTCGTTGGATAAAATACAACCATTAATGCAAGGAATTTCAGATAAGGAATTATGCCAGCTAACATTTTCCGGCAATATTCTTTTCTCTCTCTGGCGCATATCGGGACTTTTTTCTATAATGCAGTAGTGAAGTTGATCATACATTCTTTTATTTTTACGTAGTTGTTCTAATATATCCTTGCATAAGTCGCCTGTGCCGGCCCCATATTCCACGACCGTAATAGGTTTTTCATTCAGCAAACACCACATTTCCTCCAGTTGTTTTGCGATCATTTTGCCGAACAGGGGGCCGGGATATGAACTGGTATAAAAATCGCCATT
>JAKFEJ010000607.1:0-19175 GCA_036675745.1 Chitinophagaceae bacterium | reverse complement strand
TCATACCAGCGGTAGGCTAACGGATTATCCGATTCAACACCCTCGTATTTTATTTGAGGTACGCCTTTGAAAAACTCTTTGTCACCTGTTACTACTTTCATTGTTTTATTAATTTAATTGTTCCAGTAATACTGCTTTCCATTGCTCATAAAGATCGTTGTAAACACCGGTGTTTTCCGGTTCTGTTTTTTCAATTGCTTTAAATTGATTAAAGGCTTCATTGGTGGAAGAATAAATTCCTGCACCCAAACCGGCGCCAATAGCAGCGCCTACGCTGCCATCACAATTATATAGTTCTACCGCAACGCCTGTTGCATTTACAAATGACTTGGTAAAAATTTCGCTTAAAAACATATTTGCTTTGCCTGCACGGATCACTGTTGGGTTTATTCCGTTTTCTTTCATGATATCCAAACCATAGCGGAATGCGAAACTGATCCCTTCCTGCGCCGCCCTGTATAAATGGGCCATTGTATGAATATTGAAATTAATATTATGTATATGAGCATTTATTGTTTTATTATTCAACATCCTTTCCGCACCGTTACCAAACGGTAATATAAATAATCCTTCGCTTCCCGGTTTTACTGTAGCCGCTAACTCATTAGTTTGCTGGTAATTCAATTTATCACCCGTAATATTTTTTATCCAACGATTGAGTATGCCTGTTCCATTGATATTGAGTAATACGCCTAATCGCACCTCCCCTCCCGCCCCCTCCAAAGGAGAGGGAGCTGTGTAATTAACATGTGCAAATGTGTTCACCCTTGATTCATTATCATAGGTTAACTGATCGCTTACCGCATAAATAACACCGCTGGTTCCTGCGGTGGCAGCTACTTCGCCGGGATTGAGCACATTCAACGATAAAGCATTGTTGGGCTGATCACCTGCTTTATACGTAACCGGAATAGTTGAGCTCAATGAAAGCGTAGCAGCAACTTCAGAAGAAATTTTTCCATGTCCTGCAAATACTTCGCGAATGGGCGGAATAAAAGATTGCTCCAACCCATAATGATCAAAAACATCTTTGGATAATTCATTGTTTTGAAAATCCCAGAACACTCCTTCCGATAAAGCGGAAACAGTGGTTGTAATATCGCCGGTTAATTTCATCGCGATAAAATCGCCGGGCAACATCACCTTATCTATCTTTTTATAAATAGCCGGTTCGTTTTGTTTTACCCATGCAAGTTTGGATGCTGTAAAATTTCCTGGTGAATTCAGCAAATGCAACAAACATTTTTCTTTGCCAATAGCTTCAAAGGCTTTGTTGCCTATCTCTACCGCACGGCTATCGCACCAGATGATACTGTTACGTAAAACATTCTGTTCTTTGTCCACCACAACTAACCCATGCATCTGGTAGGCAATACCAATAGCGGTTATATCTTTCGGGTCATACTTCCGTTGGGCATGTAATTTCAAAATGGCCAGTTGTACATGTTCCCACCATTGATCGGGACTTTGTTCGGCCCAACCGGGATGTAATGAAATAATATCTGTTTCTGCTTCGGGATAACTTGCCGCTGCAATGCATTGTTGCGATTGAGCATTTATGACAGAAACTTTTACTGAAGAGGTTCCCAAATCTATTCCCAATAATAACATCCCTGGCTATTTTAAAATTTTCACAATCTATAACAAATGAAGAAGATTGTACTTCTGTGTCTTTGAAATATTAAAACCGGGAACAGATGAACCTTATTCCCGGTTTATTTTTACTTTACTGCTTAGCATTTTTTTAATCCTATTGATAGCCCGGGTTTTGATAGGCAGTTTTTTCTTCCGTTGTCATTTCCATCCCGTCAAGCTGGCCCTGTGGAATGGGCCGGAGATAATGTTTAGGCTCAATAGTTCGTGTTACTGTTTCCGGTGTATGACTTCCATAAGCTGTGCCGCCAATCTTATATGTACCGGCAAGCTCGTTCCACTTTTGGGTACGAACCAGGTCGAACCAGCGGTGACCTTCCCCGAAATATTCACGGGAACGTTCCGCCAAAATATAATTAATGTCTATAGTGGCAGGAGTGGCGGCTATCATCGCCGCACTATTGTCTGCAACCAATGCTGCGTTATTCTTATTAGAAAAGCTCCATTTACCTGCCCTTGCACGTATTACATTTATTAAATCCACAGCGCTTTTACCCGCCGCTGTAGTGGCGCCCTTTACAGCTGCTTCGGCAGCTATAAGATAGAGCTCAGAGAATTTGGCGATTTTGAACGGCCGGGTGCTGGGAGCATTTGGCTCACCCAACCCAATGTTACCGGTACGATATACTCCCATTTTCCACAGGCCGGGAAATATGATCCTGCTTATACCGCTGGGAGCGATGACAAAATCGGCCCTGCCTGGTAATCTTCCGGCACCCACATTATTAGAGGATTTACCTGGAAAATTTGCTCCCGAAGGATATTCGATACCGGCTGCCTGCGAATCATATTCCAGGAAGCTCAGAACGGGGTCGCCCGGAACAATCGGCAGGTCATTGGCATTATAAAGCGTTGTGTTGGAAGTTCCTCCCTTGGGCCAGTTGGCCCTGTAAACCGTGCTGAAAGTACCATCGTAGCGGGAATCCAGCGTCTTTTCAGCAAAAGTATTTGTAAATACACCTACAGGAGGTGCCATCCGAACATATGGCCGACCCAGGCCCTGCGCTGCTTCCCGTTGTACGGAACTTACGCCGGTACCCGATCCATCAGCGTTTGGAGCACTTCTGATTACCGTATAATTCGAGGTTACAAACCAAACAGCACTATTCCTTCCATCACCCAATTCACTTTGAAAGCCTGTAATGGGAGCCCCGTTATAAAATTCACTTTGATCTGTATGGTCGGCATAAAGCAACATTTCATTGTTTCGGTCATTGCCACCTTTGTGAAGGTCATAAAATGTATTAGCTAAGCTAAAGGGGCCGGGATTATCAATGCCTGCAACTGCTACATCATAAGCTTGCTGGAAATACCATGTTGCATCATGACCATCGGGATCGGTCCTTGGAGCTTCCGGGTAAGTAGGAATATTGTTCGGGTTTTGTAGCCACCAGCCGTAAGTTAAATAAGCTTTCGACAGGTAAAGGCGGGCAGCCGTTTTTGTGATTGCGCCGGTTACCCTGGGATTATCTGGCAAATCGTTTATTGCCTGGAGCAAGTCGGGAAATATGGCTTTGGTATAAACTTCGGGTACGGTGTTGCGCACTGATGTTCTTGAAGCAGTAGTGTTGAATTTTAGCTCGCCTGCTCCAAGGTCCAAAGGAACACCACCAAAAGTTTGCACTAACAGGAAGTAATCAAAAGCACGGAAAAACTTAACCTCTGCTATCAGCGAAGCCGGAATGGTACCCACAGCTTCCGCATTTTCAATGATACCGCTGGCCGTATTGATATTAGAAAAGGCGGTTCCCCATAATACATCAGAACGGCTACTGGCAGCTGTCAGGTTTGAAACACTGCTATAATCCATATCCTTATGGTTACCATCTCCGCTTTGAGCGTAGGTATATTCGTCGGTACCAGTTTCCAAACTGTTGTAGTAATAAGGCTGACCATAAATGAAGCGCAGGTGGGCATATTGTGAAGTAACGCCGCCAAGAACCCCTTTCTCAGTTTTAAAAAAACCAGGTTCATAAAAACTACGTGGCTGTTCATCCAGTATTTTTTTACATCCTGAAAATAACACCACAAACAGCGCTGTTACAATAAAATATTTTATTTGTATATGTTTCATATTCCTATATTTTAAAATGTCAGATTAAGGCCAACAATGTAGTTGCGGGTTGAAGGAGTGTTGTATCCAACAATAAGAATGCGCCTAAGATTTGCATTGAGGTTTACAGCCGAGTTTTCATTTCCGAACGAATTGGTCTCAGGATCCAAGCCTGATTCCTTGTGGAATGGCGAAAACATGACAAATGGGTTTTGAACAGTAAAATACATTCGCAGCCTGATATTGGATTTTTTTATCAGGCTTTGGTTGAAATCGTGCCCAAGCGTTATGGTGCGGACTTTCAGGAAGGAGCCATCAAAATAACTGAGGGTGCTGGCATATTTGGGATTGTCATTGCTGATGGGGCCAGCGGGATTGGGATACTTCGCATCGGTATTATCCGGTGTCCAGTAGTCCACACTTATATTATTTCTTCGACCGGTCAGTAAATTAAGATAGCCGTTTGAACCATGAATGGTACTGAAGAGAATGCCGCCATGCCTGTAAATACCCACAATGCCAAGGTCAAATCCTTTGTAAGCTACACGGGTGTTAAAGCCGCCCTGCCAATCGGGATCTACATCTATAATTTGCCTGTCAGCAGTCCCGATAGCCCTAACCGGCGTGCCATCCGGGTTGTAGTCACCGGTATATAAAACCTTTATCATACCCACAGTTCCGCCCGGTTCCAGAATATCCCGGTACATATCCTTATCCTGCCATAAACCTATTTTTTTATAGTCGTAAATGGCATTGATATTATGCCCAACAAACCACCAGTTACCTTCATCCTTGGTTTGTCCGGACGCAAGCGATGTCAGCTTGTTGCTGTTAGTATAGAAGTTGATCCCCGCTTCCCAGGTCCAGCCATTCGCATTGTCGAGGATTGTTCCGTTCAGACTGAGTTCAAGCCCTTTGTTCTGGGTCGTTCCAATATTAGATTGAATATTGTTAACACCTGAAGTCTGGGGTAATCCTAAATTCAGAAGAATATCTTCTGTCTTCGTTATATAATATTCAATCGTACCGGAAAGACGATTCTTCAGAAGAGAAAAATCAAGGCCAAAGTTCCAGGTTTTAGAAAATTCCCATCCTAAGTCAGGGTTAGGCAGTCCAGTTACATAATACCCCGTGCCATAGGTAGATGGGCCGAAATTATAGGGCCGTGTGCTTAATAATCCAAGTGTAGCATAAGGGGCAATAGCCTGGTTGGAGGTTTGTCCAAACCCAGCACGCAGCTTCAGACTGTTTATGGCGGAGATGTTCTGCATAAATGATTCATTAGCGATATTCCAACCGACAGATACGGCGGGATAGGTATGCCATTTATGCCCTTCGGCCAGCCTTGATGAACCATCGGAACGTACAGTGGCTGAGATCATATAGCGGTTGTCATAAGCGTACATAACACGCCCCATTGCCGACTTGAGGCCCCATAACTGATAGTCCTGGTTGGCGGGGTTTACTGTTATCTGGCCGTCAGCCCTCCCCAGGTTATAAAATTGAAATGCATCGGCAGGTATATCCTGGGCTGACATGTTTGACCGGTTGTATTTACTCTGCTCCGCAGAGTACAGGGCCACTGCATTCACAGCATGTTTTCCGGCAAAAGTGCGGTCGTAGCTCAGAAGGTGTTCAAGTGTCCAGTGGTAAGTTTGCCTGTTATCAACAGAAGCCGAGGATATAGTAGCAGGATTGGTACTGCCTACTCCCTGTCCGGTATAAGCGCCATTATTCGATTGTATATAGTCCAGGCCAAGGTTCACCCTGTACTTCAACCCGGTGATAAACGGTGCTTTCACTTCGGCATAAATAGCATTGTAAGATGCAAAACCACGGGTTTCGTTAAGCCATTGATCATTGTCTGTTAAGTTTTCCACTACATCTTTTGTAAAAACAAACTGGTCGTCTGCCGCCATCCGTATGATTCTTTTTACAGATCCATCAGGATTATACGGAGAGGAAATAGGTGTCGTGCTTAATGCGTTATATAAGCCCACCTGGCTTCCCTCGCTTTGGTTATAGTTGCTATAGGTTGTGAACCCAACACGGAAAAGTTTTCCCACCTGCTGATCAAGCGAGCCCCGGAATGAATAACGATTGTATTGCTGCGTGGGGATTACGCCCTGGTTGAGGTAATAGCCCAACCCAAAGTTGTAACTGCCGGTTTCGGAGCCACCGGAAAGGCTGATGTTATGATCGGTTACTATACCGGTTTTGTAAAATAAATCCTGCCAATCGGTATTTATTTCGTCAGATTCATCCTGCCCGTTAACGTATTGACCTCTTGCGGCACGGAGCGCCACAAATTCCGGCCCGTTCATCATGGGGTATTTGGCAAAAACGGATTGTGAGCCAACATAAGCGTTATAATTTATCTGGGGCTTCCTATTTTTGGATCCTTTATCGGTTGTAACAAGTATAACACCGTTGGCCCCACGGGAACCGTAAATAGCAGTTGCCGAAGCGTCTTTGAGAACCTCAATGCTCTTAACGTCGTTGGGGTTGATGTCGGCTAAGGATCCCATGAAAGGGATACCGTCGAGGACGACTAACGGATTATTATCGGCACTCAGTGACCGTATACCTCTGATACGGATTTGCATGGTAGCTCCGGGCCGGGTTGAGGTTTGCGACATTTCCACACCAGCCAACCGCCCTTGTAAGGCTTGAGAAATATTGGGAGCCGGAATTTCACGCATCTTATCTCCATTAATTGATGCAACCGAACCCGTAACAGCTTCTTTTCGTTGTGTACCATAACCTACAACTATTACTTCACTTTCCATTTTTTCAAGTGAAACAAGAGATACGTCGACAGTTGTTCTGTTATTTACTCTTACTTCCATCTGTGTGAAGTTGACGGCAGAAACAACCAATACAGCATTGGCTGCTGCGGTGATCTCGTAATTACCGTTGTCATCAGCCGTAGCTCCCGTATTGGAACCTTTCAATGTAACAGATGCACGGGATACTCCCTGACCACTTTCATTCGTAACACGTCCTTTAACACGAATAGTGTTTTGCGCAAGAACAGGTAAAGAGAAAATTAGAAGAAACAATACCAGGAATGTAAAAGCAAACATTCTTTGTCCCGGCCGACTTTGCAACAGCGGGAATTTTTGGATTTTCTTTTCAAATAGCACTTTCATAAACAGCAGTTTTTAAATTTTTAAGTTTAGAAAGTTGGCAACCAACTTTAGTTGAGGCTATCTATCGCTTAGCCTTTATTCTCATAGAATAGGATTAATATCAACTAATATTTTTCCGAACGACCCAATAATCGCCGGGAATAACATCTTGCTGAAAGAATTTGAAATTTCAATTCCGGCACTTGCAATAAAAACGAAGAAGAAAACGGGCAACCTCCATCAAAAAAGTATGATATAAATTTGATACAATCCTTTCTGAGTAAGGGTTTGACTGGAAGTAAGCAGATTCTTTTTGTAGTTATGGCAAGCATGAAATTGTAATTGGCAATTCGAATATAAGAAGTTTTCTTAAAGTTGCAACCGATTGCAATTTTTTTTTCCAATAATGCTGCTTTTATTTGTAAAACAAAGCAACCAGGCATGCCGGATGATAAGGAAATAACGATCTATGATATTGCTAAACACCTGAATATTTCAGCCACTACAGTGAGCCGGGGACTAAAGGATCATCCTGCCATTAATAAGAACACAAGAAAAAAAATTGTTGAGGCTGCCAAACACCTGGGATACAGATCGAATACATTCGCCAGCAGTTTACGCAGCAAAAAAACTTTTACCATTGGGGTTATTGTTCCCCGGCTTAATAGTTATTTCATGTCGGCTGCTTTGGCAGGAATGGAAGATGCTGCCAGCCGGGAAAGCTATAACCTTATTATTAGCCAATCACTGGAAAATGCCGAAAAGGAGGTGGCCAATGCTCACACCATGTTTAATAAGAGAGTGGATGGACTACTGGTATCATTAGCATACGACACTGAAAATATTCACCACTTTGATCCTTTCTTTAAGAAGAGTATTCCGGTTGTATTCTTCGACCGTATCTACTCCCATAATGAAAGTACAAGCATTGTTATTGACAACTATAAAGCAGCCTATGATGTCACCAAACACTTGATAGAACAGGGTTGCAAAAGAATTATGCATCTCGGTGGTAATATGCTGAGAAACGTGTATGCCGAAAGATTGAGAGGTTATAAACAAGCCTTACGTGACCATAATTTACCCTTCGATGAAAAAAAATTGCTATTCATCAGCAAGTTGAATGAAGAAGCGGGCACACGGGCCGCAGAACATATATTAAAGATGACCAGCAAACCCGATGCGGTATTCTCTGCTAATGATACTGCCGCCGTTTACTGCATGCTGAAACTGAAAGAAGCAGGCATCCGTATTCCAGCAGACATCGCTTTTGCAGGCTTTAATAATGATCCGATGAGTAAAATAATAGAACCCAACCTTACCACGGTTAATTATTCAGGTTATGATATAGGTGAGGCGGCGGTGAACAGTCTTATCAATCATCTCAAAGGCATTTCCAGTATTAAAACCACCAATACGATCATACTTCGCTCTGATCTTATTATCCGGGCTTCATCATTAAAAAACAAAAATTTGTAATTGAATATTTTTTTGCGATTTTTATGCAACCGATTGCAACATGAATATCAAAAAAGAGGTCACCATATATGATATTGCCCAACACCTGGACCTTTCTTCGGCTACGGTAAGCCGGGGACTGAACGACCATCCTACCATTAATAAGAATACACGGAAAAGGATACAGGAAGCGGCCCGCGAACTGGGTTACCGGCATAATAATTTCGCCAGTAACCTGCGCAAACAAAAAACAAATACCATTGGTATTATTGTACACGAGTTGAACAGCAATTTTATTACATCAGTACTTGCAGGTATAGAAAAAGTAACTGCGGAAGCAGGATATGATCTGATCATTGCTCACTCCTCGGAAAGTTATACGAAAGAAGCCGCCAATGCCTTAAACTTATTTCACAAAAGAGTGGATGGCCTGATTGCTTCACTCGCCTTTGATACAAAAGGTCTGAATCATTATAAACCATTTGAAGAAAAAAATATACCTGTTATCTTTTTTGACCGGGTAGAAGAAAAAGGGGACAGCACCAAAGTTATCATTGATAATTATAAATGCGGGTACCAGGCCACGCAGCACTTGATTGAACAGGGATGCAAACGAATAGTTCTTGTTACAGCTAACCTTAACCGTAACGTATATGCACAACGTCATAAAGGCTACACCGACGCATTATTCGACAATGGTTTAAGCTTCAATAAAGACTTAGTATTGATCAAAGGCCTAAGCGAACAATGTGGAGTAGAGGCCGCCTTAAAAATCTTAAAGATGAAGCCCTTGCCTGACGGAGCTTTTATTACCAATGATTTCTCGGCTGCCGTGTGTATGCAAACATTAAAAGAACATGGCATACAAATTCCGCAGGATATAGCAATAGTAGGATTTAATAATGACGCCATCAGCAAGATAGTAGAGCCCCAACTCACTACCATCGATTACCCCGGTAAAGACATAGGTGAAATAGCGGCACGCAACCTGATCAATCACCTGAAAGGCACTTCCAATATAAAACATACCCATACGATTGTGGTACGGTCAGACCTGATCATCAGAAAATCATCTTTAAAAAAAGCTATAAATAAACCTGATGTTCCGTTATGAAAAAAATAATACTTCCCCTGGTATTGATCTTAACAATAAACTTTCTCTATGCTGAAGATGGTTACAGGCTCTGGCTGCGTTACGATAAAATTTCAAATACTACTTTATTAAGCCAGTATAAAACAGCAATAGTCAGTCCTTTTGTTTTGGGCGAATCAGCCACCATACAAGTTATAAAGCAGGAATTGTCAACTGCATTAAGTGGATTAACAGGAACAAATGTTGTTTGCAATAATTCAACTCTTAGTACGGCTTCTTTGATACTTGGCATAGCTTCCAACCCTGTGTTTATAAAAAACTTCAGCGACAAAATTAATCTCACTGAAATTACCGGCGATGGATATGCTATTAACTCCGTAACTATTCGTGGGGAAAAAAGAATTATTATAGCAGCGAAAACTGATATTGGTTTATTGTATGGTGCTTTTCGTTTTCTGCGACACTTACAAACCAATCAATCTATTGAATACTTAAATATTGTCAGTTCACCCCTGCTGAAACTCCGTATGCTGAATCATTGGGACAACCTGGACCGGACGGTTGAAAGAGGTTATGCCGGTTTTAGTTTGTGGAACTGGCATAAACTCCCGGTTTATATTGATAAACGTTATATAGATTATGCAAGAGCTAATGCATCTATTGGCATCAATGCTGTTTCATTAACAAACGTAAACGCCAACGCAACAGTTCTTACCAAACCTTACCTGGAAAAAGTAAAAGCATTGGCAGATGTATTTCGTCCTTACGGTATAAAAATTTTTCTCACTGCGCGGTTCAGTGCGCCGGTTGAAATTGGCGGACTAAAAACAGCTGACCCGTTAAATGATACTGTACAAACCTGGTGGAACGATAAAGCAAAAGAAATTTATTCCCTGATTCCCGATTTCGGTGGTTTTGTAGTTAAAGCAAACAGCGAAGGTCAACCCGGACCGCAAAACTACAATCGCAATCATGCTGATGGCGCTAATATGATGGCTGACGCAGTTGCACATTTCAATGGTATTATTATCTGGCGTGCATTTGTGTATAGCAACGAAAACCCTGAAGACAGACACAAACAGGCAAACAATGAATTTGTACCCGTTGATGGGAAATTCAGGAACAATGTAATGGTACAAGTAAAAAACGGGGCGATAGATTTTCAACCGAGAGAACCTTTTCACCCTTTGTTTGGGGCTATGTCAAAAACGCCGCTGATGATGGAATTCCAGGTTACCCAGGAGTACTTAGGCCAGTCAACCAATTTTGTTTATTTAGCTCCTTTATTTAAAGAATGCCTGGAAAGTGATACATATGCAAAAGGTAAGGGAAGTACAGTGGCGAAAGTTATTGATGGCAGTGTTCATCCTTATTCACTAACCGGTATGACTGGTGTTGCTAATATTGGTAATGATATAAACTGGTGCGGCCATCCTTTTGCGCAATCCAATTGGTATGCCCTCGGAAGATTAGCCTGGAATCATCAATTAACAAGCGAACAAATTGCGGATGAATGGCTGAGAATGACATTTACTAATAACCATTCATTTATTGAACCCATAAAAAAAATGATGCTTGCATCCCGGGAGAATCTTGTAAAATATATGACACCGCTTGGCTTGCACCACCTGATGGGAACCGGCCATCATTATGGGCCTGCACCGTGGATAAACAATCTTTCAAGACCTGAATGGAACCCTGCTTATTATCACAAAGCCGATTCTTATGGTGTGGGTTTTGACAGAACAGCAAAGGGTAGTAATGCGGTAGCACAATATGCTACTGAGGTGAAAAATAAATTTGAAAATACAGAGAGCTGTCCGGAAGAATATTTACTTTGGTTTCATCATGTACCCTGGGATCATAAAATGAAAAATGGAAAAACGCTGTGGAATGAATTATGCAGCCAGTATTATGCAGGTGTAGATTCTGTAAGAGGAATGCAAAAAACCTGGAATAGCTTACAGGGAAAAATTGATGCAGAAAGACATACACAGGTTAAAATGTTATTGCAGATACAGGAAGAAGAAGCCGTATGGTGGCGCAATGCATGCTTGCTATATTTTCAAAGTTTTTCTAACCTGCCGATACCGGCAGGCTATGAAAAACCTGGCAGGTCGCTGGATTATTATAAGCAATTAAATTTTCCTTATGCTCCGGGAAATTGAATACGTAAGATTTAAGATAATTATTAAACAGGGAAATAAAATTTGAAAACAACCGCAATGAATTCAAAACAACAACAGATCGCTATTGTAACCGGTGGTGCATCGGGCATTGGATTGGCTATAGTAGAAAAATTTATAGCTGCCGGCATACGCACCATCATTATTGGCAGGGATATCAACAAACTAAATAAAGCAAAAGATCAATCAGGAGATCTTTGTCATATAGTACAGGCCGATTTAAGCGACCTGCCTTCCATTCCCCGTATTATTGAAAACATTGTGCAGCAATTCGGACAGATTGATATATTGGTCAATAATGCCGGCATCAACATGAAAAAAGATTTTACCGATGTAACAGATGAAGATTTTCAAAAAGTGATCACTACCAATCTCTGCGCAGTTTTTGCTATCTCCCGTGAAGTAGTAAAACACATGCTTCCCAAAGGAAGCGGAAGTATTATCAATATCAGTTCCATGGCGGCCCAGTATGGATTGCCAAAAGTAATAGCTTATAGTGCTTCCAAAACAGCTATTGACGGTATGACAAGAGCTATGGCGGTAGAATTATCGCCTAAAGGAATCAGGATAAATTCCATTGCACCTGGTTTCATAGAAACTGATATGACGGCTACCGCTTTGAACAGTGATCAGGAAAGAAAACAAAAAGTATTTGCCAGAACACCGATGGGCTATATGGGGAAACCTGATGACATAGGAGAAGCTGCTTTATTTCTTGCAACAGGAGCATCCAAATATATCACGGGTGTCGTACTCCCGGTAGATGGTGGCAATGCGATCGGTTTTTAATTTCCTTTGTAATCAGTAAGAGAACATTTTTTGTAGTGCCTGTGTCACTTTATTGGCATCCGGAAGAACTGCCTGTTCAAGTTGCATATTCATGGGCATAGCAGGCACATTTAATGCACCTATTACTTCAACCGGCATATCAAGAAATTGAAAACATTTTTTAGCAATCCTTCCGGCTAATGCTTCCGCAAAAGAATTATTTTGCTGTTCTTCTGTTACTATCAAACATTTGCCGTGAAGTTTTACCCGTTCCATTATTAATTCCTCATCAAGCGGATACAAAGTCCGCAGATCAATAATTTCTATTTGCCGTTTAAAATTTTTGGCTGCTGCTTTTGCCCAATATACACCCATCCCATAAGTAATAATAACACAGCTTTCGCCATTATCTATGGCCTCCTGCCCTGATTCTAAAATAATATTCGCTTTGCCCAATGGGATAATATAATCCCTGGAAGGCTCGGGTGTTTTTGCATCTTCCGTTCCCGGCACTTTGCTCCAGTATAATCCTTTATGTTCCAGCATTACAACAGGATTGCCATCATAAAATGCAGCTTTCATCAATCCTTTCATATCAGCGGCATTGGATGGATATACTACTTTAATACCTTTAATTGAAAGCAGTGTTGTTTCTATACTGCCGCTATGATAAGGGCCACCACCGCCATATGCGCCAATGGGCACACGAAGGATCATTGATACCGGAAACTTTCCGCAACTGAGATAACAACTTTTTGAAACCTCCGTTACCAATTGGTTGAATCCGGGATAAATGTAATCAGCAAATTGTACTTCAACGATCGGTTTTAATCCAACTGCATTCATACCCACTGCAGAGCCAACAATATAAGCTTCCTGTATGGCTGTATTGTAAACACGGTTATCGCCAAACTGTTCCGCTAATGTTGCTGCTTCACGAAATACGCCGCCTAATCTTTTTCCTACATCCTGCCCATATAAAACTGTTTCGGGGTGATCTTCCATTAATTCGCGGATAGCAAATAAAGCAGCATCTACCATTAGCACTTTTTCCGCATTTGCCGGTGCTCTTTCTCCTTTTTCCTGCAAAACAGGCGAGGGAACAAATACATGATCTTCAACCGTTGCCGGATCGGGTTCAGGCGATGCCAGTGCTTTTGAAAAATCATTTGCAACTGTATTTGCCGCTTCCTTTTCTATTTGCAGTAACTCGTCTTCGCTCCTACCTTTCTCTATTAATTTTTTTTTCAATTTTAAGTTAGGGCAATGCGCTGAATGTTTGGCCCAATCTTCATCTGTCCTGTAAAACTCTTTTCTTACCCCACTTGTATGATGACCCAGTAAAGGAACCTGTGCATGAACAAGCCAGGGTTTTCTTTCTTTGCGCACAGCGGTACAAACATGTTTCATCACCTCATAAGAAGCTTCAAAATCGCTGCCATCAACCTGTATACGGTTCATGCCTTTAAATCCTGCAGCAAACTCAAATGCATTCATTGATCTTGCTTCTTCAGCAGTTACACTAATGCCCCAGTTATTGTCTTGTATTAAATAAATAATGGGTAATTGTTTCAACACAGCAAACTGGAAAGCTTCACTTACCTCTCCTTCGGTAATGCTTGCATCACCTAATGAGCAAAGAACAATTGGCAATTCGGCGCTTACTCCTTTTTTTAATTTTGAAATATCATTCTTCTCCCAATATTGAACACCCTGTGCAATCCCTGTTGTAGGAATAACCTGCATACCGGTAGCACTGCTTTGATGAATAATAGTTGGTTTGTCATCTCCCCTGTAATTGGGATGCGAATAATATTCCCTTCCACCAGTGAAAATATCATCGCCTTTGGCAAGCAGTTGCAGCATTAGTTCATAAGGTGTAAATCCTAATCCCAGTAACATACTTTCATCGCGATAATAAGGGCTGACATAATCCTGTGGTTGCAATTGAAAAGCGGTAGCTAACTGGATAGCTTCATGCCCTCTTGAAGTAGAATGGACATATTTACAAATGGAACGATTGGCTTCATAGGTTTCAGCCATTTCCTTTACAAGGCTCATGGCCCTATATGCTTTTAGTAATACGTCTATATCAGTCATTTATGGCAAACATCCTATGATCCTTCCCTTCGTCAAGCTCAGGGTTCAGGGCTGAGGATGAAGCGCAAATTTAAGGGGAACAGTTGTTAGTTTATAGCTATTAAAACAAAAACCACCCCGCTTTGGCGGAATGGTAATATAAGCAATTGGCTTGTTCAGTTTATTCTATCGGTTAAAAATAGCTGAGTTTATTTTATTTCCAGTTTAAACATATTCACATCTTCAAGAATGCCTTCTAACTCATCACCGACTACGGCCTCGCCTACGCCTGCAGGAGTTCCGGTAAAGATTACGTCACCGATATTCACTGAAAAAAAGTTGGAAATATAAGAAACTATACTGTCAAAATCATGGATCATCTTTGTTGAATTACCTTGCTGAACCAGTTCCTTATTTTTATACAATGCAAAATTGATTTCCTTTCTGTTCTTTATTTCAGCGAGAGGCACCCACTTTCCAATGACAGCTGAATTATCCCATGCCTTTGCCTTTTCCCAGGGTAATCCTTTTGCTTTCAGTTCATTTTGAATATCTCTCGCAGTAAAATCAATTCCTGTAGTGATAGCATCATAATACTTCCCTGCAAATTTATCCTGGATATACTTCCCGTTTTTGCTGATTCGAAGCACCAATTCACATTCATAATGCAATTCATTGGTAAATTCAGGATAATAAAAGGGTGCATGCGGTTGCAGTAATGCACTCTTAGGTTTCATAAAAATGACCGGCTCATCAGGAATATCATTTCCCAGTTCTTCGGCGTGAGCAACATAATTACGGCCTACACAAAAAATCTTCATAACTCAGGATGGTTGTTGTTAAAATACATCGGATACTACTCCAAGGACTGTTGATCCCATATATATTCGGCAAATCAAGGGCAAGTGGATTCAAGTATCGAAGGGTCGGGCTGCTAAAATAAGTAATCAATATGACTTATCATAATCAAAACTTGTGATTATTTACCAGGTTCATGGCAGCTGTGATACCTTGTGTGGCAAAATTCTCAATCACTTCTACTGATTTGTCTATTTTCAACTTTACAAATGCTTCTTCCTCTTGTCTCCATTTACCCAACACAAACTCCGATTGCCGACCCTTTGGAAAATTATTCCCTATTCCGAACCTAAGCCTTGGATAATTTTCAGTTCCTAATACTTCCTGAATACTTTTCAATCCATTATGGCCAGCGGCACTACCACCTGGCCTCAATCGCAATTTTTCAAGGGGTACTGCCAGGTCGTCCAGAACTACAAGTATATTTTCTATGTTTATTTTTTCCTTATCCATCCAGTACTTTACAGCTTTGCCACTTAAATTCACATAGGTAGTGGGGCAAATACAAATAAAAGTTTTGCCTTTCCATTTTATTTCCGCGACATAAGCAAGCCTGTCAATGCGAAATTGAACCGCATGTTTCAAAACAAATGCATTAACCACATCAAACCCGATATTATGCCTTGTATGAGCATATTCATTACCAGTATTTCCTAATCCAACAATTAAAAATTTCATAGTTATTAGTCAACCAGATGCTGAGAAAAATGAATGATCTGTCGTTTTTTGTCGCCTGATTTTTTTGCCAAATATCGTATTAAGCCAATAAAAAACCCGCATCACTGGATACGGGTTTTGGCGTAAATATCGTTTTTTCTAAAGCCTATTTTTTTGCAGCGGCAGCAGGAGCAGCGGCTGCTTTGGCAGCAGGGGCAGCTTTAGCAGCAGGAGCAGCGGCTGCAGGTGCTGTTGCTTCTTCCTGTTTCAATTGTCTTGTCAATACAACCGAAGCAATAGGAATACGGGGAGAGTTCAATATCTCATAATTGGCCTCTTTCACATCTTCTACCCTTATATTTCCGTTCAGCTCAAGGTCATCAATGGCCACTTCTATTTGTTCTTTCAAATACTTTGGATATGTCTTTACTTTTAATGAATTGATTTTGGCAATAAATTTACCTCCGTCTTTCACACCCTTTGAAACTCCTGTAAATTTCAGTGGAATAGTAGCGATCACTCTTTTATCCTGAACTAATTCCATAAGATCAACATGTATCAGCTGATCACTAACTTTGTCGAACTGAAGATCTTTCAAAATACATTTGTAGATTTTACCATCCACATCTACTTCGGCTAACTGGAAACTGGGTGTGTATACTAAAGGCTTAAACGCCACAGCAGGAGCTGAAAAGTTGATCTCCTGTGTACCTCCGTAAATTACACCCGGCACTTGTTCCTGAGAGCGGAGCTGGCGGGTGGCGGTCTTCCCGAATCCGGTCCTCAGTTGTCCTTTGATTGTAATTGTTTTCATTGTTTTTGTTTTTACCCCATCCCTAAATGAAAGCGATGAACACTCTCAATTAGATAAGGATTTTATTGTTTAAAAAAAATTGCTTCTTTATAACCCCCGATCTAATACAAAACTATCCGACCTAAGTTCCCCTTTAGGGGACAGGGGTTTTATTTATCTCTTCTTTGCGAATGAATAAAAAGACTTGTGATACTTTTATTTTCAAATGCATTGCGAATGGCTACAGCAAAAAGTTCGGCAACCGATATTACTTTGATCTTTGAGCTTTCTTTTTTGACCGGTATGGTATCACAAACGATCAGCTCTTCCAATACACTGTTTTCAATATTCTCATACGCCTTCCCGCTTAATACCGGGTGAGTAATTAATGCTCTTACAGACCTGGCGCCTTTTTCTTTTAAAAGAGCTGCACTTTTCGCTAATGTTCCGCCCGTATCACAGATATCGTCAATGATGACAATATCTCTTCCGGTTACATCTCCTATTACTACCATGCTGGCGATCTCATTAGCACGTTTTCGATGCTTATCACAAATCACCATTTCCGCATTGAAATAATTAGCGATTTCCCTGACACGATTTGTCGATCCCACGTCGGGGGCGGCAAAGGTAAGGTTTTCCAACTTCAGATTTTCAATGTAAGGGATAAAAACTGCATGACTATCCAGGTGGTCAACAGGTATATCAAAATAACCCTGAATCTGTGGAGCATGAAGGTCCATGGTAATGATCCTATCGGCTCCGGCAGCAACTAACATATTGGCTATCAATTTGCTGCCAATTGCAACGCGTGGTTTATCTTTTCTATCCTGGCGTGCATAGCCGTAATAAGGAAGGACAGCGATAACTTTATAGGCAGAAGCCCGACGGGCTGCATCTATCATCAACAAGAGTTCTAGTATATTATCGGCAGGAGAGCAAGTGCTCTGGATAAGGAAAACAAAATCACCCCGGATACTTTCCATGAAAGTAGGGCTCATTTCGCCATCGCTAAACCGTTGAATATTAATCTTTCCCTGCTTTATCCCGTATCTTTTACAGATCTCATTGGTCAAACTTTCGGAACTGGTACCGGAAAATATTTTGGCAGATTGCATGTCTTAAAAATGTGCGGCGAAGATATTACTATCAATGCAATCAGCACGGGTAACAGCAGAAAAAAATCATTCAGGTGTTTAATCAGCGAACAACTGCAGCTGTAGAAACCTGGACAGGAAAGCTCTTTTGTTTTGCTGGTTGCTCAGTTTTTACTGTTGCATCTTCCGAATCAGAGTTAAGACTATAAAAAAGAGAAGAGCATATAAAAATCGAGAAAAATAACACAACAACATACATTGCTGCGAAGAAAAGGATCGGATGCAAGGCACCCATTGTAGTAGATCTTTTAGTTCTCATAATACCGGGATTTTGGCTTTCAAAAATTGGATTTTCTGTTCTTATCGTTTGCTATACTACTTATGTTGTATTGCAAGAATAAAAATATTGGTTAAACTTGTTGTATGCAAGAGAATAAATACCCAATTAAGCAATGGGCAAAAGACGATAGACCCAGGGAAAAATTACTATTAAAAGGTGCAGAAAACCTCAGCAACTCTGAACTGCTGGCCATTCTTATCCATAATGGTACTAAAGAGAAAACTGCCGTTGACCTGGGAAAAGAGATATTAAAATTGGGGAAAGACAACCTGAATGAGCTTGGGAAATTATCAGTAAAAGAATTAATGAAGATCAAAGGGATTGGGGAAGCTAAAGCCATTACAATTGCCGCCGCCCTGGAACTGGGAAGAAGAAGACAAGCTACTGCATCCCTTGAAAAATCAGTGGTAGGAAGCAGCAATGATATTGCCGCTTATTTAAGAGCCGCCTTAAAAGATTACAGGCATGAAGTTTTCGCTGTTATTTTCCTGAACAGAGCTAACAAAATCAATCATTTTGAAATAGTCAGTGCAGGCGGCATAACAGGAACTGTAGCGGACCCACGTGTAATTTTAAAAAAGGCCCTGGAAGAAAATGCTATCAGCATTATTCTTTGTCATAATCATCCTTCAGGTAGTCTCAAGCCCAGCCGTGCCGATGAAGAGTTAACCACTAAAATAAAAGAAGCCGCAAAGTATTTTGACATCAAAGTAATTGACCACATTATTGTAAGCGAGGATGGGTATTACAGTTTTGCGGATGAGGGAATATTGTAGATCCAGCATTTAACATAATGATTATTTCACGCATTATCCATGCCTTTGAGTGGGCTTTGATAGGCTTCTGCTAAGGATCAGGCCTGGGCGGTAGGTCCCCCAAAATTTAATGGCAACTGTATTTCTTCCAGGTCTTTGATGGTACCGTTGGCCGCCTCGTATTTACCAATGTTTTCAGTAAGCGCTTTCATCAGTCTTTTAGCATGTTGAGGAGTAAGAATAATGCGTGACTT
>JAKFEJ010000167.1:0-2969 GCA_036675745.1 Chitinophagaceae bacterium | reverse complement strand
ATATGAGATAGCGGCCCCATCAGGTCCCTGATATATTGTGGATTTGAAGCGGGAAATACTTTAATAAGATCAGCTCCCGCTTTATAAGCTGTTACAATTTCTGTAGCTGTAAATGCACCGGGAATACTTACAATACCGTTTTGTTTTGTAATCTGTATTGTTTCTACATCAACCGAAGGTGAAATGATAAATTGAGCGCCAGCTTCTATTGCTTCCAATGCTGATGATGCGTCTAACACAGTGCCTGCGCCAACAAGCATTTTGTCTTTCAGAATTTTTGAAACGGTATTGATCAGTTGTAATGCGTCTGCGGAATTAAGCGTTATCTCTACAGCTCTTACACCCCCTTCAAATAAAGCATGTGCGACCGGTAATACATCGCCTGGTACCGCACCACGGATAATTGCTATGATCTTATGCTGCAGGAGTTGAGATAAAATAGTCATGAGTAATAACGGCAATTTAGCGCTAAATACTCTTTTTAAAAAAGCTGTTTTTTTGCTGTCTTTAATTTTTTGATCATAAAGAGCCCAATCTTTCTTCCTTCCTCCAAACCATTTACAATAGCGGGCATATAATGAATACCACCATAAAAACGACTGATCGCCGCCTCTTCCGCAGCTTGCATGAAGGATGTAAAATGACGAACCGGGATACCAAATTCAACTTCGGTAGAGTCGGCGTAAGAAAAATTTTTGCCAAAAATATTTTCTAATACAATTGCTGATGCAGTGGATAATACACTATGACCGCTGGTATATTCGGGAAAAGGCGGTGTTTGCAACAAAGGCATCCAGGCTCCGTCAATGTATTTGTTAATATAAGTTTCCGGGCGAATAACAAGGCTACGGTATTTTTCATCCCAGCAACTTATAAATGCATCGGAATCAGTGATGGCCAAACAAGCATAAGCTTCTAATGATTGAATAACATTCGCAGCCATTTTTTGACAGGCCAGCCGGGTTATATTCATCCAATGACCGCCCGGTGAAATTTTTTTCGAAGCATACATCACATGACCATTAACATTCATCTTAAAAGGATTGCAATCCCAGAAACTTGCAATTTCTCTTTGCTCTGCTGACAGGCTTAGTCCAATATCACGGACAGCTAAAGCTTCTTTATAAAACTGGCTGGTTTTATCAACTGAAAAATCTGTTGGTGGTACTGGTTTAAACTGCTGCGATGAATCAAACACAAAAGGCCTGATCTTATTCCAATGCGGTTCTACTGCTTTCATATACGCTGGTGGGGTTGGCTTCCACTGAGCGGCATCAATGGTTAGCGCATATTTGGCAAATGTCCTGGTTTGTTTATAATTGTCTGTTGCAGCCCAGGTAATAATATGTTTTGCGACCTCTTGTCCAAAAGCAATAGAGCGATTTAAAATATCAACAGGTATTCCTGTTTCTTTAAACTCATTCATTATACTTTCATAAAATACCCGGATCTTGTCTTCAGAAATAACCATTGTTTTAGCCACGCCAAGAATAGCCTGCACTGCCGCTATTGTATAACTATATTCTTTCCCTGTTTCTGGTTTTGGTAATGTTTTTAAATCTTTTAATTGCCCGGCAAGCGACTGGAAATTGGTATTAGCAGCAACAGCAGCTTCATAGCCGGCAATACTGATATAGGCATAGGTACGACTGGCAACCGGGGGAGAATAAATATCATATACCATTACATCCGTTACTTGTTTGATGGTACGATGTATATAATCCGCCTTCTCCGTTTTTTCTTTCCAGTTTTCTGTTGCTGCTACAGAAAAAGAAGTAAAAGCGATAAGCAATAACAAGATCATTTTCTTCATAACACGTTTCTTTTACTTCCTTTAAAATTTGTTATCGTTATTTTAATAGCTTCTTTATCTATTAAAAACTTCCGGGATGATTGCGATAAATAGGTTGACCCGTAATAAAATTCCACCTTTCTCTTCTTACCATTTTTATAAATAATATCAGCATAAAAATCACCAGGTTCCAGGTTGATCCATTTTGCCTGGGCAGTTTCATTCTTTGCTGTCCTTGCATAAACCACCAGGCTATCCTGGTTTTGGGTAGCTATCCAGATATCTTCGTTCCGGGCCGTATGAATTTTCGCTAATCCTTTTGCATCTCCTTTTACAAAAAAACCACTCTCAGCTACGGAAAGGTTTTTAAAATTTCCCTGGCCATCACCCATCAGAACTAATCCATTCAGGGCATCATGACGTCCGCTATAAGGTTCCATTCCATAATCGTTACCCACTACCAATAAATCAAGATTACCATCCCCATCTGCATCTTCGCTTATCATACCAAATAACGGAGCAACCTGCGCTTCAACAGGCAATGCCTTTACCGCAAACCGCCCATTGCCTTTATTTTCTATATAAACTGATTGAAGATAGTTGGCCACTTTTTTTATAACATCTTTTTTATTAGCGTCATTCCATAGATCATCCATCGTTGCAAGGCCATAGGATTTATAAGTGGGATATTTCTTCCTGATGGACAATACCTGGCCGACCAGGTCATCTTTTGCATGCATGGGAAACGGCTTCCTGCTTCCATCTTCTGCTTTCATATAACAAAACAACATAGCATCCAGTGAACCATTCTTGTCAATGTCTTTTGCATATAAGGTCATCGGCTCTTCTACTGATGCCACATAATTTGAATTAAGGCCGAGATTACCGGCTACGTAATCGATATCGCCATCATTATCAAAATCGCTGGATACCAGGCTATTCCACCAACCCAGGTGCTGGTTGATCCCTGTTGTTTTATTTATTGATACAAATGAATTGCCTGTATTTTTTAAAAAAGTCACCGGCATCCATTCACCGGTCATTATCAGGTCAATCTTTCCGTCTTTATCAAAATCGGACCACAACGCATCGGTGATCATACCCAGGTTTTTCAGTTGTGGACATAGTTGCGCAGTAACATCAATAAATTTTCCGCCTACATTTTTTAAAATAAAAT
>JAKFEJ010000603.1:0-19195 GCA_036675745.1 Chitinophagaceae bacterium | reverse complement strand
TGCATGATGAAGATATTTTTCAGCAAAAAGCTGCGCAGACCGCCGACTACAAAGAGGGAGTAAATGCTTTTATTGAAAAAAGAAAGCCATTATTTAAGGGGGAATAAATAATCAATATTCAATGATAAATGATAAAGACAAATTAGCGGCCGATGTTGTCGCCCACATGATGAAGCATGACCTGTTCAGCCAATGGCTGGGTATAGAAGTGCTGGATATAAAAGAAGGGTATAGCAAAATAAAAATGACCGTACGAAAAGAAATGATCAATGGTTTTGGTATTGTGCATGGAGGCGTCGCTTTTTCATTAGCCGATAGTGCTTTTGCCTTTGCATGCAACAACAGGAATAATCTTTCTGTAGCATTGGATACCTCTATTAATTTCACAAAACCCGTTCATATAGCTGATGAATTGATTGCGGAAGCCAAAGAAATTCACAATGGCAAATCAACAGGGCTTTATCATATCAGTATTACCAATCAGAAAGATCATGTTGTGGCGATTTTTAAAGGGACTTGTTTCAGGACAGGTAAAAATTTGATCTCAATAACTTAAACCGCCTGATTCTTTTTTATTCTTTGAAAGAAAACTAAGAATATTAGAAGCTTTTCCTGCTAATAATCTACTGGCATTTTTCATCGCCTCTTCTTTGGTTATTGAATTAATGCTGATTGCCACGACTTTTTGTAAGCCTAACGTTTTGATGCCCGCCTCCTCTAATTCAAGAATACCGCATATTGCAATACAAGGAATATTGTGTTCTCCCGCCAGCGCTGCCATATAGCCAACCACCTTTCCTTCTCCGCTTTGCTCATCAATTTTGCCTTCGCCGGTAATTAATAAACCGGCACCCATTAAACTTGCTTTTATTCTACTTGCATCAATGATCATCTCAATTCCTTTTTTCATTTCCACATCAAAAAAGGGTAACAGCCCGGCAGCAATACCTCCTGCAGCCCCTGTACCGGGAATGGCTGAGATATCCTTTCCCGTTTCTTTCTTTATCACAGCAGCAAAATTTCTTAAGCCTTTATCAAGATATTTTACCTGTTCTTCGCTGGCTCCTTTTTGCGGTGCATAAACATAAGCCGCACCCTGGGGGCCGTATAAAGTATTTTGAACATCAGAAGCTATTTCAAATTTTATATTTGGAATAAAGGATGGCTTGATTATTTTTTTAATACTCAGCAAGTGCTCCCCGGATGCATGTAAGATCTCGCCATTCTCATTTACAAATTGAAAACCAAGAGCTGATAAGATCCCGGTACCACCATCATTGGTAGCGCTGCCGCCCAAGCCAAGAATTATTTTATTGGCCCCTTTATCAATTGCATTTTTTATAACCAACCCTGTACCTAAAGTGGAGGCCAGTATAGGGTCCAATTCGTCTTGTTTCAATAATACCAGGCCGCTTGCAACAGCCATTTCAATAATTGCGACTCTCTCCCTAGCATTCCATTCATAAGAAACAGCCAGGTTTCTGCCCAACGGGTCAACCGCATCGCAATAAACCGTATCTGTTTTAAGATAATGTTTCATTACAGTTGCAAAACCATCTCCGCCATCAGCCATTGGAAATTCAGCGACCTCTATTGATCTGCCAGCTCTTTTTAAACCTGTACTAATAGCATTACACACCTCAAAACTGGTAAGGCTCCCTTTGAATTTATCAGGTGCGACAATGATTTTCATTGTTAATTTTTATTGTTTGTTGGCCATCCCGAAATGCTTCGGGACAAGCTATGGAATTCGCCATAAAAATTTTCATCGCTGTTGGTATATCCCGATAGCTATCGGGATGCTCGTCCCGCCATAGGCGGGATTATGGCTCATTTCATTCGTACAAATTACGAAATACAATTTTGTCACTATACCCATCTTAAAAAATATCACGACTTTTGAGTATCAAAAAAATGGTCATGATCTATTCGTTCAAAGAATTTACCCCGGTTATACATGAGACTTCTTTTATCCATCCGCAGGCGGCCGTAACGGGAAATGTATTTATTGGAAAAAAATGTTACATAGGACCGGGAGCAGCTATCCGCGGCGACTGGGGTAAGATCATCATTGAAGACGGCTGTAATGTCCAGGAAAATTGCACCATTCATATGTTTCCGGGAGTAACTGTCTTACTGAAAGAAAATGCGCATATCGGTCATGGAGCAATTATACATGGCGCTATTATCGGAAAAAATTGTTTGGTGGGCATGAATAGCGTTGTTATGGATAATGTAGAATTAGGTGATGAATGTATCGTCGGCGCAATGACCTTTATAAAAGAAGGAGAAAAGATTCCGCCACGAAGTGTAGTTGCAGGCAACCCCGGTAAAATAATAAAACAAGTAAGTGATGAAATGATAGCCTGGAAAACTGAAGGAACAAAATTATACCAATCACTTCCTGAAGAAATGTTTGAACATTGTAAACCGAGTGAGCCCTTAAGAGAAATACCTGGCAACCAACTACAACAAGCCAGTTCTTATGCTACCTGGCAACAGCGCAAAAAATATTAATTTTCTTACTAAGACCGTATTACCTGGTGTATTTGCCTAAATCGGGACGACCTAACAAACTAACTTACGAATTTAATACTCAGTATTTTATACGTTATCCTTCCCTCCCCTGCTATTTTATTTTCCTCATCCGCTTCCATTTATCAAAAAGAAATTTATACTCAGAAAGAATAGTTGTAACTTAATATCACAGTTTTTTTACTATTAAACCTCCTGTTTATGAAAAGAAATTTACCCCGCTATTGCTTTTTTTTCTGCAGTATTTTTTCTGTTCTCTTAGCAAGCAGCCAAACGGATCGTTTCGCTTATGCCATTACCGATATTAATAAAGAAGGATCCAACTGGAGTTTTTTGAGAAAATTAGATTTAAAAACCGGCGTCTTCAGTGATGTTCTTTTAAACGGCAATGACGCGAAATCTCTTGCTTATGATGATGCAACAAAAAAACAACTGAACGAACCCTTTACGGATGACAGGTTTGGCAAAACCGCCAATGCCGCCTTTGGGACAGGTGTAGCCGCTATTGCTTACGATAAAAGAAACAACAGGCTTTATTATACACCGATGTTTATAAACCAGCTTCGCTATATTGACCTGAAGACTATGAAAGTGTATTTTGTAGCCACCCCTGATAATGGCGCCCTGAAAACAAAAGCAACTGATCAAAGCAATATTATCACCCGTATGGCTATAGGCTCTGATGGAAATGGTTATGCTTTAACAAATGACGGCAATCACCTTTTACATTTCACAACGGGTAAAAAAATTACTATGACAGATATAGGAGGACTAACGGACGCCCCTGAAAACAAAAGTATTTCTATTCATAATTCCTGCAGCAGTTTTGGGGGTGATATGATCGCTGATGATGACGGAAACCTATTTGTTTTTTCAAACCGGACAAATGTGTTTAAAATAAATATTGAAACAAAAATAGCTACGCACCTGGGTGCTGTTTCCGGGTTGCCCCCAACATTTACTATCAATGGCGCCGCAGTTGATAATAACAATCAAATACTTGTCACCAGTGCAGTAGATAACAACAATATATATACAGTTGATATTAAAACCTTGGCTGCAACTCCTGTAAAATCTTCCGTGATCTGGCGGGCTTCCGACCTGGCTAATAGCAACCTGCTGTCAACACGTAAACCATCTTCTTTAATGGATTTATTAAAAAATTATGACGAAACAGATGACGGCAGAGTTCAATTATTTCCCAACCCCGTTACCAATAACAAGTTTTCTCTTCAGTTCAACCTGTCTGACGGAAACTATACTATAGAAGTGAAAGATGTGCTGGGCCGGCAGGTAACACAAACAATCACCACCGTAAGAGGCAAAGGCCAGGTTAAAACATTGAGCCTTCCTGCTTCTGCCAGCAAAGGCTTTTACCTTATAAAAGTTGTTGATCAGAATAATAAGGCGGTATATAGCAGAAAAATTTTAGTGCATTAAAATTTAATGCACAATAAAAAAAGGTCACGAAGTTAAATCCTATCGTGACCTTTTTATTTATTCAAATCAAACCAATAACCGTTAAACTTTATTCCTGGAAGTTCTTGATCTTATTATAAAGTGTCTTCCGATCAATATTAAGAACTTCCGCCGCTTTCTTTTTATTAAAATTTACCTGTTGTAATACTGCCATTATAGTTTCATACTCCGCTCTGCTGGCGGCATCCTTAAGGTCCAGTTCTTTTTTGGGTAAAGAGGTGATGGATATTGGTGTTACAGGTTTTGTATCTGCATCAGCCGCCAATGAATCGCTATTGGTTATTTCCCATGGCAATGATGAAACGTTTATCTTTTCACTGGCGGGCGTCAGTAATACGGCACGACGTACTACGTTTCTGAATTCTCTCAGGTTGCCAGGCCATGAATACTGCAAAAATGTCTGAAGGACATTATCTTCAAACCCAATCACTTCTTTTTCTAATTCTCTTTTTGTTTTTTCCAGGAAGAAATCAGCAAAGGATAAAATATCTTCCCTGCGGCTACGCAGAGAAGGCAGGTTTATAGAAAATTCATTGAACCTGTGATAAAGATCTTCCCGGAATTTTCCTTTACGGTAGGCTTCCTGGAGGTTTTCATTGGAAGCAACAATAATTCTCACATCAACATTAGTTTCCTTATTGCCGCCCACTCTTTTAAATTTTCGCTCCTGGATAACACGTAATAACGTGGCTTGTACATCTAAAGACAGGTTACCTACTTCATCAAGGAATAAAGTGCCGCCGTCTGCCAGTTCAAAGTGGCCCTCTTTGTCTTGCAGAGCACCGGTAAACGCACCTTTCACATGCCCGAACAATTCACTCCCGGACAATTCTTTGGATAAGGTACCGCAGTCCATTGCAATAAACGGTTTACCCTTCCGATTACTTAAATCATGGATAGTTTTAGCAATTACCTCTTTACCTGTTCCACTTTCTCCGTATAAAATGACACTATAATTAGTGCCTGCCACTATATTAATTTGTTCATACAGTGCTTTTGTAGTTGGCGCATTTCCAATCATGAATTCATCATTCTGATAATTCATTTTAGAAGGCCCTTTTCTTTTGCCTGTATCTGTTTCTGCAGGTTCTGATTTGATGGAGACAGGCTGTTGATAGGCTTTATTCAAAACACTTAATACTTCATCCGGTATCAATGGCTTTACTATATAATCAAAAGCTCCAAGCTTAATGACCTCAACAGCTGTTTTTATATCAGAATAACCCGTGATCATTATTACTTTCACTCCCGGGCTTTCTTTACGCAAAATCGTCAGCACCTTAATTCCCTCCATATCTCCTAAACGATAATCGCAAATAACTGCATCAAATTTTTTCTCTGAAAACTTCGCTATTCCTTTAGCACCCGAGTGAGACATATCAACTTCATAACCATTCTTAGAAAGGTACCTCCCTAGTAATGTACATAGATCTAAATCATCATCAATAATGAGGATTTTTTTACTCATAGAACCCAAATTGATTAGTTATTGAAATTAAGCTAATTATTTTTAACAATCTTATACCTGTTTAAAATCATGCCGGACTTAACTATTTTATCAAATTGAGAATGGGGTTTTGTATTTGGCAGTAAAATTGTCGCTTTTAATTGATAATGAGTTACAATGAAATATTTAATCCGGCATCTACGCTAGTACTAATGGGAGATGGAATAAAAACAAGGCCGCAAGTTCTTATAATTGACGATGAAGTTGATGTTTGTTACCTGTTAAAGGGAATACTAAAACAGAAGAGTATCGAAGCTGCTTACGTTACCACCCTGGCAGAAGGAGAAATCGCTTTAGCTCAATATGAGCCTCCTGTTATTTTTCTTGATAATCACCTTCCCGATGGTTTTGGTGTGGACTATATACGCCTTTTTAAAAGAGAATATCCTTCATCCAAGATCGTAATGTTAACTGCCCATGACACTTTTGCCGATAGAGAAAGAGCTTATAGGGAAGGAGTTGATTTTTTTATAGGTAAACCGTTTAGCCGCAATACTATTCTAAATACCATCGAAAAAATAATTTAGAAAATTCGTGTAGAACATTTTCCCCATTTTTATTGCCTATCACCGGACAGGCTTAACGTTACAATAAAAGTTGATCCGTGATCCTTTTTGCTACGCACATTAATACTTCCCCTATGATTCAGAATAATGTTTTGCGTATGTGTTAAGCCAAGTCCGGTACCTTTCACCTTGCCTGTAAAATAAGGCTCAAAAAGTTTCTGCATTGTTTCCTCATCCATACCCGACCCATTATCCTTAAACTCAATGATACATTTATTTTCCTGTCTGAAAGTTTTGATCTCAAGAACGCCTGTATCGTTTTTCATCGCCTCAATAGCATTTACAATGATGTTTAAAAAGCCTAGTTTCATTTTTTCTTTATCAACCTGTATATCACAAAGATCTTTATCATAATATTTCTCAACTTTTATATGGTTCAATTCCATCCGGTCCTGGGCAAGTTCCAGGGCTTCATTCAGCAATTGCTTGATATTAACCGGCGCAAATTCCAACTGCTCAATTCTTGTTGAATTTAATAAATCTGATACCAGTTGATTAATCCTTGTCACACTCCGGCCAATCATGCCAAGTAAAATATCTGTTTCCTCATTTTGAATACCAGCTTCTTTCAATTGCTCAGATGCCAGCGAAATATTGGTTAATGGGTTTCTCACTTCATGGGCAATCGTCCGGGCAATACGGCCACTGGCTGCGAATTTTTCGATGCTTTTCAATTCACTAAGCTCTATGTTGACCCTGTTTAATTCGTTCACCCGGGCTTCCAATTCCTTCCTGTAAGCTTCTGCATTTTGATCTGCTTCTTCTTTTGCCTTGTTCTCCCTGTTATACGTGATCAATGAATAAAAAATGGTAACTACTGTAATGATCAATGAAATGATAGCCATGATGGCTATGCTTTGAAAAAAACCTTTCAATTTGCTGTTCCTTACATCCATCAGCGCTTGTTCATTTTCTTTTAAACCCTTCACCAACGCTCTTATACCTTCCATTACGCTATTATCCGATATATGAGAGGCTATCATTTCTTCAGAAATTTTAGAACCTTCCCGTTGAAAACTGGTAATGAAATTTGAAAGATCTGTCAACTTAATCGCAATAAGTTTTCCAAGCGAATCTATTTTTGTTTTATACTTTTCGTTCGCTGCTGTATGAATCCGTAAATCTTCGTATAAGTAATTAACCTGTTTAGAGCCCGAATTATATGGTTTTAAAAAACCAACATCCCCGGTGAGCACATATCCCCTGACCCCTGTTTCGGCATCTGTTATTTCCGCCTTTATAGATTCAAGATTATTAATGATTGCGTAAGAGTGGGATACTGAACTGGCATCTTTCTCCAGTTTTTTAATAATAAAAAAAATAAGAAAATAAGAGATCAGGAGCAGCAAAAATGCAATAAAATAGCCCCATCTGTTTTTTATATTTAATGAGATTGACATCTAAAAAAAAAGTTCTTTCACTTTTAAAGAACTTAATATACGGATTCTAAAAATTGAACTACTCTTTTATCTGATCAGCGTTCTTGTTGTGTTTTGGGTTTGATGATAATTGCCTGCATCAAAAAAAGTGCGGCTATTATCATAAAAATGTGAATAATCGTACCAGCACTGAAAATAAAAAAACCAATTATCCAAACCGCCGTTAACAATATAGCCATTATAAAAAGGACCAGCTTCATAAATTCATTTTATCCCTATATAGAAAAAATGATGCCAGCCCTTTTTTCTTCCACATCGGGTATCTACGAATAAGTTCTCCGGTAATTATTCTCCCTACCCATTACTATATAAATTTATGGCTAAGATTTTGCCTGATCTATTGATTAGCCGGGCTTTAAATCTTTGCAAAACTTTTTCCCGGGATATTATTTAAAACGGATTTTAAATGGGCGGGTACTTTTGCTTCAACAAAAGATGGTCTGCCATATATTGGATTTATTCCACAAAGACCCAATACTTATTTCGCCTCGGGATTTGGAGGTAATGGTATTACCTTCAGTGCAATCGCAGCTAACATCATAAACGATCTTCTGGGGAAAGAAAAATAAAGATGCTGCTATTTTTAGCTTTGACCGTTGAATTTGAAGTTTGACGTTCGATGTTTGAGGTTCTTTAGATTGAATGGATATCTGTTTTTTATTTCTCCTTAACTCATGCCTTTGCGGCTTTATCCTGGTATGTAAAGCCTTTTTTAATTGAGTAAACGTCAAACCCTCATTGCAAGGAACGAAGCAAAAACTTCAAAACAATTAAACTTCAAATTTTCAGGAAGCAAGTTCCAGGTCGTCCAGCGGCAATACATTGTAAATGTGTTTTTCCTGAAGCCACGATAAACTACCCCTGGATTTTCGTACAAACCAACAGGCTTTCAGAATACAAATGAAAACTTCTTTTTTATCCCTGCTTGTCGTTTCTGTAACCTGGCCGGATATGTATAAATAATCATCATCGCTTTTTTGTATAAGGTTTACTCTTTTATTTCTCAGTTTTTTTAAATCCTCATTCCCTGTAAGCCTACAAACAAGCGAATTAGCTCCATTAATTTTAGCGCTTACATGTATAGTTATCCTCTCCTCTTTATAGTGATACCGCAAAAGGCCAAACCGGATAACATCTACTTTCTGACTGATGTGGTGTAATTTTTTATTCATAAGTTTTCCGTTCTTTTAATCACGAAAGGCTATTCCTGTTAAAATGCATTTTTGGAAAGGGTGGGCTTTGAATGATGCGGCAATGCGATATGACGTAGTATCCATTTGTATCTTTTTTCAACGAATAACTCAAACCGGGATCGTTCTTTTTTCCCGTATGGCTCAGTATATTCTATTGAGTTCATGGTCATCCTGATCAGCAACACTTTTCCTTTTGATGAAACTTCATTAGATAAATAACCCGAATAATCTTCATCCATAATGCTGGCTTTACCGCTTACCTCCAGGTGAAAGAATATCCCTTTACGATAAAAATGAAGACGCACCGGGAAACTTTGTTCGTATTCTATTACATCCTGAATTGGTTTTTGGCAAATAAACCAGAGTTCTCCTTCATCATTTACTCGCAGAGCCGTCACTATGCTATTAGGCAATTTGCATACATCATTGCTCATACTATACATAATAGCTGTACGCAGGGTATAAATTTTTTCTCTTATTTCGTTGAGGTGTGAGTCAATAGTCATAACGTTAGTTCTTTCTTACTAATCAGTCAAATGTGATACCAACCCTTCTCATAGCCTGTTTTTTGCCGGTAACAGGAGTAATGCTGGGCAACTATTTCTACATAAGATTCTCAAAAAATTTTATTTGACCTTGATTGGCTACTAAAAAATCTGGCACCTGTTTTCAAATAATAAGTACGAAATACAGGTGCATGAAAAAAAGACCTCCCTTTCTCATAAAAAGATTTTGACCCTTGATAAAGACCACAAACAATCGGCTAAGGAGGCCAGCCTCATTTATGCTTCAGACAGCAAACCAGGCATTACACGGCAAAAAAAGGCAAGGGATACACTTATGTAACTGCAGGAAAGACATTAAAAAATGAGGCGCAGTTAGAGAGAATAAAAAAATTAGCTATACCCCCGTCATGGAGCAATGTATGGATATGTCCGGATGCAAATGGTCATATACAGGCAACAGGGTTTGACCTGAATGGTCGCAAACAATACAGGTATCATGCAGAATGGAATAAGCTTCGTGGTGAAACCAAGTTTCATCGCTTATAAGAATTTGGAAAAGCCCTGCCGCTTTTACGAAAAAATAAAAAAAGAGGATATCTTATTTTGTTTTACAGGCAAAAAAGGAATTGAACATTCCATCAGTATAAAAACAAAAGGCTTGCCCGAATCATAAGGCAATGACGGGATATTCCAGGAAAAGAGCTTTTTCAATATTATACTGGTGATGGCTGGAAACGGAGTATTGACTCAGGTATGGTAAATAATTATATAAAGGAAATAACCCAGGCTGAATTTACTGCTAAAGATTTTCGCACCTGGGCCGGGTCATTAGAGGCGTTGGAAAACTTTCGTTCTTTGGATGAGCCTCACAATGTTTCCGATATCAGGAAGAATATCATCACAGTGCTGGATGCCGTGAGTAATAAATTGGCAATTCCAGAAGCATATGTAAAAAATATTATGTTCGTCCAGGTCTGATTCAGCTGTATGAAGAAAATAAACTAAAAAAATACTTCTCCTTTCCCCGTTCAAAACAGAAAATAATGGGGCTAAGCACCGAAGAAAAAATACTAATGTACACCCTGAAAAATTCTATGTAAGAAACGGACTTTATTGAATTACTGGTATGGTTTTTACCCCATACTTATAAAAGGATTATGAAAAACAAAAACACTGTTAGCCAGACAGGAAAGCAGAATACTCAATTTAATAAGAACAAACCATCACCAGAAATAAGAGATAACCTGGACAGTCGTAAGAATGAAGAGCAGGATAGTAAGGGTGATGATATTACTCATAATCAAAAAACTCATCATGGAAAACAGCAAAGGCCAAAAAAGTAATAAAGGGTAGAATGAAATACTCATAGGAAACACTTATCCCATTATTTAACCTTATAAAAATTAATACTATGTATGTAAACGAAAAAACAGCGGAAGTGCTTAATGACCTGATAACAATTAATAATGACCGCATAGCAGGTTATGATAAAGCAGAAAAAGAAAGTGGTACCGAAGATGCTGATCTTAAATCGCTTTTCAGGCAAATGAGTGCTGAAAGCCGTAGTTATGTAACAGATCTCTCTAAATATGTAGTTGCATCCGGGGACAAGCCAACAGGTAAAACTATGCTGAGTGGAAAAATTTACAGAGCATGGATGGATGTAAAAGCAACGTTCAGTGGTAAGGACCGCAAAGCAATTCTTGCTTCCTGTGAGTTTGGAGAAGATGCGGCACAAAAAGCATACGATTCAGCTTTGTCCAGCGATGCAGAGATACCTTCAGAAGTAAGGCAGTTGATCATGGATCAAAAAATAAGTCTTAAAAAATCACATGATCGCATTAAAGCATTACGTGACAGACAGACAGCATAACTTAAAAGCACGGTATATTTTATGCCGTGCTTTTACTATTCTTTAAATATTATTTCAGAGGGTCTTAAACTATTTTATATGCAAACTAATTCCACCACGGAAGAAATGAAGAGCCTGGCAACCTGTCTCAATAAGCTGGTATTAGATGGCTATACGGAGGATTTTAAAGCCGGCGAAAGAGGGCTTCTTTCATTGCAGAGTGAGAGGATTTATGAACCCAGCCAGGTACATGTAGTTAATTTTTTCCGATTTGAAGGTGCCAGTGATCCGGCTGATAATACCATTTTATATGTGATTGAAACTAATGATGGGCTAAAAGGAACATTGGTAGACGCTTATGGTTCCTATGCTGATGCCAAGGTTACCTCGTTTATGCAGGAGGTAGAGGACATCAATAAAAAAACTGTAAATAATGATTCAAACAACTGATCAATATATCAAAGTGTGTATGAAAACCTGGCTCCTTTGCGAAGCCAGTGTTCATGCAGAATCCACAAGTGTATCGCCCCGGTATAATCTCGTAAAAGAATGCAGTGCGTGTGCCAAAGCTTGTTTTGCAGTAGTATCAAGATTGGTAAGCAATGCAGGTGACCTGGGTGACCTGGTATTAAATTGTTTATTGCATTGCAGGCAATGCTCAAGCGAATGTGAAAAATATCCTGAAGAAGAGGATATTCAATTTTGTGGTATAGTAAGTAGCATTTGCGCAGATACGTTGAAAGAAATCGCAGTTCGTCAACTCAATTGATTTTTTCCTTTACCAGGATTGCATATAAAAAACCGGCAACTTTTATTGCCGGTTTTTATTTTCATATTTCCGCATTATTTATGTGTTCTAAATATTGCTCCTGGATCGTCCGAAAAAGAGCGATACAATAAATAACACAAGAAAGATGAAAAATAAAATTTTCGCGATGGAAGCTGCCCCGGCAGCAACACCACCAAATCCAAGAATCGCAGCGATTATTGCCACAACCAGGAAAATTACAGTCCAACGTAGCATAGTTTATCTTTTAAAATTAAAAAAATTGAACTCTGTAATACCAAATCAATAATTCTGATTTGCGGAGTAACATATTGAATACTGAAAAATCCGTGCCGCAATAATCTCTGCCGGAAATAAACATAGCTGGGGAATTTTTTCAGCATCAGGTAGCGGCCATTCGCAAAAAACGGCCTTTTTTACTCATATTTTTCTATGCAAAGCTCACTGGCATGCAAACTAAAATGGTATAAAAATTTCTACTGTTTATAATAAACAGCTATGCAAAAAAGGAAGCGTTAAAAAACCGGTTCGCCCCGCACAGCACCAACGACCTTTGCTGTTTCAAAAAAGATTTACGATTTAGTAAACGGTCTTACCCATGACCAATTTGTCAAGGCCATGAAGTTAGCGTTAGAGGATGCAGAAGCTAATTTAACTTCAGTGCTTCAACCTGTTCAGCAGTAAGAAACCCCGGATTGTAAGTCTTAATTGGGAACGGGGCATCAATTGGGTAGTTCTTTTTTATATGAATGTTGTATCCGCTTTGAGGTCTTCCATGTTCTCTGACAGTTAAATGAGAAATAGCGTCTATGGGTAATAATATTTCCATTTGTCTTGATGAGCCATGAATATCCTGCGGTGCAAAACGGTGGCCGTCTGTTGCAAATATTACAAATCTTAAAGAATTTTAATTTTTCTGGCATATATGTTTTTTAAATGTTTGCACAATAGAATTTGATAAGCAAACTAAAGAAGGTCACATTGTTAATGTAACCCGTCTTTACCTGTTTGGCCGCATCTCACTTTACACTAAGAATGTATTGGTAGATGTGGTTGGGAAAGGCTAACGTCTTAATGCGTTTAGGATGCCCTCGATTTCGATTGGTGGCGGTTCGATAAATTTCTTTAAGACGTTAACAGGAATTAGTTCGGTTTTTGTTTTTCTGGCTTTTGTGTCGAACCATGCACGTTTAGCCGATTCGCCGACAATCTCAGAAATTGTCATTTTTGGAGTGTATCCGTTGGATAATTGGACACAATCCCCTACTTTCTTCCATTACAAAATAACCTTAAAAAGTTTTGAGAGGCTTTAACCCACGTTAAGGCCTCTTGCTTTTAGGTCAAACGAAAGTTAAGTGATAAGATTGAGATAAATGGATATGGAATAAATAAAATGATGGTAACAGAATATTTATTTTTTGAAAATTATTAGAAGTGCATATATTCGATTTATGAAACTGAAATTTTTTAATCCAGAAAAACTGGATAGAAACCTAAAAGCGACCGCACATCGCAGCGGTAAACTCGGCTTCACTGTTGAGGCGGCAAAGAAAATGTCTTTAGCAATTGATAAAAGTGCAGGGATAGCAATTAATGAGGAAGATGAAACAGATAAGTCCTTATATATTATTATATTCCATAATAAGCAGGAAGGTGCTTTTAGGATAAGTAAAGCTGGTGCTTATTATTACATTAATACAAAATCCCTGTTCGATACACTGAAAATTGACTATAAGAACGATTGGGTAGTGTATGATATAACTAAAGAAAGTATTGATAATCAAGATATTTTTAAATTCACTCGAAGGGATAAGTCTAAAAAAATATTAGAGAACGACAATAACTGATAATCATTTTAATGGAAAGTGAAATAATTATATATCAGACTGGTGATGGAAACACAAAGATAGAGGTTCGACTTGAAAACGAAGATGTTTGGCTAAGTCAGGCGCAAATGGGAATACTTTATCAAAAGTCTAAATCTTCGATTAGTGAGCACATAAAAGAGATTTTTAAAGATGGCGAATTGAATGCGGATTCAGTTGTTCGGAAATACCGAACTACTGCGGCTGACAGTAAATCTTATACCACATCTTACTATAGCCTTGATGTTATTATATCTGTTGGGTATCGTGTAAAAAGCCATCGGGGAACACAGTTTAGGATTTGGGCAACACAGCGTTTGCGTGAATACCTTATTAAGGGATTTGTTATTGATGATGAAAAACTAAAATCTGGCAACCAACCGAATTACTTTCAAGAACTACTTGACCGGATAAGAGATATTCGGTCTTCAGAAAAAGTATTTTATCAAAGAGTGAAAGATATTTATACAACCAGTATAGATTACGATTCTGCCTCCAAAACAACACAAGATTTTTTTGCTACCGTTCAAAATAAATTACATTGGGCAATTCATAAACATACTGCTGCCGAACTAATATATAAAAGGGCCGATGCTAATAAAAAGGATATGGGGTTAACAACCTGGAAGTCAGATAAAATAAGAAAAGGAGATGTGACTATTGCTAAAAACTATTTAACGGAAACCGAAATAAAGGAACTTAATTTATTAGTTGAACAATATTTAGCGTTTGCTGAATCACAAGCTCTTGCCCAAAGACCTATGTATATGGCCGATTGGATAAAAAAATTAAACGATATACTAACAATTAATCATAGGGAAATACTGTTAGATGCTGGCCGGATAAGTAAGAAAATTGCTGACGAGTTAGCTGAAAAAGAATTTGATAAATATTCAAGTAAACAAAGACAGATTGATGCAGCGCAAGGTTTAAAGGATTTAGAAAATGATTTGAGTGCTTTAAAAAAGAAAAAAAAATAGCGTTCTCCCGCCATTAGTGGAACCTTGAAAATTTTTATGGTGAATTATCCCGATCTATCGGGAGCCCAAAACATTAAAAATTAATACATGAAAGTTTTGCACAATACTTTTCATTGGCATGCTTTTGGGAACTTTTATATCAAATCTCTTTTAGGGGTGGTTCAAGTAATCTGAGAATATACCCGAATTACCTGATCTGGATAATGCCAGCGAAGGGAAAAAAAGAGAAATAAGGGGTTTTGGTTTACGCCAAAGCCCTTTTTTATTCTTCATCGTTGATCCTTCCAAATCAATTTTACATGTTTTGCTTTTTCAAAAAAATCCATGCACTTTCTGTCACCCTTTCCTGTATAACCACCTGAAGGCGCACAGATAAGGTTGCAATCGCTGTCATATAGATTATTGTACTGATCGCAGCAAGGGCTTGAAAAGAGGTATACCCGTTTGCCTTCATAACTATATTCATTTATTTCAGCGGGTGGGTTCCATTTAGGCTCTTTTTGTATCTGTTCAATTTTTTGTTGGATGCAGTCAGAAACTGCATCCCTGTTTTTACTGCATTTTTGATTCATCAGTGGTAAAGCCAGTAAAAGGAAAATAAACTTCATCGCTTCTTATTTAAGGTTCATGACACGGTATATTTGCATTTCGTTGCAAAAAAAGGACCACTTGGAAAAAAGCAATTTTGTTGATCAGATCAGGGTTTTCTGCAGAAGCGGCCACGGCGGCGCAGGCAGCAGGCATTTTATGCGTAATAAATTTACGGCTATGGGCGGCCCCGATGGCGGTGATGGCGGACGTGGCGCACATATAATTTTAAAAGGAAATAGTAATCTCTGGACCTTGCTTCACTTACGTTATTATAAAACTGTATTGGCGGAAGATGGAGAAATTGGAAGTGGCAATAATAGTTCAGGACGATCTGGTAAAGATGTTATCATTGAAGTGCCGTTAGGCACCATTGCCAGAGATGAAGAGACAGGCGAACAGGAAGTGGAAATATTGAGTGATGGACAAGAAGTAGTATGGATGCCCGGAGGAAAGGGTGGCTTGGGGAATAGTCATTTTGCAACACCCACCAACCAGGCTCCTGAATATGCCCAAAAAGGTTTGCCTGGAGTAGAAGGCTGGAAAGTTTTGGAATTAAAAGTATTGGCTGATGTAGGTTTAGTAGGGTTTCCCAATGCCGGCAAATCCACACTGCTTTCTGTGATAACTGCGGCTAAACCGAAAATTGCGGATTATGCTTTTACTACTATCACACCCAACCTGGGTATAGTAGAATACCGCGAAGGAAAAAGTTTTTGTATCGCTGATCTGCCGGGAATTATTGAAGGAGCCGCCGAAGGAAAAGGATTAGGCCATCGTTTCTTACGCCATATTGAACGCAATCCTGTTTTGTTATTTTTAATTCCTGCAGATGCGGATGATCATAAAAAAGAATTTGAGATACTTGTTAACGAACTGGAGAAGTACAACCCGGAGTTATTGCATAAACAGTTTGTTATCGCCATAAGTAAAAGTGATATGCTGGATGAAGAGCTGACCGCTGCCATTAAAAAAGAATTGCCTGCTGATATCCCCCATGTTTTCATTTCATCACTAACCAACAAAGGATTGATAGAACTCAAAGATCTTCTTTGGAAAGTATTAAATACTCCGGCTCAATAATAATACCCCCGGTCCTAACGGGAGTTTCTGCGTGATGAGTACAACTTTACTCTTAAACACTAAGGGGCAAAATCTAAAATTTGCAGCACCCAATCTTTTTGGTGGCCCTTTCATTTTATAGTACGTTTGTTTTTCTATAAAAATCATTTAATCATGAGGAAGTTTTTTATTACAGTTGCTTTATCTTTTTTACTTGTTTTAAGGGCTTTTGCAGATGAAGGCATGTGGCTGCCGATGCTATTGGGACAGCAGGTTTATAACGATATGGTAAAAAAAGGATTGAAGCTCACCAAAGAACAATTGTACAGCATAAACAAAGCATCGCTGAAAGACGCTATCATCATCTTCGGTGGCGGCTGCACGGGTGAGATAGTAAGCGCTGAGGGGTTGATTTTTACTAATCACCATTGTGGTTATGATGCTATTGCTTCAGCCAGCACCTTAGATAATAATTACCTGCAAAATGGTTTTTATGCAAAAAATAAAAATGAGGAAATTCCAACTACTTTATCAGTACAATTTTTATTACGGATAGATGATATTACTAAAGAAGTGCTGGATTCTCTAAACGGATTAAGTGGTGCCGACAGGGCAAAAAAACAAGCTTCAGTTCTGGCTTCCATTAATGCAAGAATGAGTGATCCGGCTCAGCATATTGAAACACGGATAAGTCCCTTATTCAAAGGAAACCAATTTTTGGCTTTCGTTTATCAACGCTATACTGATGTTCGTTTAGTAGGTACTCCTCCTGAAAGTGTAGGAAAGTTTGGTGGTGATACTGACAACTGGGAATGGCCCAGGCATACAGGTGATTTTTCTGTTTTCCGTGTGTATACAAACGCTGATGGAAAGCCCGCTAAATATGATGAGAACAATAAACCACTAAAACCCAAATGGTTTTTACCTGTTTCCATAAAAGGAGTAAAAGAAGGTGATTATGCGATGATCTGGGGATATCCTGGTAGCACAAACCGTTATGAAAGTTCTTATGGTATTAAGTTGGCTACTGAAATTAACAACCCTACGCTGGTTAAGTTAAGAGATCTGCGCCTGAAATATATGTTTGAGGAAATGAAGAAAGATCCTGCTGTTAAATTGCAACTATCGTCTTCTTATGCCAGTATTGCCAACTACTGGAAATTCTATGATGGTGAGACAAAACAATTGCTGAAGTATGATATCTATGGTAAGAAGAAAACAGCGGAAGAAAAATTCATTGCCTGGGCCGCCGGCAAGCCCGAATACGAAGATATTTTTACCGACTGGAGCAAAGCTTATGATGCATGGACAAAATATGCGAAACACCGGGTTTATATCAATGAAGGTATTTTTGGTTCGCCGCTTATTGGTTTTGCAGCTTCCTTAAAACAATTGGAAGCAGCTCTGGTAAAACCAGGCTCAACAAAAGCTGATATACAAAAAGCCATTGATGCTGCCGGCAGATCAAGAACGGAATTCCTTGCTGAAGAAAATAAAAAATCAGATGAAAATATTGTAGCCGGGGTCACTATGTTATATTACCAGGATATACCAAAAGAACAACAGCCGGTTGGTTTTTATGGTGCGCTCAAAGATCAGTATGGCCCATTGGACAATGAAGCCACTTATAAAAAATATGCTGCAGCTATTTTCAGCAAGACCATGATCTTTGACGACGCAAAATGGAATGCTTTTGTAGCCAATCCGAATGCTAATGTATTGCAGGGAGATATGGCTTTCGCCCATGCCAGCGCATTCTATGATAATTATAACAGCAAATATTATTCATATTTCCAGCAATTCACAACAAAGAATAATGAGTTGGGAAGATTGTACCTGAAAGGCATTATGGAAATGGATCCTGCTAAAGCAAAGATGATGTATCCCGATGCAACGTTCACCATGCGGGTTAGTTATGGTGCTGTAAAATCTTATCGTCCACGGGATGCTGTTTTCTACGATTATGTTACTACATCAAAAGGTATACTTGAAAAATATAAGGCCGGCGATTATGAATTTGACCTGCCTGCCAAACAAATTGAACTTTTAAAGAAAAAGGATTTTGGTCAATATGCTGACAAGCAACGGAAAGACCTGGTAGTTGGATTTATCAGTACAAATGATATAACCGGCGGCAATTCCGGTTCTCCGGTTCTCAATGGTAAAGGGGAGTTGATAGGCCTTGCTTTCGACGGTAACTATGAAGCGCTGAGCCACAAGTTAGCTTTTGATAAAGATCTTAACCGTACTATCAATGTTGATATACGTTATGTGTTGTGGTGCATTGATAAATTAGGTGGTGCAGCAAATATTATTAAGGAGTTGAAGTTGATGAAATAAGGCCCCTGTCCCCTAAAAGGGAACTTAGGTCGTTGTTTCCTTTGTTTAAAACCAGTTACAATTTGAAAGGAGTAAAGATTTAAAATGAGGGCATTTTTTGTCTGGGCAGACATTGTTAATCTAAGTTCCCTTTTAGGGGACAGAGGTTTGAAAAAACAAACCTTCATACTAATTTTTTGCATTCTTTTCTTTGTTCCTGTCTTTTCTCAAAAGGCACAATTTAGCCTTGCCACTGATGTCAGCGTACTCCGAAGTTTTAAAAATGAGCAACGCTACTGGGCTATTGGGCAAACCGTAGCCGGTCATTTTAATTTTGCCCAAAAAGATGGTATGTATGTCTGGCTTGCCTATTACAGCAACGGTAAATTCAGTAATCATCCATCGGCGACTGCGAAATCAGTATCTACTTTCCCACAGCAAATAGACTATACCAATAAAGCCCAAATGGGTATCAAACATATCTCTGTTGGCTGGAAACATTACCTGAAAGGGGCTT
>JAKFEJ010000595.1:0-2975 GCA_036675745.1 Chitinophagaceae bacterium | reverse complement strand
GAAGGAGGATGAGGCCGATGTGGTAGATATAAAGTTGATGAGGATTGTAATTGTTGAAATATGAAGAGCTGTATACAGGAACCTTTCCCTCCTTGGAGGGGCGAACTAAAGGAAAATTGAAATATAAACGACTGGGGTGGGTTGCCCAATAGAATTACAGAACGATGAATGGAGCGTCGCAACGAAGTTGATCAGCGTTATGTCGCTTGTACCAAAATCAAATGACGAATAAATTATTCTTACATGAAAATCATAGAAGGAGTTACAAAAAAGTTTAAGGAATTTAAACCAACCAGCTGGTCAGTAGATAACAAAACTGCTATCTATATTATCGCCGTGATCATCTCCATCTATGGATTGATCAGGTTTAATAGTATGCCGAAGGAGCAGTTCCCGGATATTGTTGTGCCTACTATTTCAATAGCCACGGTATATGTAGGTAATTCTCCAAAAGACATCGAGAACCTGGTAACCCGGCCTATTGAAAAAGAATTAAAAGGTATCAGTGGCGCGAAGGTCATTAAAATTCAAAGTACATCGCAGGCGGATTATAGCCTGATTGTTGTTGAGTTTGATACGGATGTAAAAACGGACCTGGCCCGGCAAAAAGTAAAAGATGCGATTGATAAAGCAAGATCCGATCTGCCTACCGATCTTACACAGGAGCCCGATGTACAGGAATTTGCTTTTAGTGAAATGCCCATCATGTTTGTGAATGTAAGTGGCGACTATGAGGGTATAAAGCTGAAAGAGTATGCGGATAAGATGCAGGACCGTTTTGAAGAACTCAGTGAAATTACAAGAGCGGAGATCGTAGGTGCACCCGAAAGAGAGATACAGGTAAATGTAGATCCTTCTAAAATGGCGGTATCAAGGATCAGTTTTACAGATATTGAAAATGCTATTGCCAGGGAAAACATGGATATCACCGGTGGGTTAATAGAAACCGGTACGATGGACCGTACGCTTAAGATCAAAGGTCAGTTTTCAAGTGCGGAAGATCTGAAAAATATTGTGGTGAGAAGTGGCGCACAGGGAGCTTCCGTTTACTTAAGAGATTTTGCAGAAATAAAAGATACTATCAGGGAAAAAGATAGTTACGCCAGGTTGGATGGAAAAAATGTTGTTACACTCAATATTGTAAAAAGAGCAGGAGAAAACCTGATTGAAGCTGCAGATAAGATAAAAGCTACTGTGGCAGACATGCAGCAAAAAGAAGATCTGCCCAGGGATCTTAAAGTGGTGATCACCGGTGATCAAAGTAAAACAACAAAAACGTCTTTTAATGAATTGATCAATACGATCATTATCGGTTTTGTACTGGTATTGATCATCCTGATGTTCTTTATGGGTGTTACCAACGCATTCTTTGTGGCGCTGAGTGTTCCGTTGAGTGTATTTGTGGCCTTCCTGTTTTTACCAATAGCTGATGCCATCATCGGAACAAGTGTTACACTCAACTTCATTGTATTGTTTGCCTTATTATTTGGTTTGGGTATTATCGTGGATGATGCTATTGTAGTCATTGAAAATACCCATCGTATCTATAATAATGGTAAAGTGCCGATAGTGCGAAGTGCTAAAGAGGCAGCCGGGGAAGTATTCATTCCTGTATTGGCAGGAACAGCAACTACGCTGGCGCCATTCTTCCCATTATTGTTTTGGAAAGGTTTGATTGGAAAATTCATGATCTACCTGCCGACGATCTTAATTCTCACACTGGCGGCCTCGCTGATCGTTGCCTTTATCTTCAACCCGGTATTTGCCGTAAGCTTCATGAAGCCGGAAGGAAAAGAATATGAAAAGCCAAAGAAAGCGATATTCAGGAATAAATGGTTCCTTACTTTTTTAATAGCAGGTATTTTACTGCATTTGCCTGGCATGCATGGTATGGCTAATTTCCTGTTGCTGATGGCGATCCTGATGGTGTTTAATGCTTATGTATTGAATGACCTGATCCATGCATTCCAGAAAAGGGCATTGCCGGCGTTGATGAACAATTATGAAAAATTATTGCGTTGGGTATTAAAAGGCAAAAGGCCTGTATGGGCATTTGTATCTTTATTTGGTGTGTTTGTGGTGGCGGTTCTCATGCTGATGGCGAGAGGAAATAAACAAACCTTTTTCCCAAGCGGTGATCCAAACTTCGTTTATGTCTATTTAAAACTGCCGGTAGGTACAGATGTAAAACATACGGATAGTATTACAAGACTTTTGGAAAAAAGAGTATTAAAAGTTTTGGAAGACGATAAACCCGGTGCGCCTGGAAGTATTGTTGAAAGTGTGATTTCGAACGTAGCGGTGAGTGCTAATAATCCGAGGGATAATAATCGTAGTGTTCAGTCCAACCTGGGCCGGATACAAATTTCTTTTGTTGAGTATGAAAAAAGACATGGGAAAAGCAGCATGCCTTATAAAGATTCTATCAGGGAAGCGATGAAAGGCATCCCCGGCGCCAGTATAGAAGTAGCGCAGGAAGATGGCGGGCCGCCCACCGATCCACCTGTGAATATAGAAGTGGCTGGTGATAATTTGGAGAATATTGCCGCTGTTGCTACCCAGTTGTACAATTATTTAGATACAAACCGGATAGAAGGAATAGAGAATCTTCAGCTTGATGTAGATCTCAATAATCCTGAAATAACGATCAATGTTGACAGGGAGAAAGCCATGATGGAAGGCGTCACTACTGCACAGTTGGGCATGGAAATAAGGGCTGCTGTATTCGGCAGAGAAGTGAGCAAGATAAAAGATGGAGAAGATGAGTATAAGATCCAGGTTCGTTATATTGACCTGCTGCGCAATAATATTACCGACCTGATGAATATGCGGATCACCTTTTTTGATATGAATACCATGCAGGTAAAATCATTGCCGCTCAGTGCTGTGGCAAAAGTTGAATATACTAATACAACCGGTGCTGTAAAAAGGAAAAATGTAAAACGTACTATTCAATTGCAAAGTAATGTGCTGGA
>JAKFEJ010000282.1:0-2977 GCA_036675745.1 Chitinophagaceae bacterium | reverse complement strand
ATGAATAATCAGAATTCTTTGAAAGGGATTGTTTCTTCTTTCCCCTTTTATTTTCCACTTCGACAGATCTGGTTGTTTCCAGGTACAAGGCACATTTGTCCTCCCAGTCGCCAGAAAAGACCAGGTATGTGATTGTAAAAAAATTAATGTTTAGCTGCAGAATCTCATTCATATAGCAAAACAAAACAGAGGCATTATGATCAAATGCCTCTGATAATTCAGATAAGGTGCGGTCCTATGCAATTTTACTCGTTAGAAGTTTTGACCTCAGTGGTTGATTTTACCTCCACATCAGATGAAGCCTGCGCATTGCCCTTATTTTCCTTTACTGCCTTTTTTGCGGCTTTTACGCCATGCTTTGTTTTTGCCTGGCCTTTCGCCTTTACTTCATGCGTTTTTTTAATAGTAGCCTTAGTTTTCTTCTGCGTATTGGCAACTACTTTTTCAGATGAAGTCTCAGCTTTTTCGATAACAGGTTTGCCGTCAACTTCAGCCTTTACTTTGGAGCTACCTGAAACTGTACCGGAACTGCTGCTATTGACATTTTGATCATTGCCAGACGAAGTAGAACTTGTCGCATTGCCCTGCACTTCAGCTGATACATCCGTTTTTATGTCGGCATTGTTTTTTACGTTTTCTTTCAGATCCTTCCCGTCTGTTACAGCCTGGTCTTTTTTCTCCTTTACGGTTTGTGATACTTTTGTTTTTGATTCTTTTACCGTATTTTCAGAAGTGGATACTGTGCCTTTCGCTGAAGAACCAGTTGAAGAGACAGTTTTCGATACAGCCGATGCGTTCGCTGCGGTCTTAAGAGTGGCGTCAGTAGTTGATTTTACGCCAAGATTAACCTGGCTAAAAGCCACAGCTACAGCAAGGGTAGCCATTGAAAGAAGCATTGTTTTTTTGATCATCGTTTTCATGGTTTAATTGATTTTAGTAATAATAAATGAAGGTTATACAAATAACCTGCTAATTGTAATAAATAACTGTTTTCATTAGGTTACAGTTTAAGTTTTACAATTGCTTTTTAAGACCCTGTCAATTATCCCAGGTTTAATACTGTGGATAAAACAGAATTTTTTCTATTTCTTTGTTTTATAATTATTCATTGGTTAAACCCTAGGACGACTTCAGTCGTCTTAAGAAAACTTAAATTCCTAAATTGTATTTTATGAAAAAACGTCTATCCGTATTGCTGATTTTGACCAGCTTATTTGTTTTGCCATCCTATTCCCAAGAGTCTTCCGTTATTTTAAGAGCCGGATTAAACCTGGCCAATGTTTCGGTCACCGATGACGGTGAAATTGATCAAGCTAAAATGCTGCCCTCATTTCATATCGGACTTCAGGGAGATATTCCTGTTACTTCATTTTTGGCTATTCAGCCGGGATTATTGTTGTCAGGAAAAGGGACTAAAGCCCAGGCAGGCGAACCTAGCTCAAATGGTTACTATAAATCTGTACTAAATCCCTATTATATTGAGCTGCCGGTTAACGTGGTATTCAAAGCCCCTCTCAATAAAGACTCTCGTTTTTTTGCCGGAGCCGGCCCTTATATAGCCATGGGTATTGGTGGAAAAAGAAAACTTGACTACCAGGCCCTTGGTATCGCTTATCACCGGGAAGATAAGATCACATTTTCTAACGATGATCCTACTACAGCTGGTGAAGAAGGAGCAGGCATGGGTATTTTGAAACGTTTCGACTACGGAGTAAACGGTACAGCCGGTTTTGAAGGGAACAATGTTCTGTTTTCAGTCAATTATGGTTTTGGGTTGGCTAAACTACAATCAGGGTCCGATAGCGGAGAAGATAATAATAACAAACATCGTATACTTAGCTTCACAATCGGTTTTAAGCTTTAAGAAGTAGTCGTTTTATTTAGGAGCGAAAAGAATGCAGCTGAATTTTCAGCCGCATTCTTTTTTCGTTAGATCCGACAGGTTTCGACATATGCACCAATAAATATTGACCTACCTGCATTCATAGATATAATGATTAGGATTGTCAAAATCATTGTCATGTATACTCATTACTTTAATTCCATTTGCATCTCTTGATACCAAGTGGTTGACATTGAAATGCTGCTTAATAAATTAAAAAAAGGTTTCTATTTCCCATCTCTCCTTATACCATTCAGCAATCACATAACAATCTTCATCTATGATGTTTGTAACCCGTTGTTTAAACAAACGGGTAAAATGTTGGGGATACTTAAACCCTAACTCATAGGCGATCTCGCTAACTGATTTGCTCTGGTCAAATACCCTTTCTTTCGCAACATCAATGAGGTTGGATTGTATATATTCCTGGGCTGTTTTTTCAGTTTCCTTTTTTATCAGATCACCAAAATGGTTGGACGACAGATTAGTTCGCTGGCACAGAGGCCACTGACAGCAGACCAATAGTCTGTGGTTTGTCTGTTTGGAAGTATTCATTCAGCAAATGTTCAAACCTTCTAAAATTCCTAAAAAAAGTACGATGTCGTATTCGTTGGCTTTCCTACATGGGGAATGCAATTGCCGCCACCAATGAAAAGTTTTTTGAACCAATACGATTTGAGTAAAAAAACCATCATCCCTTGGCTCGAATAGCTCTATAAAGTTACCGGAAGGGTCAATAAGCAAAATTTGAGAACCACCGGGCCCGGTTACAATGTCATTCCGAAAATGTAAGCCTTCTGCTTTTAATTTGGCAAACAGGCGGATGGCTGGCAAATCAGTGGTGCGCAATGCTCTCGTATTGTTATGGCAACTTTTTTAGTTTGGCAGTTTCTGTTTTATAATATTGGATGGTATTGATCACGTCAGGCAAGTTGTGGTACCAGTTTGATTCCTGCTCAATGGAAAGCATGCCCTTCGCCTGCGTTAGTGTCCGTAATGAGTAAGCGCCATGTTGCGTGTCTTCACGCAACATTCCTTTACTTCTTTGCCGGGGTCTTCATCCGCATATTCAGGCATGGTGTCAGATAGTCTTGT
>JAKFEJ010000083.1:0-2991 GCA_036675745.1 Chitinophagaceae bacterium | reverse complement strand
TCTTAAAATCAGTAATTTCCGAAAAAATATTTTTTATTTAATGCATTGATCTTTATAGGGTTGATCCAATCTGATCATTTCTACGCCCTTGCCTGACTTGTACTTTATAAAAATGCTTTATACTTTCACACTGTCAGTATTGGTTGTTTTACCTGCTTTTGAGTGATGTTAATTTTACTAAGAAATTGAACCAGCAATATTGAAGCAACACTAACCAGGCTGACAATCCGGAAAGAAGAAAACGACGAATTTATCTGAAACCTTAAACATAGTACCCATGAAAATGAATTCTACCTACGATGTTCTTGTCGCAAGAATTATCTTATTCATCCTTCTTTGTCTATATTCTCTTCTTGTCTTTGGTAAATCCGAATAATGGATTCTTAATAAGAAGTACTTTCAGCCACCAGCAAGAAAGTTAATTCTTTGGCCAATTTTGAGGCAATTAAAAAATAAAAAGAGGCAACAGTTTCAAATTTTTCAGTCACCATCATTTTCAATCAAACCCTGGCGCTCTGCCGGGGTTATTTTTTTAATTTATCCTTAAATACTTTTCTGAATTTGTCTACTTTCGGACGTATCACTACTTTGCAATAAGGGTTGTTGTTTTCATTGTTTTCAAAATATTCCTGGTGGTAGTTTTCGGCCGGGTAAAATTTTGAAAAAGCAGTTATCTCCGTTACAATAGGATTATCAAAGGCGCCGCTTTTATCTAATTCAGCTTTATATTTTTCGGCCTTCTGTTTTTGTTCTTCATTGTGATAAAATATGCCGCTTCTGTATTGCGTGCCTACATCTCCACCTTGTCTGTTAAGGGTTGTAGGATCATGTGTTTCCCAAAATACTTCCAGTAATTCATCAAAACTGATCTTTGCCGGGTCATATACTATTTGCAAACATTCGGCATGGCCGGTTTCACCCGTACATACTTCTTTATACGTTGGGTTCTTTGTTTCACCACCTGAATAACCCGACACAGCGCTTATTACGCCATCCAGTTGTTCAAAAATAGCTTCCGTACACCAGAAGCATCCATTAGCAAAAGTGGCTGTTTCTGTGGTTGCTCCAGGTGTGGTAGTTGCACTTTCCCTGGCAGCTGTTGATATAGGAGTTGTCATTTTATCTTTTTTTGCTGGTTGGGCACATGAAATTAAATTGACCAAGCTAATAACAAATATGGTCATGTTTAGTTTAAGCATTATTTTCATCACATTTCAATTTAGCTCAATGTACGCTATAAAAAGACGCATAGACTTTGCCATATACCCACTCAATTATTTTTTATAATTATTACAACATTTTGCATCGGATCGGGGTTCGCTTGGTTCTTTATTCTTAACAGCATATCCTCTTTATAGTTTTAATCTTACTTGCTTATACTATTTCAATGTACTTCAAACTACCTGAAGTAGATGAAGCAAAATTTTTACTAAGGGTTTCTAATTAAATACAATGGTCTTCAAGGATTTACTTTGGAAGAACTCACTTGTTAATAAAAATTCAAAAAAGTTTTGTTATTTTTTTAAAAAGTTTAGTATTTTGGATTATTAATTTAATAAGATTTGCGGTTTTTTGCTGTCAAACATGAAAAAGAAAAGCTTTTACAAGGGGTTAATTTTTAGGGAATTTTATTTCTCAGGTCAACTTTCCTGTGCAGATATAAGTGATAGAATTGGTAAAAGCCTTCCTTTTACTATGAAAATCTTAAATGAGCTCATTGATGAAGGGTATGTAACTGAATCGGGTTATGCACCGTCCAGCGGAGGACGTCGCCCGGTCATGTATTCGATCAAGCCAGACACCATATATATATTGGCGGTTGCAATGGACCAGTTAGTCACCCGAATTTCAATAGTGGATATTCAAAATAAACATGTCACGGAGATTGAAAAGTTTGAATTGCCATTGCAGAAAAACCCCGGTGCTCTTGCTTCATTAGCAGAAAAAATGGATGAAGTAATCCAAAAGTCCGGGGTAGAGCGAAAAAAAATTATCGGGGCGGGAATTGGAATGCCCGGCTTTATTGATTTTAAAAAAGGGATCAATTATTCGTACTTAGAAACGGAAAAAACGGTTACTCAATACCTGACAGAGAAACTTGGATTGCCAGTATATATTGATAACGATTCAAGTCTTATAGCTCTTGCCGAATTTAGATTTGGCGCCGCCCGTAACAAGAAAAATGCAATGGTGATCAATATTAGTTGGGGTGTGGGACTGGGCATGATATTAAATGGGGAATTGTTTCGTGGGCACAATGGATTTGCCGGTGAGTTTAGTCATATTCCACTATTCAACAATAATAAATTATGTGCCTGTGGAAAGACCGGGTGCATGGAAACGGAAACATCATTATTAGTCATTATTGAAAAAGCTGCGCAGGGATTAAAAGAAGGCCGTTTATCAGGAATTGGAAAAACATTTCCTTCAGGGCATTTTGAACAGGATTGCGAGACGATTATTTCTGCAGCAGTTAAAGGCGATCAGTTTGCGATAGAGTTGTTGACTGATGTTGGCTATAATATTGGACGTGGGGTGGCAATATTAATTCATCTTGTCAACCCTGAATTAGTAATCCTGAGTGGCCGGGGAGCATTAGCAGGAAAAATATTACAGGCGCCTATTCAGCAGGCATTAGTTAAACACTGTATTCCACGGTTAGCAGCAAATACGGTTGTTGAAGTGTCTACATTAGGCTATCAATCTGAATTGATAGGGTCTGCTGCTTTAGTGATGGAAAACATTGTGAAAGAACATCCAAAACTTGTAGAAAAGGAAAAAGTGAGGAAACGTTTTTCATCAGGTATTTCTTAGATTATTCAAAACATCATAATCAAAAGTCTCTCTCTTATTTTATCTAAACTTAAAAACTCAACTGCAATGAAGAACAAACGATTACTGCTTGTGCTCCTTGTCATGCTGGTCAGCAATATCATGCTGCTTGCACAGAACAGGCGCACTATTACCGGCGTTGTCACCGGCGACAACGGC
>JAKFEJ010000502.1:0-2999 GCA_036675745.1 Chitinophagaceae bacterium | reverse complement strand
AGGAACATGACTTGTCCATCCGGCTGCTGCCATTTTGATCCCGCCGCTACAAATGCCAGGCCTGCTGCATTCAGCATCACTTCTATTGAGATTAATATAAAAATGATATTCTTCCGTGTCATTACACCGATGAGCCCCAGTACAAAAAGTATGGCGGCAACGATTAAAACTGCATCTGCGTTAAAAGAATTCATATCTCCATTCCCAGTTTTAAGTTAATAATTCCGCACTTTCGCATTTTGTATTTTTATTTCGTAAAGCTCAATAGCAGCATTTCCACATTTGCATATTTTCACATTTTCACATTTCCCTCTTTCACCACTTCCGGCTCCTGGCTAATAACTCCCGACTCTTTCTTCTCTTCCAAAAACCGATGCACGGTTCTTTTCTTATGCTGACCAATATGTGCCGCTCCTACAATGCCTGCCATCAACAGGAAACCAGCCAATTCTAAAGCAATTATATATTCACGATAAAGTGAAAGAGCCACTTTCCGGGGATCCACTACTGAAATTGTAAGGGAAGAATCATTTCCATTGGCTAGCAATATGATCATCTCCACTAACAATACAAGTGCTAACAGCGCCGGGCCTATCCAGACTTTTGGTTGCAGCCATTTCTTTTCCTGCATGGCAGTATCAGTGCCCAGATTCAGCATCATCACTACAAAAATGAATAATACAATAATGGCTCCTGCGTACACGATCACTTCCAGCACCGAAACAAAGGGGGCGCCCAACGACAAAAAGATCATTGCTACTGCAAGAAAAGAAACCACCAGGTATAGCAAAGCATGAATAGGTGTATAGCGGGTTATCACCATGATAGTAGCGATGATCGCAATGAATGATGATATGTAGAATAAAGTTGACAAGTTTATAAATTCAAGCTCCGGGCTTTGAGCTACGAACTGTGAGCAAAGCCTCCTTCAATTTAATTATTGTATTCATTTTCAAATTTTCAAATTCGCACATTTGCACATTGTTTTTATGGCAACAAACTCTTTATATCCACCGGTGGCTCTTCATTAACCCCCTCACCCGTTTCTTTCACACCCGCATCCATTCCTGCTACTTTGTAAAAATTATAGCCCGGATATTTCCCCTGGCTGTCAATCAACAGGTCTTCTTTTTCAAACACCAGGTTTTGGCGGTTGTATTCGGCCATTTCAAAATCAGGGATCAACTGAATGGCATAAGTAGGGCATGCTTCTTCGCAATACCCGCAAAAAATGCATCGGGAGAAATTGATACGGAAAAATTCCGGGTATCGTCGCCCGTTCTCATCTTCTGTGGCCTGCAATGCAATGCAATCGACCGGGCAGGCAACTGCACACAAATAGCAACCTACACAGCGTTCACCTCCGTCCGGGTCTTTCGTCAAAACGATCCGCCCTTTGTAACGGGGATGCAGCTTCACTTTTTCTTCCGGGTATTCAATGGTTGCTTTTTTACGAAACAGGTGTAAAAAAACCAACCACATTGTTCGCACATGACTGAGCATAGTTTACTCCCATCTCCTAACGAGAGGTTTTTGCAACAACTCCAGGAGAATTATTTTTTAAATGATGAATGAACCATTTTCTCATTTCAACAATATTTTATCTGAAACCTGAATCATCAATCTGTTCCAATTAATAACCTGCCAACATTATCATTTCATATTCACTTTCTTATTTTCATTAACACATCGGCCCATTTCCACATTTGCATATTTCCACATTTCACATTCCCCTCAACCACAATGCCACTGCACCTGTTACCAATAAATTCAATAACACCAGTGGTAACAACCATTTCCAACCATACTCCATCAGTTGATCATAACGTGGCCGGGGAAGCGATGCCCGCAACAATATGAACAATCCAATGAATGCAAATGTCTTCAGGAAGAACCAGGCCCATGGCGGTAAAAAAGATGGCCCCAGCCAACCACCGAAAAACATCGTCACCGTCATCGCCGAGATCAATGTAATGCCCAGGTATTCGCCAATAAAAAACATCCCGAATTTCATACCCGAATATTCCGCATGATAACCGGCAATCAATTCACTTTCCGCTTCGGGAATATCAAAAGGCAGACGATGTGTTTCTGCAATTCCCGCAATAAAAAAGATGATAAAGCCAATGGGCTGCGTAACAATAAACCACATATTTTTTTGTGCTGCTACAATATCACCCAGGTTGAAAGAACCGGTGAGCATTACCACTCCCATCAATGATAAACCCATGAACACTTCGTATGCGATCATTTGCGAAGCACCGCGCAATGCTCCCAGCAAAGAATACTTATTGTTCGAAGCCCACCCACCCAGTACAATACTATATACACCTAATGAAGACATGGCAAGGAAAAATAATAAACCAATATTCAAATCGGCCACAACAATATTGGGAGCAAAAGGGATGATAACAAAACTCATCAGCACACTGGCTACTACAATGGCCGGGGCTAAAATAAAAACCTTTTTATCAGCAAAGGGTGGTATCCAGTCTTCTTTAAAAAATAATTTTAGCGTATCGGCCAATACAATAAGAATTCCCAATGGCCCTGCACGATTAGGCCCTAACCTGTCCTGCCACAAAGCCAAGAGTCTTCGCTCTACCCAGATAAGCCCGGCTGCTATATTCAGCAGTACGAACAATACACCGAGCACAATCCAGATATGTTGCATGATGGTCATAGGCTTTAATTTGTGAGCATTGAAAATTGAGCGTTGAGCATTGAACATTTTCCAGAACTTGAAATAAAAGAAATGTTCAATATTCAATTTTCAATGATCAATATTCAATATTCAATGAATTATTAACTCATTAAGTCATTAGCACTGTTACACATCACCCATTTTTAAATTTTCAAATTAATCTTCACCCAGTTTCCCCAACTCATTGCATCCATCCCTCTTAATCCGGCAGATACAAGAACAATTCCATTACACAAATCTTTTTCCATTTTTACCCGAAAAGAATATTTCCTTTCATCAGCTTCAATCTCCACAA
>JAKFEJ010000276.1:0-19389 GCA_036675745.1 Chitinophagaceae bacterium | reverse complement strand
ACGTTGGGCGTAATCTTTCGATATAGTTTCTTAATTGAGATTTTTATGCGACGTATACATCATCTATTGTTTTCAGTTGCCGTTTTTTATGGTTCAAATTTTTTCTTTCTTAGATGTAGCGATCCTGAGGAACAGAAAACAAAGAATGTCACTTTGGAAATCACTCAAAACGCAGAAGACACAATTTTAATCACTCGGGGGAAGACATTATTTAAAGATACTTGCGGAATCTGCCATGCCGTTTGGAAGACAGACAACTATCTAGCTGGCATTGTTGAAAGACGTGGTGCACCGTACTTAAAACTATATATAACTAAACAAGATTCGTTAATAGAAGCAAAAAACGAATATGCACTGAAAATTAAAGAGAGCTATGGGAATCTGGCAAGTGTCCACAACTATAAATTCTCAGATGAACAGTTGAATACTATTATTGCTTATTTGAGTAAATATTCTCCTTAACTCATAAATCCAATAAGAATAAACCGACTGACTCCGCCCAACATGAACTGTATTGCTGCAAGTGGGGCTGGACGTTGAAACTTCGGCTGTTGCATCGCTGTACTTTAGTTCCGGCGAGTTTCAATTTGGCTTTTTGTTGTTAACTTGACTTTTAGTGGACAAAATGGAATTACTAAAGTTAGTATTTCAATTTACTTTGAATCACTTGAAGAATTGGAAAAAATGATAGAAATGAGCTTCAAAGAAGGTTTCACTGTGACATTAAACGAATTGACAAGCTTATTAAAAACTTTAAAGAAATAGGAAATGAATAAATTAATTTTTCCTGCAGCGATTGTTTTTTGTTTGACAATTTCTTGTTCAAATCCAAATCAGCCAGATAACTCTGCTAACGCAATCAATCAAATCGTAATTGCAAATGACTCCAGTAAAAACATTAAAAATAAAAATATGATTACTCAAAAAATTACACCCTATTTGTGGGTAGAGAAAGAGGCCAAAGCTGTAGCAGATTACTACTTATCCATTTTTAAAGACGGTAAGCTGAAAGATTTTCGCAAGTTCGATAGTGATGAAAGTGGAAATGATGCAGGCATAGAAACAGCTGTAATTGAAATAGCAGGAATGGAGTTTAGTATATTAGCAGCAGGCCCACTATTCAAATTTAATGAAGCAGTTTCTTTTGTTATCAATACAAAAGACCAGGCTGAAACGGATTATTATTGGGAAGCTCTTACTAAAAATGGTGGTGAGGAAGGCTCTTGTGGATGGTGTAAAGATAAATATGGATTATCATGGCAAGTTGTACCAACTGAATATTTTGAATTAATACATAGCGACGACCCAATAGTAAGGGAAAAAGCAATGAAGAACACATTAAAGCAGAAAAAATTGATACTTTCAGAACTCAAATGAACAGATATCATTATTTATGGCAAGTAAGACATAGTTTGAAATAAAAAAGAAAAAACTGCCCATAACAGGCGGGCCTATGTATATTGTAAACACCTGCTTTGGGAACTCCTTTAGGCAATGACACATTCAAGGTTCGTTTAGCAGTAAAGAGTAAGGGGAAAGGAAAAAGTGGCGGCATGAGAATTATCACCTTTAAGGTAGACAGAAACTTGTAAAAGTCATCGGTGGACTATCAGCAGATAGTTCATTTCTACAACCTAATTTCAACAGACGACACCTGTCAACATCTTTTCGTAGGACAATCCTTCACTGATTTTTCAAAAATCGAAAAAAACTTTGCGTAGTTAAATGACTTCATGTAAATTTGTAGTCAAATAACTACACAATGAACCTGAGAAGAGATGTTTTCCAAGCCATAGCAGACCCGACAAGAAGGGCTATACTTTTGTTGGTTGCTTCGCAATCTATGACAGCAGGTGCGATAGCCTCAAATTTTGACACAGCAAGACCGACCGTTTCAAAACACCTGCAAATACTCACCGAATGTGAATTGCTTGAACAAGAGCAAAACGGCAGAGAAATTCACTATCACTTAAATCCCAAAAAGATGAAAGAAATAGCAGACTTTATTGAACCCTTCCGCAAAATGTGGGATGACAGGTTTAATAAATTGGAAACCATCATGAAAAAATACAAATCCAAAAAATAGAATACCATGGAACGGAAAACAAAAATCAATGCCGAAGACGGCAAACAGGAATTAGTAATAACAAGGGAATTTGATTTGCCGTTGGAATTACTTTTTAAAGCGTATGCAGAGCCCGAAATTGTTGAGCAATGGATGGGAACGAAAGTGCTGAAGCTGGAAAATAAAAAGCATGGAGGTTATCAATTTGAAACAACCGATCCTAAAGGAAACAAACACGGGTTCAATGGAGTAATTCATGAGTTTATCCCGAACCGGAAAATCACCCGGACATTTGAAATGGAGAATACGCCTTTTGGTGTCCAGCTTGAGTTCCTGGAATTTGAAAAACTCACTGACAAGACCAGCAAACTCAATATGCATATTGTATATAGATCAGTTGCACTCAGGGATCAAATGCTGCAGTTGCCTTTTGCTCTGGGCATAAATATGGCACATAACCGGATACAAGACATCGTAAGCAAATTAAAATAACACCTTATGAAAAAGAGAAATAAAATCATCTATTGGATTGCTACTATCTGGCTTTCATTAGGAATGCTATCAACGGGAATTGTACAGTTATTAAAAACGGAAGACGAAGTAGATTTGATGACACACCTGGGTTATCCTGCCTATTTTCTAACTATACTCGGTGTTTGGAAAATTTTAGGAGTTGTTACCGTGCTTATTCATAAATTTCCCTTAGTAAAGGAATGGGCTTATGCAGGCTTTTTCTTTGCCATGTCGGGTGCTGTCATTTCTCATTTGTTCAGTGGAAGTGAAGCCAAAGATCTCTTTGGACCGGCATTACTCCTGGCCCTAACGATAGTATCGTGGTATTTCCGACCTGTGGATAGAAAGATCATTTTAGTTAATCAGAATAGATAACATGAAATGCCCCTGATTCAAAATCACAAATCGAAAATGAATATCATGGGCATTATATCCGACAATTAAAAAAATAAATTATATCCGGATGAATCCTAAAGTTGACTGGTTTTTTAGTAAAGACACAAAGTGGCAGAAAGAATTTGAGAAATTGAGAAAGATCATCCTTGATTGTGGGCTGAACGAAGAATTGAAATGGGGTTGCCCTTGTTACACTTTTGAAAAAAGGAACATAGTTTTAATACATGGATTTAAAGAATACTGTGCTGTTCTGTTTTTCAAAGGTGCCTTGTTAAATGATCCTGATGGTATCCTGATCCAGCAAACAGAAAATGTGCAGGCGGCCCGCCAAATCAGGTTCACCAATGTTCGGGAAATAGCTAATCCCGATATGTTATCGGGACTGAAAGCCTATATCTATGAAGCCATTGAAGTGGAAAAGGCCGGTTTGAAAGTGAAGTTGAAAAAGACTTCAGAATACAAAATTCCTGAAGAGTTTCAAAAGAAGTTAAATAAGGTACCTGCATTGAAAACTGCTTTTGATGCATTGACACCGGGACGGCAAAGAGCATACATTTTTTATTTTTCTCAACCCAAACTGTCCAAGACCCGTGAGACAAGGATTGAAAAATCTATAAAGCAAATTCTCAATGGAAAGGGATTAGATGATTAGTTTTAATAACCGGACAAACAAAATAGACAATGAAGTTTTGGGAATTGACATCTATTTTTCGCAGCGAGAAAGACCTGCTCGAGCAAGTGCTTAATCAAAATAAGTGGCAAAAATATTTTGACAATTATATGAGCTTAGATCAAATTGTAAAAGTTCAAGACAGAAATACCCTTGACGAGGAAATCCCTGACGACCTCGCAATTGAAGTATGTTCTAAAAGCCAAATGAGGTTTTGGTTTTACCCACAAATGAAACCTCCTCGTTTGTCAAGTTACAAATTCGCCGACACTTATCCGGTTGACGAATTATCTACAAGGGACGCCTTTATAAAATTCGGTGGACACAATCTTGAGGATGCTCTTGAAAAAAGTTATACCGAAATTTGGGACAAGTAGGTTGCATGTCCCTTATCAACATATATAAAAATGAATAGCAATAAAAAGAAATTGTCACCGGAACAACGTTATGAATTACTCAGCGTATTGAAAGTTCGTTTCGAGAAGAATATGAAACGCCATAAAGGTATTGAATGGGTTAAAGTACAGACAAGGTTAGAAGCTAATTCTGAAAAACTGTGGTCACTCGATGATATGGAAACAACCGGGGGTGAACCAGATGTTGTTGGTTATGATAAAAAGACGGGCGAATACATTTTTTATGATTGTTCTGCGGAAAGTCCTAAAGGCCGCAGAAGTCTTTGTTACGACGGAGAGGCGCTGGAGTCAAGGAAAGAACATAAACCAGCAGATAGCGCTATTGATATGGCAGCCGCCATGGGCATTGCGCTTTTAACGGAAGAGCAATACCGGGAGTTGCAGCAACTTGGAGATTTCGATTTGAAAACGTCGAGCTGGGTAAAAACACCTGCTGCTATCAGAGAGTTTGGCGGTGCACTTTTTTGTGATCGCCGCTACAATCATGTCTTTGTATATCACAACGGTGCGGAATCTTATTACGCCGCCAGGGGGTTCCGTGGTTCACTCAGGGTCTGATGCCGATAACTATTGGGATGCAAAGGCAGCGAATAAGGCTTTCCGAAGAATAGAATGCCAGTCAATAACACAAACTTTTTATAATAAAATTAGCCCCGGTTCTGGGTTGACGGGTTTCTAATCTCTTTTTTTAAAAATAGTATGAAATGGGCCCATTGTTCATTCATCCGCTAACACCGCCTTTACGAACTCCATCTCAAATCCTTTTTGTAACAGGTAGTCAATCGTTTTCTTTTTCCGTATTAAATGCTGTTCATTTTTTAAAGAAGCCTGTTTTTCTTTTGCCAGTTTTTTCAATGTCGCTGAATATTCATTTTCTTTTATCTGCTGCAATGCTTTTTTAATACAATAGTCGCTTACCTGTCTTTGCCTCAGTTCATACTTTATTTTTACTTTCCCCCATTGATTCATGCGGAATTTTCCCCCGGCAAAAGCAATCGCAAACCTTTCTTCATTCAGATAGTCTTCTTCAATAAGAGAAGCTATAATGTTGTCATGCTCATTTTTCCGGACTCCCAGGCTGTAAAGTTTTTCTTTCACTTCACTGTGGGATCGCTCCTGGTAAGCACAATAATGTTTTAGTTTTTGCAAGGCCTGCTCAGGGGTCAGATTTTTTTTATACGGAATCATTGGTAAATATTATTTGCCGGGGAAGCTAAAAGGAAATTTAGCTCCTTCCCGGGATCCTGGCAAAGCAAGATAGTAAAAGAAGGGGTGGCCACAAGAAACAGGAATGCAGTAATATGCTTTGATTTTGTTGACAGTAAACCAAAAATCAGTAGTTTCGCCCCATTCAATTTTTATTATGAAGTTTATTGTATCGTCTTCCTCTTTGTTGAAGCAATTGCAGCATATTGCCGGTGTTATTAACGCCAATACGGTACTGCCTATTCTTGAAGATTTTTTGTTTGAAGTAGAAAAGAACAAACTGACCGTAGTAGCTACCGACCTGGAAACGGTGATGCGGATACAACTGGATATTGAAGCCAAGGACAGCGGTAAAGTCTGTATTCCCGGAAAGATCTTACTGGATTCTTTGAAAAATATCGCTGATCAGCCGCTGACTTTTAGTATTGATAAAAATTTTGGTGTTGAAATTACCAGTGATAATGGTAAGTATAAAGTAATGGGTGAAAATCCTGATAACTTTCCGAAAGAACCTGCTGCTGACGACACCACTTCTTTTACATTAACCGCTTCAGCTCTCGTAACCGCTATTAACAAAACATTATTCGCTACCAGCAATGATGATCTGCGGCCTGCAATGACGGGTGTATTCTTTGAGCTTGATAAAAAAGGATTGCAGTTTGTAGCTACCGATGCACATCGTTTGGTTCGTTACAAAAGAAAAGATGTGAGTTGCCCCAAAAGCGATTCTTTTATCGTTCCCCGCAAGCCCCTTAATTTATTAAAAGCGGCTATTCCTTTTAATGAAGATGAGCTGACAGTCAGCTATAACAGCAATCACCTTTTTGTAAAACATGGCACCACGCAAATGAGTTGCCGTCTGATCGATGCCCGTTTCCCGGATTATAAAGTAGTGATCCCGACTGACAACCCCTACAGGCTCACGGTTAATAAAAGTGATTTTCAAAGTGCATTACGCCGTGTAAGCATATTCAGTAATAAAAGCACCAACCAGGTAGCGCTGAACATCAGTGGTAGCGAATTGCAGTTAGCGGCACAGGACGTTGATTTTAGTTTTGAAGGAAATGAAAGAATGAAATGCCAGTACAACGGAGAAGACCTGGTTATTGCCTTCAATGCTAAATTTTTAATAGAAATGTTAGCAGCCGCAGATGGAGACGAAGTAAATCTTGAATTATCCACGCCAACAAAAGCGGGCCTTATCAAACCAACCGACCAGGATGAAAATGAGGAGCTGCTGATGCTGGTAATGCCGTTGATGCTGAATCAATAAGAAACCCCCAGCCCCTAAAGGGAGTAATACATTTTTATAATTGGAGGCCGTCTCAAAAGCCTTGAATACAATAATTGCCGGTAAGGCGGTAAGACGGTAAGTTTTGATTTTCAACTTACCATTTATTCCCGCCTTACCGTCTTCCCGGCAGAATTTGATTTTTGAGACAGCCTCTTTTTTACTCAAAGCATATGAAATTTCTTCTTCTCTGTTCATTCGATAATTATATTCCGGCGCATATTGCGCTGGGAAAACTACAAGAAGAATATATCAATTGCTATTTACAGGATGAAAACAGTGTTACCATTGATCCTTTTCTCTCCAATGCTATTGGTGGAATCAAGCTGATGGTGGTAGAAACTCAAATAGAACGGGCAAGAGAGATACTTAACTCTCTGGAAAAGTAGCTGATATTCGCTTTCATTATTCCTTCGTAACTTTTCTGTATAATTTGGTTCTATATGTGGGATAGTATCATCAGTTATTTTTCAACGCTGGAACAAAGACCGGTAGAAAGAATGGCGATACTTGTCGGCGGTCTTCTTATATTCTGGATCATTGAGGGTGCCATTCCGCTTGTTTCATTGCACTATAAAAAGAATAAACTGAAACATGCTGTTGTAAACTTTGGCTTTACAATTATTCACCTTATCATTCATACTTTACTGGCCATTCTGATCATAGGCCTCTCTGATTGGTGTGAAGCAAATGGGTTTGGATTAGTATACTGGTTCAATGCGAATATCTTGATGACAATCATCATTGGCGTATTGGCTTTGGATTTCAGCAGTTGGCTCGTACACCTTGTTATGCACAAAACGCCGGTGCTATGGCGATTCCATCTTATCCATCATAGCGATAACAATGTAGATGTAACTACGGGACTGCGTCATCATCCCGGTGATAGTTTCTTACGGGGGATTTTTTTTCTTTTACTGATATTCGTATCCGGTGCGCCGATGTACAGTGTTATGATCTATCAAACTTTGGTAGTACTATCCACCGCTTTTACACATGCCAATATCAGCTTACCCAAAAAACTGGACCAGGCATTAAGTTTTATCCTGGTTTCTCCTAATATGCATAAAGTACATCACCATTGGAAACAACCTTATACTGACAGCAACTACGGCGCCGTATTTTCTTTCTGGGATCGTTTGCTCGGCACATTTATGAAGATGGATACCAAAGATATTCATTATGGCCTTGACCGTTATTATCCCAATGAAAAGGACGAGGATTTTATGGCCCTGATGAAAAAACCTTTTCAGAAATTAAACGGCTGAGTTGATACGGCTACTATTTTTGCAATATGAAGATCATCGCTATGATACCGGCCCGTTATGCGGCCACCAGGTTTCCCGCTAAGTTGATGCAATTATTAGGAGACAAAACAGTTATCCGTCATACTCATGATACGACAGTTGCTACTAAATTGTTTGATGAAGTAATTGTTGTTACAGACAGCGATATTATTTATAATGAAATAACAACGCATGGCGGGAAGGCGGTAATGAGTAAACGGACTCATGAAAGTGGCAGCGACCGTATTGCGGAAGCGATTGCTGAAATGAATGTGGATGTTATTATCAATGTACAGGGCGATGAGCCTTTTATTAAAAAAGAGCCATTGGAAAAATTGGTTCGTTTATTCGATGATCCAACTGTACAAGTGGGCTCATTGATGAGAAGAATTGAAGACGGCAATGAATTGGCAAAAAGCAGTAGTGTAAAAGTAGTGGTGAATAAAAACAATGATGCGCTGTATTTCAGCCGGAGCGTTATTCCTTTTGCAGCTAATACTACTATTGACGTTCCTTATTTTTTGCATGTCGGTGTGTATGGTTTTCGCAAAGAAACTCTTTTGAATTTTACACAATGGCCTGCAGCAAAACTGGAGCAGGCAGAAAAGCTGGAACAACTACGTTATCTTGAAAATGGTGTTGCTATCCGGATGGCCTTAGTTGATTTTAAAAGTGTTGCAATTGATACGCCTGACGATTTGGAAAGAGCAGAAGAATTATTGTAACGTGGTCCCATTTTACAAATCCCGCGAAGCTGGCTGATCAGTTACAGGAGGATTGCTTTTTTGTATTTCTTCTATCACCAGGTCGATCTGTTTTTGAATGCTGTCCAGGCTGGTGCTATATTTTTCAGTTTCTTCTTCCGCAGCTTTTATAAACAACAAGGTTTGCTGAAGCCGGTGATTAGAATATTGTAACATATTAACACGAAGTGACTGCAGTGCCGGATTTAGTTTAAATTTTTCAGCTTCTTCAAACAGTGTTACACAATCTACCCAATCATTAAGCGCCGTCTTCCTGAGTCGCGTTAGATAAACTTCTTTTGAAGTCGTATCAGAAGGCTGCATGGCTTCCAGGGCTATTTCTTCCAAAACACTAAAATGCTCCATCGTTCTTGAAAATTTTTCAGTATCATCATTTTTGATTCCCGTCCCCTGGTTTTTCAAATAAAAAAATGCCGCAAAAATTGTAACTGCTACTATAATGGCTGGCTGGTAAAAATTGTTGCCGCTCTCTTCTTTTTTGCGAAGTTGTAAATAATATAAGTAACCAATGATAAGCCCACTGACCAGGCCGCCGATATGTGCGGCATTATCCACACCGGATTTCATACCATATAAAAGATTATAGGCGACAAAAATGCCAATGCTTTGCAATAGCTGTTTTCTGACCTGTTTGGGAATTAAACTGGTACTGAGCAAAGCTAAAAAAACACCAAACATCCCAAATATCGCTCCGGATGCGCCAGCACTGGCAACAGGCGTTTTATGCCACCATAAACTAACTAAACTTGCAAATATCCCTGTACACAAGTAAGCGACTATATATTTGGTTTTTCCCAGCATCGGCTCCAGGTAAACGCCAATGGTGTACAACGCATACATGTTGAATAATAGATGGATAATTCCTATATGTACGAAGACGCAGGTGATGAGCCGCCACCAATCACCGGAATTCGTGTATGGCGAAAAGTTACCGCCCCAGTTCACAATATCTTCTCCCGTTGGTGACATGAAACTAACGCCGCTAACTACCATGGCAATAAATACAATCACATTAATTACAATAATGCCATATGTAACATACATATTACCCGTTGAAAGATTCATTACCTTGTTCACTTCTGCTGCTTGCTTTTGTTCTTCTTCGGCTAACAGCATTGTTTCTTCTTTAAGTGGTTTGATCTTCTTCTGCCACTCAGAAATTTGGGTTTCACCTGCAGAAACTCTTACCGTTTCGAAGGTTGTTAAAAACTCCTGAATATGTTTTTTATTTTTCCCAAGTATATCGAAAGATTCTCCATGTACCATTTTGCTGGTTACAGTTAGTTCATTGTCCTTTGTTTGTACAGTTACTTCATCACCTGGTTTGCTCCACTTTCCAGGAGTATAAGCAATGAGAATATTTTCACCGGCATATTTGATCGTCCAATTTAATTCTTCAAGTGTGCCATAGGCTGTTGCAAGGATAGTGTTGCCATCTGATCCGTTAACGGTTATTGTTTGTGATTTTTCCGGCATGAACTAATTTTTGCACAAGATGCAAATTATTATTTAAGAATAAAACACCGGCCTTTTAACAATCCGGCTTAAAAACAATCCCTCCTTATCTTTACCTGTCTATTCCTATAAACCTTTTGCATGCGGCTACTAAAAAAATTGTATCAATATATTATTTACTACCTGCGCACAAAGATCAGCCGCGTACAATACATCATGATAGTTGCAATGCTGGTGGGGCTTTTTTCGGGGCTTACGGCTGTTTTACTAAAAACAATTGTACACCATATTCAGCATTGGATAAAAACCTTGCCTGTCAGCGATTTCGCATATTTATTATTTCCCATCATTGGTCTTATACTTACAGTATGGGTAATACATAAATTTTTCGGCGGTCACATTGAAAAAGGGATTGCCATGGTTTTGCGGGCAATAGCACGAAAATCATCTTTCATTCCGCTTCGTCATACTTATTTGCATATTGCCACCAGTTCTCTTACAGTCGGTCTTGGCGGCTCAGTTGGCCTGGAAGCCCCTATTGTTGCTACCGGTTCTGCTATTGGATCTAACATAGCCCGTATAAGTGATATCAATTATCGTGAAAGAACATTGCTTATTGCCTGCGGTGCAGCCTCCGGTATTGCTGCCGTATTCAATGCGCCAATTGCCGGGGTCATCTTCGCTATTGAAGTATTATTGACGGAAACGGTGGTGAGTTACTTTATTCCACTGATTATTTCATCCGTGGTTGGCGCTTTATGTTCTAAAATTATCCTGGGCGAATCGTGGCTTTTCAATTTCGCTTTGCAGGAACATTTCAATTATAAAAATGTTCCGCATTATATTATATTGGGAGTACTAGCCGGTTTTATCTCCCTTTACTACGCAAGGATATTTACCCGTTGTGAAAAAAAATTACATCACTGGAGAGTTAATCCTTATAAAAAGGCCGCATTTGGCGGCCTTTTATTGATGGTGTTATATTCTATTTTTCCGCCTTTGTTTGGCGAAGGTTACGATAACGTAAAATTGCTTGCCAATGGTATGGCGGAACAGATCAATAATGATAATAGTCTTTTCGCTTTGCTGGATGAAAGCTGGTCGCTGGTAATGGTAGCAGGGTTCATTATTTTATTAAAACCTATCGCAGCTTCCATTACTATTGGCAGCGGCGGAAATGGCGGCAACTTCGCTCCTTCACTTTTTACAGGAGCATATCTTGGTTTTTTTTTCTCAAAACTGGTCAATAATACAGGTTGGGTGAAAATACCGGAAGGAAATTTTAGCCTTGTTGGGATGGCCGGTGTGCTGAGTGGTGTAATGTATTGTCCCCTCTCTGCTATTTTCTTAATAGCAGAGATCACGAACGGCTATGAATTATTTATTCCATTGATGATCGTTTCATCCATCTCTTTTTTTATAGTAAAGACTTATGAGCCATATTATATGGAAATAAAACAACTGGCAAAAGAAGGGCAGGTTTTCACTTATAAAAAAGAAAAAAATATCCTTGTATCGATCCGCCTAAGTGAAATGCTGCAGGATAAATATGATACGATCAGCATAGACAAGAAGCTGCGTGACCTGGTAGAACTGATTAAACGAAGTGAGAAAAATATTTTTGCTGTTCACGATGAAAAGGATCGGTTTGCCGGTATTATTGAATTAAACGATATCAAGCAGCAACTTTTCCGTCCTGACCGGTTTGATGTGATTTATATAAAATCATTGTTGAAAAAACCAGCAGATATTTTGTATGAAAACGATGATATGTATACGGTAATGGAAAAATTTGATATTACGCAAAGTTGGTATCTGCCGGTACTGAGTACAGAAAAAAAATTCATTGGCTTTATTTCCAAAACAAAGGTTTTTAATAAGTACAGGGAGATCTTATCATCTCAGGGAGACCTGTACGAATAAGCTCAGCCTGCTTTTCAGGGGCTACTCTTCTTCATTCATTCTTCTTAACTGGTACCGAAAAGCTTTGTTTACCAGCCGGAGCGGTTGGTTTATCGCTTCCGCATATACCTTAATAAAACTTGCACCAAAATAAAGAAGGAAGGCAGAATAAAAAACGAACAGCAATATAAGAACGATGGAACCCGATGCTCCATAGACCGTATTGATATTGCTATTCCGCATTATGAAAGAAAGAAGCGCTTTTCCTGCAGAAAATAATACACCGGTCAAACAGCCACCGGCTATAGCTACTTTCCACGATGGCCGTCCGTCGGCGAGATAACGGAACAATACAATGAACCAGGTAGTAACGATAACAACACTTACAATTTCATTCAAGGCTCCTTTAAAAAATCCACCACCCGTTGGCCAAATTTTTTCCAGGTAGTTTCCCCATAGTATCTCAAAGCCATCCATGAATATGCCGGCCAGAAATAATAATCCAGCTACCAGAATGATCCCTAATGATCTTGCCCGCAACCTAAGGTTGAAAAGGATGCCGGGTTTGTCTTTTACACTGATATTCCAGATCTCGTTAAGAGTGTTTTTAATCACAGAAAATAAAGTTGTAGCAACAAATACAAGAAATAAAAAGCCACCGGTTGCGATATACCAGTTGCGGGCCAGTGTACCAAACCCGCGGGTTGTCTGTCTTATCTGCGCTGCACTTCCTTTACCCAGTGTATCCGAAAATATTTCCATCAATTCTGATCCAACTAATCTTTTGCTCAAAAACAGGCTAAACAATTGAAATAATATGATAACTATGGGAGGCAGGGCAAACGTAGTAAAGAAAGCAGTTGCCCCGGCCATCCGCAAAGGATCATGCTTTTTTATTTCTCCAAATGACTGTCTCACTAATCGCCAGAAAAATAAAAACCTGTTGCTGTCCTGTGATTTCATTTGTAAATGCATAGGCATATTCTCTTTCTTCAATGTCTTCCCTAAAAATAACGTTTACTTCTCTATTGACATCCCCTTGTTTTGAAGTATCTGTTTCAAAAAAATAAGACAATTGTCACGGTCTGAATTCGTTTGATACTATCCGGGCACGGTTTTTCTTTGCTTATCTTTTATTACCTTTCTTTTATGAATGTAAAGTTGAAGCCCGAAAAATATTTGCGCTACCTGTACCTGCCCAATCTTTTTGGTACACAGCGTACCAAAGAGATTTTGTCGGTAAATCCTACGATCATTCCACAACGTGAAGAAGCGAAAGAGGTGGTTGTTTATGCATTCAATTTTGATGCTGCAAGGCTGGAAGAAAAAAAATTGCGGACTGTAGAAAACTGTTTTGATTACAAAAACAGTTCTGGTACCAGTTGGATAAATGTTGACGGGCTCAGAAAAGCGGAGGTTGAAACATTATGCGCCCATTTTGGCATTCACCCGTTACTGGTAGAAGACATTCTCAGTGTGAACCAACGGCCTAAAATGGATGAAGTGGAAGGCGTGCTGTTTTGCCTGCTGAACATGTTGTACTATAATCATGAAAAGCAAACAGTAGAACAGGAACAAATAAGCATTGTTTTAGGAAAAAATTTTGTGATCAGCTTCCAGGAAGATGCCAACCGTGATGTTTTTAATCCACTGCGGGAACGGCTGAAGCTGGCCAGCAGCAAAGCCCGGCAAAGAAGCGCAGATTATCTTTGTTATTCAATGCTTGACCTTATAGTAGATAATTATTACCAGGTAATGGATAAACTGAGCGACCGGATTGAGGCGCTGGAAGAAGAAGTGATCCGCAACAGTAATAAGCGATCCCTGGCCAGGATCAACCAGGTCCGGAAAGAGTTGATCGTATTGAAAAGAAATACTGTTCCCGTCCGGGACCTGATAAGTGGCATCCTGCGAAGTGAAAGTGATCTGCTTGATGACCGTACCACTAAATATTTCAAAGATGTATATGATCATATTGTGCAAGCCATTGACCTGAGTGAGAACTATCGTGATATCATGATGAGCATGCAGGATCTGTATGTCAACAATGTAAACCTGAAACTGAATGAGGTAATGAAGGTAATGGCGATCGTTACCTGCCTGTTGGCGCCGGCCACAGTTATCGGTGGCATTTTTGGGATGAACTTTGATACAATCCCTTATTTACATACCGAATATGGTTTCTGGATCGCTGTTGGCATTATGCTTATCATTCCTGTTTGGATGATCTATGCTTTTAGAAAAAGGGGATGGTTTTAGGTCCCCTTTAGGGGATTTAGGGGTTCTTCTTCTTATACACCGGCACCGTACTGCATGGCTCTCCATACATAATACTCTTCGCAACGGGTCGTAATATTTTAGTGAGTTCCATATAAACAAAATCACCGATCGGCGTTTCACCACATCCTTTTATCACTACTCTTTTATCAGTAAAATCAGTGATATTGATCTTTGAAATATTTTTCAGGAAAAGCTGGCGATGCAATTCTTTTTCATCGCCCATCACTATTTCTTTGGCTACCGGTTGCAGGTTAGAGGCTACCAGCATATACGCCCAAACAGGAATTATTGCATCGGCTGTACAGGTAAGCGCTACGTTTTTATCGCGGTATTGTTCCCAGTCTAAATTCTTCAATGCTTCACGAAAATCTTTTTCTTTTAATATCAGGCCCATAAACAAATGATCCTTCATATCAAAAACCGCTGTTCCGCCAACAGGAATATGTGTTGCCGGATCCAGCGTTATAATTCCGCTTTCTGCCACTTTATTGATGAATTGTTCGGCCATATTGCACTTTTCTTTAGTATACAAAGATAATAACACAAATAAGGCATTGTTGTTTGAACCGGCAAAGAGACTGGAGATTGGTTTGCCGGTAAGGCGGTAAGACGGAAAGAAATTAATAATTTAAAAGAAAAACATCTTCGCCAGAGCCTCTTGCATTTGTATTTTACTGTAATGCCTTTAAAGGGCTGCAATAAAATCTACTTACCGCCTTCCCATCTTACCGGCTAATTTACTTGTATAAAATAAAACAGCCCTACCGAAGCAGGGCCGTTGCAGTTGGTTTTGGTTGCCACCTATTTTAATATATTTTACTCCTGTTGTCTTTTATATCTGCTGCATCCATGAGAACCTGCTGAGGAAAGCCGCCTCTCATCTTAGCCTGCTGATATTGTGCTTTTCTTTGTTCAGCAACATTCGCATCGGCGACCGCTGTTGCTGTTACGTTATTCACTTTTACTATATATACACCGCTTGTTCCTTCTATTACTTGTGTTACTACTTTTCCTTTGTTGGAGGGATTGAAGGCAGCACCGATCACTTTTGGTTCAGACGATACGATGGTAGATTGTGAGCCTGACATACGCAAGCTATCCACTGATTCAATCGTCTTTCCACCTAATGCTGCTGCGGCTGCTTCCAATGTAGTGACAGATCCGATCTTCTTTTGTATTTGTTCGGCTTTCTTATGATTACGCAGCAGAGGCTCTACCATGGGTCTTGCTTTAGCTACGCTTTGTGTTCCTTTTTTATTTATCTCCGTTACCAACGCCACTACATAATTTTCACCTACTCTTTCCGGCTGCAGCACTTCTCCCAGGTCAGCTTCATAAATGCTTTTTATAAAAGCTCTGGAAGTTCCAACACCCGGCACCTGGAAATCATTTGGCGTAATGTCCGGTGCAAAAGCTTTATTGATCCCTTTTGCCTGCAGTTTTGCAATATTCGCATCAAATGATTTTTGATTACGGCTATTGCCGGCAAACAAAGTGGCTTCGTTACTGGCATTGGCATCCGTTTCCTGGCTTGCTTCTATAGGCAAAGGCAGGTATGCAATTTTGTAAGCAGATGATCCTCCTTTTTGCGAAAGGATTTCAATATAGTGATAACCAAATTCCGTTTTCACAACGCCTTTTGTTCCGGGGCTATTGCCAAAAATAAAATCATTGAACTCCGGAACCATTCCGCCCGATGTTACATTTTCATATACACCACCCTTTTCCTTACTTCCGGCATCATCAGAAACTTTAGCTACTACGCTATCAAAATTTGAACCGTTGCGGATAACCGTTTGAATACTATCGATCAATTTTTTTGCAGATGCTGTATCCCTGACAGGTATCGTCTGCCCGCTTTGCGGATCACGCTGTGTAGTAGCGACAAGGATATGGCGGACTTTCACTGTGTCTGGTTGTGTTCTTACTCCTACCAGTTTTGCCAATGAAAAAGAACCGCCATCAAGATAAGGTCCATACACAGAGCCAACCGGTATTTTGAAAATAGAATCTTTAGCTGCTATCTGGATATTTTTTCCATTGATATAACCATTATAATAAGTTCTTACCCCCTGGCTTTCTAAAAACTGCTGAAGATCTTTCGTGCTGTCCAATTCAGCTTTTAATCCCAGGATTCTTTCCCGGGTAGCGGCGGTATCTGCCGCGGTAGGCAATGCACTAAACGTAGCATAAGCAATGCTGCGTGTCTCTTCCTGTTTATATTCTTCTTTGTGTTTACTGATATAATCCGCTATTTCTTTATCGCTGATCTTAACAGCGCTGTCCGGTATACTGGTATAAAATTCACGAACCAAAGAAATACTTGCCAATTGGCTGTTATCTGCGTTTTGTTTTTCAATCAGCCATTTTGGAAAATTAGAACTGTTGCTCAGTAATGAATTGTATTTTTCATTCATCCGCATAAATTCCAACTGGTTGATATAATTATTAAATTGCTCTTTTTGTTCGGGTGGCGTTTGCTTGCTTTTCAGCATCTGGTCAATCTGCTGTTTGGCAAGCTGAGCATTATAAACACCGGTTTGGGGATCGGGGAACTGTTGTTTAAGATCCTGTGGGGCGTTTTCACCATATAAAATATCACCCATTTCTTTTTTACCTATCTGCATACCCAGCTCATCCAATTCTGAAGTCATAACAATGCGGCCGAGCTCCTGTTTCCACGCATTTTCTATTGCCATTTGTCGGGTAGCTGCACCGGAAGGATAGCCCTGTTGCTGCATACTTGCTTCCTGCTGATCAATAGTTTTATTAAAAGCAATGGCATTTATCTTTTTTCCATTGATTGTACCAACCGTAGTGGATGGTCCGGACTGGAACAAACTTCCTCCATTTTCAAAGGCAAGCATAACAACGAAAGTGAGCAGGGCGATGGCTATAATAACAGCCATTAATTTTGCATACTTCTCCTGGATCTTCTGAATAACTGACATATTAATATGTAGGGTTTAAAAAGGGAGGCAAAAATAGGGTAAAACCCCCAAATCCCCTAAAGGGGGCTTAACACAGATCTGCGCCTGTTTCCACCCTTTTGAGAGCTTAGAAAGCCTAAGTACTATAAATTTTCCTTATTTACTTCCCTTCAAGGGTCGGGGGCTTTTCGGATGTACAAGCTTCATTTCCTTTACCAAATGACCGGCTCCGGCGTATTTATCTACTATAAATAGAACATAGCGAATGTCTACCATTATATTGCGGCAGATAGATGGATCATAATTGATATCACTCATGGTTCCTTCCCAAACCCGATCAAAGTTGAGACCGATCAAATTTCCATAGGCATCCAGGGCTGGGCTACCTGAATTTCCACCTGTTGTATGATTGGCGGCAATAAAACAAACCGGCATTTTTCCATTCTGACCATATTGGCCATAATTTTTTTGCTGGTATAATTCCCTCAACTTTTCCGGTACATCAAATTCATAATCGCCAGCCTTATATTTTTCCATCACCCCATCCAAATAAGACTGTATACCAAATTTCACAGCATCCCTTGCCAGGTAGCCCTTTACCTTCCCATAAGTCACCCGCAACGTACTATTGGCATCAGGATAAAATTTCTTTTCCTTCATTACTTCCATCTGCGCTTTCATATAATCACGTTGCAACTGGTTGATCCGGTTTTGTATTGGGTTAAGTTTAGCGGCAACAGTATTATTATAAGTATCCGCCATGTCAAGGTACAACCGGACAGCTTTATCGCTTTTAATAAGATCAACAGCCTGTTTTGGATCTTTGCTTAGATAATCAGCAAATAATTTTTCCTTTTGTGATAATGGGGTTTCTGAATACAAAAGATTTTCCATCAAAGCTATTCCCTCATCTTTCTTATCCTGCGGGTTACGAAGGTTGCGGGCATACATTGAAACAAATTCCGCAGACTGATCTTTTAAATACATTTCCATCAGTATAGCAAATAAACGACGGTCCACTTCGGAACTATATTCATTATATAAGTCGCCCAGTTTTTCTTTTACTTTCATTAACTGATCCGCATACCCTTTAGCTCCATTTTTTTCATACGCCTTAACCAGGGAGTCTAATTGAGCGGCAATGGTTAGCAATTCTATTTTACTTTTTATCTCTAAAAAATAATCTCTTGCCAGTCCGTACGGTTTTAGTTCTTTATAAGCCGCCTGCAGATCATTTAATAATGACCCATAGTTTGTTTTCCATTGCGGGTTAGCATTCACTCTTTTTTGAAATTCTGCTTCTTGTTTTTTCTTTTTGTCAACTGCATTGGTTCTTGTTAATCCCAGTATTTCACCCTGCCATTTTTTCCAGGCATTACTGATGCTGGCATATTTGGCCGCATACTGGATCTTTATCTGTTCATCTTTACGCATAAAACCGTCAATCACCGTCAGGGCTTTATCACGGATGGCGATTTTTGCAGGATCATTCACTGTTACTATTTGTTCTACCGCTTCTGAAGGCAGGTATTGCATTGTTTTCCCTGGAAAACCAAATACCATGGTGAAATCATTTTCTGCTACACCATCCAATGAAATGGACAATGCTTTTTTTGGAACATAAGGAACATTCTCCGCGGAATAAGGAGCTGGTTTATTATTCTTTCCGGCATAAATGCGAAACATGGAAAAATCTCCTGTATGACGGGGCCACATCCAGTTGTCCGTATCCTTTCCAAAATTGCCGATAGAAGAAGGCGGAGCGCCAACCAGCCGGATATCATTGTATGTTTCTGTTACAAAAAGAAAGTATTGGTTGCCTTCAAAAAACGGTTTTATAAAAGAAGACTGGAAACTTTCTTTTTTCACATTCTTTGTCAACTCGTTGCTATTTTTATCAATGATAGATTGTCTTTCGGTTTCACTCATTGCCGGGGTCACCCCATTCAATACCTTCTTACTTACATCATCTATTCTCACTATAAAAGTTACAAACAACTTCGGATTAGCAAGTTCTTCCCCGTTATTCTTCGCCCAAAATCCATCTCTTATATAATTACGATCCAATGTTGAGTGATTTTGAATAGCATCGAAGCCGCAGTGATGGTTGGTTAATATTAACCCTTTCGCAGAGATCACTTCGCCGGTACAAAACCCACCAAAACTTACTATTCCATCTTTCAGGCTTCCTTTGTTTATATTATAAATGTCTTTA
>JAKFEJ010000385.1:0-3020 GCA_036675745.1 Chitinophagaceae bacterium | reverse complement strand
CCTTCGCCTGCGTTAGTGTCCGTAATGAGTAAGCGCCATGTTGCGTGTCTTCACGCAACATTCCTTTACTTCTTTGCCGGGGTCTTCATCCGCATATTCAGGCATGGTGTCAGATAGTCTTGTGCATACGGGCTCCCGCAATGGCGGGACAAGTTGTGGCACGCCGCACTACAAAGAAATAATCCATAAAATGACACGGGGTCCACGCCTCACACAGCCCAACGCTGTGAGACATCTCGGCTTAGGAGGTCTTCGTATCAGTCACTCATCAGGGAAGGAGAAAAATTAGAATGATAGTAGTGACTCTACCGGAACCTCCAGCGCTTCCGCTAATACAAGTATCATTGTTAGTGAGGGATTACTTTCTCCTTTCTCTATCCTGTGTATTTGGCTGAAATCAACATCTGCTATATCAGCGAGCTTTCTTAAACTCAGTTTCTTCTCTTTTCTGACTTTTTCTAAATGTTTCCCGAACCTTTTTAATATTTTCTCATTGCGGGTGCTATTCATTGAGGAAAATTCAATGAAACTGGAAAAAATATTGTAGGACTGTATCCATACAATGTAAACTATTTTCTATATCTTTATTACGAATTAGAAATTGTGAGATTTTTTCGGGTTTTATTGAAGCAATTCTAAAACGAATTAGTAAAATCTTCTTCTAATGAAAGTTCACTACATCCACAAAGGATTTCATTTACTGCGGTCACAGTTTGCCAAAAAGCCTAAAAGCCCTGTATAGGTTAGCATTGGGTACACCCGTCAATTCCCTTTCTTAAAACAGTTCATTTCATCAACCCCTGCTGTTGCTTACCGCAAAAAAATATTGCCGGGCAACGGCCCAAAATCGTATTGCCTTGTCGGTTCAGCTGCCTATACCCGGTTACCCCGATTATACCATTTCCTCCCAGGGCAATGTCTGGTACAAAGGGCAATTAAAAATATTGATAAGCAAACCCCGTAGATCAGTTAAGATCAGGGTCAGAAGCAAAGGAGTTACAAAAGAATTGGGCCTTGCTAAATTACTGGCAGAGACTTTTTTGCCTAACCCGTACAACCACACCCGGGTAATATTTAAAGATGGTAATAACCATCACTGTGTATTGGATAACATCCAATGGGTCAGCAACCGTGAGTTTGTCCGTCACAATCTCTTTCCTGGCAAATCACTCGAAAAAAAATCAAAACCACTTAAGCCAAAACCACCATTGGCTCCTGTACTTCCGCCGGATAGTACAGCTGCGGAAATACCGGGTTGGCCAGGTTATTATATTAACCCACAGGGACAGGTATATTATAATGGCCGGTTAAAAAAACTTATCTGTAAACCCGGCCTGTCTGTCAAAATGCAGGTGTATTATGAATATACAAGGCGGGAGTTGGGTGTTGCTACCCTGCTTGCCAAAACCTTTTTGCCCAACCCCGGTAATTACACCCGGGTAGTTTACAAAGATGGCAATAAACACAATTGTGTATTGGATAACATAAAATGGGTGAGCGATAGGGAGTTTGTCCGTAATAATCTTTTTCCCGGCAAATCAATGGATATAAAATCAATGCCGCGCAAACCTAAACCTTCATTCGCTGTACCTGCTTTTCCTCACGATAGTACAGCAGTAGAGATACCTGGCTTCACTGGTTATTATATTACTCCGCAGGGTGATTATTATCATTTCGGCAGGCAAATAAATGTCCACGGTTATGCAGGTAATAAATCATTGTGTATAACACTTAAAAACAATGGCAGGGCAAAGTCCTTTGGCCTCGCTAAATTAATGGCCACTTTATTCATTCCCAATCCATGCGCTCATACCCGCATCATTTTCAAAGACAGGAACAATCGTAATTGCACCCTTGCCAACATTGCCTGGGCTAGTGATAAAGAATACAACGGCTATATACAATCTTTCAAACCTTCTTTGGGTCCGGGCGCCAGTATAGAAGAGATAGATTCATCAGCTCAGCCTATACCCGGCTATAAAGATCATTGGATCACACCCGATGGTAAAGTGTATGCCGGCAACCGATGTCTTAATATATTGGAAGGTAAAGGCCGCCGTGCTCATCGCGTAAGGATCAGGAACAGCGAAGGAAAATTGATGTCCCTTACGGTAGCAAAACTGGTAGCGCTTACATTTATTCCAAATCCTGAAAATCATCCAAAGGTTATTTTCAAAGATCACGACCTCCTCAATTGCACCGTGGACAATCTGCAATGGGTAAGCCGCAGTAACTGGAATCGTTTTGTAAGCGGGTCCACAGAAAATGCCGATCTCTTAGGTCCGCCAAAACCAAAAAAAGAAAAGCCTTATGTATGGATCGATCCGGAAAGAGTTGAATTGCCGGATTTTCCGGGCTATTATGTTACTCAGCAAGGCGTCATTTATCACGGCGATAAAATACTAAAAGCCATTTGCAGGAGAGGGAATGCTCCAGTTGTAAAATTAAGAATACCGGGCACCGCTGCGGGTATTTATCGTTTTTGCGGCCTTGCTACGCTGGTAGCCGAAAATTTTATTCCCAATCCACGCCATTACAAGCGTATCATTTTCAAGGACAGGAACAACCAGAATTGTACCGCCACCAATATCGCCTGGGTCGACCAGGAAACCTACACTTACTATTGTACAGCGCACAAAGGAGGAAAAAAGCTGGTCATTGACAGGGAAGAAGCCATCAGGCAATGTACTGATCAATACTTAAAAATGTATTATAAAACGCTCGACGAATATTGGCTGCATGAATGCTGGAATGAAGTGGAAAAGGAAATATACGTATATGATTGGGAAGAGTTCCGTTCTGATTGTTATATTTATTTTCTCGATAGGGCCAAACGTTTTTCAATTCTTAAAAAACCAGCAGGCATGCTGGCAATGCATATAAAAGGCCTGAGGGAAAAACTAAGAAAAGAAATCAGCCCCGATATGCCCTTCAGCCGCCTCGTCGCTACCGACGAATCACTCCGGCATACCAGGGATTATTACTAACCAGCTCTGCAAAGTTTCCGGCTATGCAGTCCA
>JAKFEJ010000378.1:0-3029 GCA_036675745.1 Chitinophagaceae bacterium | reverse complement strand
TCAACTCAACAATAGTTTCTGACCTTAAACTAAGGGCTTCATATGGTCGTACAGGTAATACATCTATCAGTGCTTATCAATCGCTCAACATATTACAGCCTTACAACGTTATTTTCGGCGATGCATTATTGATCGGCTATGCGCCAAGGGCGGACTATGCAAGTAAACTGAGATGGGAACTAACTGATCAGATGGATATAGGTGTTGATATCGGGTTGCTAAGAGACAGGATTCGCATCACAGCAGATTACTATCACAAACAAACCAACTACCTGCTGAACAAGGTGCAATTGCCCACTTCTTTCGGCTATGAAACATCTCTGCGAAATGTAGGTGAGATAAGCAATAAAGGTTTTGAATTGGGTGTTGACGCAACTGTCGTGAACAACAGGGACTGGAAATGGGATATTGGAGCAAACATATCTTTCAACCAGAATAAGATTGTAAAGCTGTATGATGGTCAGGATATTGTAGGCAGTAATATTTTTACAGGCAATATCAGCGACTATGTAAACCTGCTCAGGGAAAACGAACCCGTGTACGTATTCTATGGCTATAGAGCAATTGGTTATACTGATAACGGCTATATAAAATACGAGGATAAGAATAGCGATGGAGCTATCAATGCGCTGGACAAAAGTATTATCGGAGATCCTAATCCGGATTTTATTTATGGACTGAATTCTATCACGAAGTACAAAGGATTTGAGCTGACATTGTTTGTTCAGGGATCCCAGGGAAATGATATTTTTAACCTGAACAAGGCGAGCACACTTGACATGGGCTGGGGGCTGAACCAGATTGAAGAAGTATATACCGATCATTGGACCACTGACAAGCAAGATGCTAAATATCCTAAACCCTCTAACAAGATCAACGCTAATTTCTCTACCAGGTTCGTAGAAGATGGCTCATACCTGAAATTCAAGAATATCCGGCTTGCTTATACATTGCCGGTAAGCAATTGGAAAATCAAAGCATTGAAGTCGGCTCAATTGTATGTGAGCGGACAGAATCTTATTGTTATCACCAATTATTCCGGTTACGATCCTGAAGTAAACGCTTATGGTTCGGCCAACTCCATGGTACAGGGAGTAGATTATACCGTTTATCCAAATAGCAAATCAGTAACTGTAGGGATCCGTTGCGGATTCTAAACTAATAATAGTAAATCATAGTATATGAAAAGTATTTTCAAATTATCAGCACTGGGCCTATTGTTCCTTGCTTCATGTTCAAAAATGCTGGATGAGCGTCCCCAGACGATCGCAGCCGAAAATTTTTATAAAACACCGGTAGAGATAGAATCAGGTTTGAATGCCATTTATGAAACGGTGCGCTATTTATCTACGTTTGGCGGCTTCTATATTCTGCAGCAGGAAATAAACACCGAATATATGTTCGGGCGAGGCAGTTTCTCGCCTATGAACTCGTATCAGGGCCTGGATGGTACCAATATCGGCCGTATTACCGATACCTGGAACAATTTTTATAAAGGTATTCGTAATGCCAATCTCATCATTCAGAAAGCACCGCTTGCCAATATTACCGAAGCAGAAAAGCTGCGCTATGTCGGCGAAGCCAAATTCCTGAGAGGCCTGTATTACTTTCACCTGGTGAGAAACTGGGCAGGGGTACCATTGCATACCGAATACAATATGGACTCCGTTAACCTTAAAAAAAGCAGTGCACAGGAAATTTATGAGTTAATTGAATCTGACCTGTTATATGCAGAAACTAATTTACCTGACAATCCCAGGTTGGTAGGAACCCCTTCCAAATGGGCGGCTAAAACCGTATTGGCTGAATTATTCCTGACTCTTCAGAAATATGATCTGGCCAGGAAAGCGGCATGGGAGGTGATCCAGTCAAACAAGTATTCCCTGGTCGGTGTATCCATGGCAGATGATTTTGAAAAAATATTCGGCCGCGATGCCAACAACACCTCAGAAGAGATCTTCTACTTTAAGTATTCATCCAAAGTCTCTGGTCAGGGCTACCAATACCTGGCCTATCTCCATGCTACCAAGACCACTAATTTTCCTCCGGGTGGTTTCGCTACGATATACAGTGATTCTCTTAACCCGTTTCTGAGCAATTGGGATAGGAATGATCTGCGTTACGGGTTCACCTGGTATGCTTCCAACATCAATATAAAGCCTTCTACTGTACTGTGTAAAAAATTCAGTGACCGGCAGGCGACGATTCCGTCCGGAAACAATGACTATCCGCTTTATCGATATGCCGACCTGCTTTTGTTTTATGCAGAAGCAGAAGCAAGAGTGAATAATGGTCCCACAGCCGATGCCGTTGAAAAACTGAATATGGTTCGCCGCAGGGCTTATGGTAAACCCGCTGCAACAGCTGATCCGCTTATCGATATCAAACTAACAGATTATCCGGACACTGATGCTTTTATAAAACGTGTAGTACTGGAAAGAGGATACGAAACAGTAGGAGAAGGCAAGCATTGGTTTGACCTGAAACGGTTAGGCATTGCTCAGCAGGTCATCCAGGAAGTAGAAGGATTGACGATGGCCGAAAAACATTTGTTATGGCCGATCCCTCCCCGCGAGTTCAATGGCAATACCGCCCTGCATCCAACTTTGGACCAGAACCCGGGGTACTGATGTAAACAAAATAAATATTGCTTTATTCTAAATCAAAAGAAGTTATGATTTACTTCAGATTGGTAACAGTGTTCTTATGCGTAGTCTTATCTGTATCCGGACAACGGGCAAGGGCAAATGATATTGAAGCAGACATTTGTATTTATGGTGGTAATGCCGCCGGAGTAGTAGCAGCTTACACCGCTGCGAAAATGAATAAGAAAGTAGTACTGATTGAGCCCGGTCAGCACCTGGGAGGGCTTACTACAGGTGGATTGGGTTATACGGATATCGGCAATAAGTACACGATCACGGGTTTGTCACTCGATTTTTATCGCCGCATTGGTAAATATTATGGAAAGCTGGAACAGTGGATCTTCGAGCCACATGTGGCAGAGAATATCATGAAACAATATATCA
>JAKFEJ010000575.1:0-3031 GCA_036675745.1 Chitinophagaceae bacterium | reverse complement strand
GAAGCATACTCCACTTCAACATTGATACGGCAGAGTTCTTCAAAAATATATTCTGCTACCAGGCCGGCATGCCAACTGGTACCGCAGGCTATCATCACAATACGTCTTGCTTTCATGATCTGTTCGGCATATTGTTCAATGCCACTCATCTTGATCGTTCCGGCTTCGGCATCCAGCCTTCCGCGAAGACAATCATAAATAGTTTGCGGTTGTTCAAAAATTTCTTTCAGCATGAAATGATCGTAACCACCTTTTTCAATTGCCGCTAACTCAAGATCCAGTTTCTGTACATAGGGTGTGATCTTTTCATTACCCAGGTTTTTTAAGATCAGTTCATCGGGTTTTATGATGGCTAATTCATAATCGTTGACATACACAACTTCTTTGGTGTATTCTAACATAGGCGAAGCATCAGAACCGAGGAAGTGTTCTCCTTTGCCAATACCGATTACAAGGGGGCTGCCTTTTCGTGCAGCAATGATCGTTTCGGGATCATCTTCGTCCATTAATAAAATAACGTAAGCACCAACCACTCTTTTTAATGCTATACGTACCGCTTCTTCCAAAGAACAATTATTATTGGTTTTAATTTCTTCAATAAAATTCAATAACACTTCCGTGTCAGTATCACTTTTGAAAGTATAACCTTTTGATATCAGTTCATTTTTAAGCGGCGCATAATTTTCAATGATGCCATTGTGGATCATGGCCAATTTACCGCTGGTAGATTGATGCGGATGTGCATTGCGGTCACTGGGTTCTCCGTGAGTGGCCCAGCGTGTATGGCCGATACCGGCATTGGCATGAAGATTTTTGCCGACAATATTTTCTTCCAGTTCGGCTACTTTACCTTTTTTCTTATATACGTTTAATCCATTACCGTTTTGTAAGGCGACACCCGTACTATCATAGCCACGGTATTCCAGACGTTTTAATCCTTTAATGATAATAGGGTAGGCTTCTCTTGGGCCGGTATATCCAACAATTCCACACATAATGATTAAAAATTTTAGGCGGTAAAGATAGAGATATATTTAAGTTGTGCAAACGATTGTTCTGTTGCTGAAACATGCAGCAATTGTTTATAAATTATACGACTTTTTATTTATGTAAAATAAAATGCGGCTTCCTGCTGAATAACAGAATTTTTATAATAGTGAACCACTCAGCATCATAAATGCAACGGAGAAATAAATGAGTAAGCCCGTAACATCTACAAGTGTTGCCACAAAAGGTGTAGATGAGGCAGCCGGGTCTGCTCCCAATTTTTTCAGGATCAACGGCAACATAGAACCCATCAGTGATCCCCAGAGAACAATGCCCATTAATGATAGGCCAACGGTAAATGCTATACGGAGATAATGTTCTCCAAAAGTAGCTGGTGAAATTATATTCCAGGTGGATATAACAGAAACGCCAAGCAGGCAAAGTGTAAGTCCAAGCATCAGGCCCGAGAAGATTTCCCTTCGCATAATACGCCACCAGTCAAGAATAGATACTTCTCCCAATGCCATGGCCTGAATGATAAGTGTAGAAGCCTGGGATCCGCTATTACCACCACTGGAAATAATGAGTGGAATAAAAGTAGCTAATATCACCACTTTGGCTATTTCATCCTGGAACTGTTGCATCGCAAAAATGGTCATTAGTTCACCAAAAAAAAGTATGATAAGCCAGATAACCCTTTTTTTATACAAGCGAAAGATCGGCATTTCAATATAAGGTTCTTCCAAAGCCGATGTACCCCCCATTTTTTGCATATCCTCGCTGAATTCTTCGCCGGCAACCCACAATATATCGTCTATAGTAACAATTCCGAGAAGTTTGTTACTGTTACTGACAACGGGTAATGCCACCCGGTTATTCATTTTAAAAACTTCGCTGGCTGTCTCCTGGTCATCGAAAGCATGAAGGGAAACAACTCTTTCATCCATTAATTCAGATACTTTTTTATCAGGCGGGTTGAGAATAAATTCATGGATACGCAAATCATCCAGCAGTTCACCCTTTTCATTGATCACATAAATAACATTGATGGTTTCACTGGTCTTACCGTACTTGCGGATAGTAGCGAAAACTTCCTCGATCGTATTGTAAGGATACACATATACATAATCGGGAGTCATCAGCCGGCCGATACTATTTTCAGGATAGCCGAGTAAGGAAAGGGTGATCTTTCTTTCTTCGGGATCAAGCAATTTGATCAATTCACGAACAGCGCTGCCGGGTAACTCTTCCAGGAAATCGGTACGGTCATCGGCAGGCAGTTCATTTAATAAAGAAGCAATGGTATTTGGCGGCAGGGTTTGAATAATCCTTTTTTGTGTAGGGAATTCAAGTATTTTAAAAACACTGGCGGCTCTATGCACCGACATGTTGGCAATGATCTGGCTTTCATAGTCAGGAAATTCATAGACGAGATCAACAACATCGCTGATATTCTGATGATTCAGAAAATCACGGATCTGCAATTTGTCTTCCGTTTGAATGATTGATTCAAACTGTTCTTGTAATGAAGGTTGTTCCAGTTCCAATGACATAGCCCAAAAATACGAAGTATGAATTTAGAAGTACAAACAAGGAAAGAATCTTCTGTGTTAAGAAATACACGATTTTCGTGGCTCGTACTTTAAATTTCGAATTTCAAAAATGATTCTTCCAATCCTTTTTATAGCACCGGCCCAAAAAATGGGGCGTGGCGTGTTTACCTCTTCTGCTATTGAAGCAGGAACAATAGTTGAAATATCACCGGTTATCGTAATGACCGGTGATGACAGGAAACTATTGGATAAAACTTTACTGCATGATTATATTTTTGAGTGGGGTGGGAAAAAAGATCAATGCTGTATGGCATTAGGTTATGTGCCAATATATAATCATTCTTACAAATCCAATTGTGAATATGAAATGGATTTTGAGAATGAACTGATCAGTATTAAAACAGTCAGGTTTATCAAACCAGGAGAAGAATTGTTCATAAATTATAACGGAGACTGGAATGATAACAAACAGCTTTGGTTTGAGGCGAAGT
>JAKFEJ010000577.1:0-3045 GCA_036675745.1 Chitinophagaceae bacterium | reverse complement strand
TTTATATACCCAATGCCTGCGGTATATGCAGGCAATCGTACAATATTTTCCCGAAGACACGAAAGTATCCCGGCCGCATGGCGGATTTGTATTGTGGGTGCAATTAAATAAAAAAATAAATGGTTTTAAGTTGCGTAATGAAGCCATGAAACACCATATATCTGTAACACCCGGAAAGATCTTTTCCGCCAGTTGCAATTATTCCAACTGCATCCGGATCAGTTTTGGTAAACCCTGGGATGAGGATGCGGATTATGGATTGATGATGCTGGGGAAATTGATACAGAAAATGATGTAGATCCTGTTTGATAATGAAAGTTTTCAATTGTACCTGTCCTGATTGAACATAGAACCGGATAAGAAAAGCAATACGTGAGTATCACTAATACAGACAAAATGTCCTTTTCATACATTGTATACGCTTTATCCATGCCTTTGAGTGGGCTTTGAGTAGGAGTATCTATACAGTAATCCAGAGGCTGACTAGTCCTAAAAGATTATATGATCTGACGGTTTGTCCTGAACAGGGTGCTAATTATCGTAAAAACACGATACCTGAAAGATATTTTCTGCCAGTTGTAATTATAGCAACTGTATCCGTATCAGTTTTGGTAAACCCTGGGATGATGATGCAGATTATGGATTGATGATGCTGGGGAAAATGATACAGAAGATGATGTAAGAAATTATGCTGATTAAAAACAAAACTGTTCTTGCAGGTAGCAACAAAATTTAATATGATTTAGGCTCCATACTTGTATGCCGAATCCGGATAATAAATACCTCCTTTGGTTCTGCGTAATAAACGATACGGTATTTCAGTATCTCGAAATACAGATAATTGCCGTCATTGTTTTTCTTGTATTGATCTTTTCGATGAACAATTTTTTCATCAGCTAATTTATTAATCTTAGTAAGTATTTTTCCTTTACTTTATCTGCGTTCTGATCGGAGCCCTTACGGATGTATTCTATAACAGCATTAAATTGACGGGTAGCCCTTTTAGTCCAGGTTACTTTTCTTTTTGCCATTACCAGCTTTTTGACATTTTCACCACTTCTTCGTGAGTATATACTTCACCTTTTTTCACTTCTTCCATCGCTTCATCTATTTCTTTATTGTATTGGTCTATGCTGATACGACCGGGATTTTCTTTCCGTCCTTTCAAAAAGGTTTTAAGCATCTGTATCACGGATTTCTTTTCTGCTTCATTCAATTGGGTAAAGTAATTGTACATCTTTTTTTCTAATACGCTTGCCATATAGTGAATGTTTTTACAAATTTACTTTTCCCCGGCGGATGTTACAACAAACCTTAATCGCATCAAGTAGGGCCACAAAACATCCCGCTGAAATCGGATCATCTTCTTCCCGTACGTGGCTGTAAGCCACATAATAAGCTATACGAAGCGAAGACGCTTCGTATAGCTTCACGACGTGTCTACAGGAGTTGGGTAAACGATTATAGCATTATTCCAAAAGTGTAAAATCAATAAATAATACGTCTTCATTACTTTTCTTAAAATCAAACGCCCCGTTCTTAAACCTATCCTTTTTAAAAATTAATCTCGAACTTAATATAGATTTCTTTACAATTATTCGGAATACTCCATTACGATCAGTTTGTGCAAGAAACTTCCCAGCTGTAGTGTAAACTTCAACAGAATCTAAGGCAAGTTGATTGCTGTCTTTTATGTATCCATTTATAATAACATTCCCTTTCAAAGAGTCAATAGCAGGAGGGGTATATGGCACATCGGAATTTTTAGCATACTCCTCAATACTGTTCAGGCCTAACAATTTTCTTCTTTTATTTACATTAAGCTCATCTTCTATCGGCCAAATGCAAAGATTCCCTTTATAATCGCCACCGATTTGAGTACCATAAATTTGGTATTTCCCTTTTTTCATATTTACCCTGTCTACCAGATAGGCATAATGTTCTTTTTGTGCGTTTCCCTCTTTTATAGCTTTCTTTAAGACAGGTAAATATTTTATCTGTGTTTCAACGTCCGCATGTTGTATAACCAGGAATAACGAAGTGTTTGCTTTTAAAGAAGTCTCACTTTCACTTAACCAGCCATAGGCATCGATTATAGAAATAACAATTTTTCTATTTAAAGAATCTTGTTTATTTATATGGCGCCAAAATAAATTTACTTCTGCTGAACTATTCCCATACCGCCGTTGCACACTATCCAATGAATAACGAAGTTTTTGATCCTCGTCAAAAACCTGTTCTAAGACTGTAGTCAGGCTATCTAATATTATTCGATTTTGCGAAAAGATAGATGATGATAGAAGTAAAAAAAGAACGATAATATTATTTTTCATTTTTATTTTCATTATTATTGGCCAAATGATACGTTACTTGAAATCTATACCCTTCATTTTCTGATAACCACCCACTTCTTGTCTTCTCCCTCTCTTAAAATAATAATACAAAGGAATCCCAACCGCCGTTATCACCATCCCTAAAACCGAATTAATAACAGGTTGCCTATCGTTCAGGTAATTGGTTATATCATTCCAGACCGTTGACATAAGATAGAAGGATGAAAAAGCAATAAAGAGAATTGGCACCACAGGATAACCCCATATTTTATACGGCCGTGGCTGATCAGGCATTTTTTTGCGCAACAGGAAAATACCAATAGCACCAAATAAATAAGCGATCCATGTAATAAACACAAACATATCGGCCAGCATATCAAAAGAACCGGTGATAATGAATAGCGATGTCCACACAGCATGCAGCCAAACAGCATTGCCCGGTGTATGATATCGGGTATGGGTTTTACCGACCCACGGCAGGAATATCCTGTCGTTTCCCATAGCATACGTAACACGGCAGGAAGCCATCAGGTTTCCATTGACAGCGCCTAATGTGCAGATAACGATCATGGCTGCAACAATAGCACCGCTGGTATTTCCCAATGCTACAGCTATAGCATCGGATGCCACTAAGGAAGAAGAAGCCAACTTTTCAACCGGCAATACATATAAATAAGCCTGGTTTACCAAAACATAAACAACAATACAGGCA
>JAKFEJ010000355.1:0-3060 GCA_036675745.1 Chitinophagaceae bacterium | reverse complement strand
TTTGCCAGCAACGAAAAAGATGCAAGAGTGTTGGCGGGTAAGGCATTGTCTCTTTTAAAGAAAAGACAGGCAAAATATTTTACCGGTAAAAAAGCCATCTTAAAAGAACTTGATAATATTTTCCTGTCGATGGAAGGGCTGGGTCAATACGCAGCGGTTGCCTGGTTAACGGATCCAAAAGGCGCGGATATGCCCTTTGAAAAAGCGGTCAGTGGTTTCAGAAGAAAACGAAACCAGTGGTCACAGGAAGAGGGACTCGCTTTGTTCCTTATTCTTAACAGGCTGGCAAAAACCGATTGGCCCAATGATATTTTTGGAAAAAAACCGAAAAATATAATAGAACTGTTAGAGCAGGTTCTAAAGAAAAAACCACCGGCAAAAAGCAGAACGTAGCCGGATCTCAAATTTGACTATAGCCGGTTTTGCGTGATCTCCGCTTCTTTATTTTGATCACAGGTTGCAGCACGCCTCATACCTGGTGAGTAAACAAGCAGGTAAGGATGTGACTAAAATTAATTCTTCTTCTTAGTAACAATGAATTACCTTTCTTAAGAGAAAACCCTTACTATCCGTTTGCTCCGCTCCCGCTTGTCCCGCCTTCTGATAGCTGCTCACTTATCTTTTTAACCCCAAAATCATCAAGTATGAGAAAGATCTTTTTATGTTTTGGCGCCGCGATCTTTTTGCTGTCCTGTAACAACGATAAAGACAAAGCCGCTACTGCCGGAACCGAAACCAAAACCGAAGCAACTGCAGGAGCCCCCGCTGTAGACCTGCCTTACAAGGCTTCCTATTCCAGCAATTTTACCACCGATGTATCCGATGCAGACCTGAAAATGGTGCTCAACAGTTATAAGGACTGGTCTGCTGGCAACATTGATGCATTAATGAATGTCATGGGCGATTCGGTTTCTTATGATGCAAGCGATGGTAGTTCCATGCATTTACCAAAAGCCGGCCTCATGAAACTGTGGACCACTTACCGTGATAGCCTGAGCTCCGTCAGTATTGATATGTATGCCTGGCAAAAAATGTATGCGGCCGATAAAAAAGAAGGACATGTCGTAACCTGGTACAAGGAAATTGATACTTATAAAAACGGGAAAGTAGACTCAGCCACCTACCATGATATCAATGGCATAAAAGACGGAAAAATTATCTGGTACAGTTCTATGAAAAGAGGATTTAAAAAATAGTCGTTTGTTATTTTATACTAAGAGGCTGTCTCAAAAATTAAATTCTGCTTGCCTTCGCATAGCCGCTTCGGCGAAGCAAGGCCGGTAAGACGGGAAGGCGATAAGGAATGGTAAGTTGAAAATCAAATCCCGATAACCATCGGGATTCCGTCTTACCGCCTTCCCGGCGATTATTGTATTCAAGGCTTTTGAGACGGCCTCTTTTTTGTATAGCACGGATAACACAACCTGTCCCGCAACAGCGGGAGATTTGAAAGATTTATACGGATATGCCGTAAGCTTAAGATAGGTTGCCGCAAATCCGGGATAAATGGAAAATCAGATCAGTGACGAAATTCTAAATCGATAGAAACGATGCCACCAAATCCATAATCTGCGGTTTCATATACTTCATAGGCCAGGATCTTTTTTCCATCTGAAGAAAAAGAAGGATGCGCTTGTCCGGAAAGCCCGGTGGAAACAGCGCTGGTTTTCGCTATCAATTCATATAAAAAATTGCCCGGCATTTGCAGGCTTTTATTTTATAGCAGGATGCGACCGGCAATCAATACAATGCTTTTTTACAATGTTGACATATCAATCACAAACCGGTAGCGTACATCGCCTTTCAGCATTCTTTCATAGGCTTCGTTGATATCTTTTATCGCTATCACCTCTACATCACTTACAATATTATGTTTGGCGCAGAAGTCAAGCATTTCCTGTGTTTCGGGAATACCGCCGATCAACGAACCAGCAAAACTTTTCCGGCCAAAGATCAGGTTCATAGCTGGTATTTGTGCCGGCGTTGGGGGCACACCCACACATACCATTACACCATTGGTACGCAACAATCCAAGATAAAAATTATAATCATGTTCGGCCGAAACGGTGTCAAGGATAAAATCAAAATAACCGTTCACTTTTTTTACCTGTTCTTTATCTGAAGTGAGTACAAAATGATGTGCTCCTAATTTCTTTGCATCTTTTTCTTTGGAAGGCGAGTGGCTGAGCATGGTTACTTCGGCGCCCATGGCAGCCGCAATCTTTACGCCCATATGGCCAAGGCCACCCAGTCCCAGTATGCCCACTTTTTGCCCTTTGCCTACTTTCCAATGGCTAAGCGGTGAATAGGTAGTGATACCGGCACAAAGCAGGGGCGCCACCGCTTCCAGCGGCAACTTATCGGAGATATGCAATACAAAATCTTCATGCACCACAATCGATTTGCTATAACCGCCATAGGTATTGCCGCTGCCATCTTTTTGTTCACCATTGTAAGTGCCTACCATACCATTGCTGCAGTATTGTTCCAGGCCTTGTTTACAATTATCGCATTCGCGGCAGCTATCTACCATGCAGCCAACGCCAGCCAGGTCACCCACTTTGAATTTTTTTACATGATCACCGGCCGCCGTTACCCGGCCCACTATTTCATGACCGGGCACACAGGGATAAACAGTGCCACCCCATTCACTCCGGGCGGTATGCAGGTCGCTATGGCATACACCACAATACAGTATCTCTATCTGTACATCATGCGGTTTGGGTAATCTTCTTTCAATGGTAAAAGGCTGCAGGGGAGTGGTGGCGGCTTGCGCTGCATAAGCTTTAGTAGCGGGCATTTTTTTATTTTGAATGTTTACAAATATTTCCGGGTTGAACAGGGGCTGGATTATTAAGATAACAAGATAGTAACAAACCGTAACTATAATTGTTTTGATACCGGCAATATGGTCCGGAAATTTTTACATGCACAAGGTTTTCGATACAAACTTCAGGATAAAACATTACCCGGCAAACCGGATATTGTATTACCTAAACACAAAACTATCATCTTCATTCATACCTGTCTGCCGGCAGGCAAACCTGGAAAATCGCTGGC
>JAKFEJ010000098.1:0-3063 GCA_036675745.1 Chitinophagaceae bacterium | reverse complement strand
ATTACTGATAGCACATTTAATATTATGGTCAGTGATCAGTTTTTTCAATCCTTCAAAATCATCTTTGCCTAATAGCCGCTCCATTTCTTCCAGCATTCCTTTTGCTTCATCATGACGGCCATCTGTTTCCATCAACTCAGCATGTGCTTCGATAAGATGATCGACACGGTAACGTTTTTTACTGTCTTTATTATCAATCATCGGGTCGTTGAAATTATCAATGTGACCGGAGGCTTTCCAGGTAGTGGGGTGCATGAAAATAGCCGCATCAATACCCACGATATTATCATTGAGTTGCGTCATACTTTTCCACCAATAATCTTTGATATTTTTCTTTAGCTCACTCCCCCATTGACCGTAATCATATACAGCCTGCAGCCCATCATATATTTCACTGTTGGGAAAAATAAACCCGTATTCTTTACAATGCGAAATGATCGCCTGGAATTTGTTCGAATCGTTTGCCATAAGGCGGCAAAGATAACCCGATGGAAGAAATGATAAAAACTGATTAGTTTTTCTTTTTGCAATTTCCTATTTGCTTTAGCCTCTCCAAGGTGCCGATTGCCTTAAGAGTTTGTATTTATATTAGCGGCCGGCGTTTCCTGCAAATCTTTTTTTATTTCTATTTCGACCTGCTCTATCCATACCGAATAACTATTAGGATAAATATGTGACCCGCTGCAAATAGCATAAGCACGGGTAAAAGCCGCACCAAAATAAAGGATGATGGCCGAATAATATACCCATAATAAAATAACGATAATAGATCCGGCAGCACCATAGGCTGATGACATCTTGCTATGTCCGAGGTAATAGCTGATCAGGAATTTTCCGGCCATAAAAAGCAAGGCAGTTGTAAAAGCTCCCGCCCTTACATGTTTCCATTCTATACGGGCATCAGGCAATACTTTAAAAATAAGACCAAATAAAAAGGAAGTCATAAAATAGGTGATAAGAAGATTTACAATGTAAGCCAGGATAACCTGGGTTTCCGGAAAGATCTGGGTCAATCGACCTATCATGGCGTCCATCAATCCATTTAATACCAACGATACCAATAACAAAAACCCAAGCGAGATGATCATAGAAAAAGACAAAAACCTGTTTATGATAAGTCTTAACCAGCCCCTGCCTTTTTTGGGTTTTGCTTTTAGCCGCCAGATCTGGTTGATCGAATCCTGTATTTCTCCAAAAACACTTGTAGCGCCAATGATTAAGGTAACCAGGCCAACGATAGTAGCAAAACTGCCTTCCGAAGATAAGGTGGCATTACGGATGGTTTCCTGGATCTGTAAAGCCGCATCAGAACCCACCAGGTTGGTTATTTGCCCATATACGTTTCCTTCCACAGCTTCATGCCCGTAAAAAATATCGCTAACCCAAACGATAATAATGATAAGACCTGGCAATGAAAAAACCGTATAATAGGCCAATGCAGCGCTAAGTTTTAATACATTGAGCTCAAAGAATGCCACAAAAGCATGCTTGATACTATTCCAGATGGTTTTAACAGGCATATGACTAAGCTTGAAAAAAATAATGCCAATTTTTATTCCTTCTTATTGTCTTTTAATTTCTCATTTTGCTGATGCCGTTCTGCATCACGGATATTTTTCTTTTCAAAATTTTTTTGCAAAGCATCCGTCAGATCAACACCTGTCTGGTTGGCCAGGCAAATTAATACCCATAATACATCCGCCATTTCATCCGCCAGCCAGCCCCCTCTAATCTCCCCTGGTGGGGGAGACTTTGGGTCGTCTTTCTTATAAGACTGGTCGCCATAAATACGGGCTATATGTCTTGCCAATTCTCCTACTTCTTCCGTTAGTATCACCATATTCGTTAGCTCACTGAAATATCGTACGCCTATTGTTTTTATCCATTGGTCTACCTGCTGCTGTGCGTTTTGAATAGTCATAACAATATTTTTTGATAGTTTTTGCAATATAGCATGATTCTTGCCGTTATAGCCCTCCCTATCCGCATCCATACCTTTTGAAATAGTAAAATCAATTATCGTAAACCGCCTTTCAGCACTTGAATAATCGCAGTGCGAGGTGATAAAAAATATACTATGATGGCCTTCCGTCAAACCGTGGCACTATTTGTCATTACTTGTCTATCGATCCTTACGCAGGCGCAACCTGCCGACACTTCTGCTCCTGTTAAAGAAACTGAAAAAATCAGTAAGCCATACCGCATACAAACTTCGGGTAAACAGGTTACTATTAAAAGCACAAAAGATATTAAAAGCATTATTGTATGGACATCGGATGGGCACAGGATTGTAGAACAAAAAGATGTAAATACAGCCAGCTATAGTTTTCGGATCACCGTGAAAGAAAAGATTTTTTTTATACGGGTACAGTTAATTGATGGGAAAACATATTCGGAAAAGATAGGAGTAGAGTAAACCCCATCCCCTAAAGGGGCGTTTAGAAACTTCCTGTAAGGTGATTATTCCCTGTTCTTAGTATCTACTACAATTGTTACCGGTCCATCATTTAACAGCTCCACTTTCATATCAGCTCCAAATTCACCGGTTTTAATAGTTTTTCCAAGATCTGCTGAAAGATAGTTGATCATTTTCTCATACATCGGAATAGCAATTTCAGGTTTGCTGGCTTTGATATACGAAGGCCGGTTGCCTTTTTTAGTAGAAGCATGCAAGGTAAACTGGCTGACCAATAAAATTTCTCCATCCATATCTTTTATTGAAACATTCATCACACCATTTTCATCATTAAAAATCCTGAGATTAACAATTTTGCTACTAAGCCATTCAATATCTTCTGCCGTATCATCATCTTCAATGCCCAAAAAAACAAGCAGCCCCCGGTTGATCTGCGAATAAACTCTTCCATTAATAGTAACACTTGCTTTTGAAACTCTTTGAATGACTGCCCTCATAAATGTATCTTTACCGGTTCACAAATGTATTGACTATTGACTATTGACTATTGACTATTGACTATTGACTATTGACTATTGACTATTGACTATTGACTATTGACTATTGACTATTGACTATTGACTATGATCGACTTTACAAAAGAAATA
>JAKFEJ010000568.1:0-3066 GCA_036675745.1 Chitinophagaceae bacterium | reverse complement strand
AAATGTATCGCATGCAGGTACATTTTATTACGATTGTAAATTTTTTTAATACTCTCTTTTTTATTACCGCTTACAATGGTAGCTGATGTTTTATGACGGCAGATAGCATTGTGGTCGTAATAACAGGTGTAGCCCAGTCGCCAGGCCCGGAGTGACAGTTCGAAATCTTCGACATAGAAAGGAGAAAACAACTCGTTAAAACCGCCGATTGCCAGAAAATAGTTTTTATTCATGAACGCATTGGCGCCGGAGAGATACATAGAATATAGACCATTGGTCATTTCTTCTTTATTTTTCAACAGATAATTACCAGATGTTTTGATCTTCACACCATGAAAAAAAGGATACTTGGCGCCATCCTGTATTTTATCGTCTTCCCAACCAATGATACGTCCCATCACACCAAATACATTATTGCGCTCCGTATATTTTAAAAGGGATTTAAAGTAATCCGGTTCCAGTTTTACATCACTATTCAACAGCAATACCCAATCATGCTTCGCTGAGTTTATACCTTTATTGGAAGTAACCGAAAAACCGCTGTTCACCTTGTTTTGTACGATCTTTATTTCAGGAAATTTTTCATGAAGCAATTGCAATGACTTGTCTGTTGAACAATCATCCGCCACAATTATTTCAGAAGAAACTCCTGAATTATTTAAAGCTGCAATAACGGTTGGCAAAACTTGTGGCAATAACCCCTCACCATTATAGTTTGGAATAATCACTGATATACCTGCTATAGCTGACATTCCCGCAAATATACTATCGGCATGAAGTAAGCAATCATAAAATTGTATAGCATTGCTGCTTACCTTTGAATGTAAAGCAGCTCATACTATTTATGTGGCAACAATACCTCCGGGAAATTAAAGAAGGTAATATCAAAACATTAGCCCGTTGTATTTCATTCATCGAAAATGAATATACCGGCCATGAGAATTTATTACAATCATTGCCTGCTTCTTCCACTAAGATCATTGGGATTACCGGCCCTCCGGGTGCAGGAAAGAGTACACTGGTTGATGCCCTGGTTGATCTGCTTGTGAACAAAGGAAAAAAAATTGGCGTCCTTTGTGTTGACCCATCTTCTCCTTTTAATCTCGGCGCACTATTAGGCGACAGGATAAGAATGAGTGAATGGTATACGCATCCTGATGTATTCATACGTTCATTAGCTACACGAGGCTCGATGGGTGGCCTGCATCCAAAGATCATTGAGATCACTGACCTGATGAAAGCGTTTCCCTTTGATCATATTATTGTAGAAACCGTAGGAGTAGGACAAAGTGAAATTGAAATTGCAGGCCTGGCAGATTCAACTGTTGTAGTAGTGGTTCCTGAAGCGGGTGATGAAGTGCAAACGATGAAAGCAGGATTAATGGAGATCGCCGATATTTTTGTTGTAAATAAAGCTGACCGGCCTGATGCAGACCTGTTTGTAAAAAATCTGAGGCAAATGCTGGCGCCTGCTTTCAGCACTCATTATCATGAAGTGCCGGTGATAAAAACAGTGGCGTTGAAAAAAGAAGGCATCAACGAACTACTGGATATCCTGTTTCACCAACTAAAAAAAGCACACCTGACGGATAAAAAATTCTGGCTGCTTGCGGAAAAGGCTTTTTATCTTATTGAACAAAAAAGAATGAAAGGAATTGATAAGATGGTTTTAAAAAAAGAAATTGAAACCATTTACCCTCAGGGTAATTTCAACCTCTATCAGTTTATCGCGGATAAATAATAGCCGGTTTATTTAGTGTCTTAAAAAGTTAAACAGATTATTAAACTGATGAGCAAACTGTTTTTTCATGCGTAGTTTATTCAGTCCCTCTGTTACTTTTCCACCATCGGTAACCGAGATAACCAATAATAGCCAGCGGAGTAAAAGCAAGGTAAAGTATAGCTCCGTTTAAAGCTTTAGCAGGTCCTTCGCCCAATTGCTGGGCAGTCTTCGTACAAATAGAACATTGTGCCATAGCCGGACCGGCTATGAAAAATAAAAAACAAAAAGTTAGAAAACACATCAGAAGCCTCTTTTTCATTGCTACCTTATTTGAGCGCAAAATTACTTACAATAGCAATTGGATTTTAGCCCAATCGCATTATTTCTTATTGATAAGCAAAGGGATAGAACGAATATCTTCATTCTTTTCAGATGTATTGCCTGATTATTTACAGAAAAGACCAGCAGTACTTAAGTGTTTTCTACTACAAGAAAGAAATTATTTGTATTTTTCTGAATATGAAATCCGGGAATAGATCCCTTATATTACAATATCCTTTCAAACTGAAACTATTCCGTTCGTTCGTTTTATTTCTACTACTTACCTGTTGTTTCCTGCTATCTTCTTATTCCCAAACGCCGATCAGCGGTATTGTCAACACCTATTACAAAGTAACAGATATCATTCCGGCGAAGGCCTGTGTCATTGTTACTAATGCAACCGGTTTAAATTATAATGATAAAGTGATGCTTATCCAGATGAAAGGAGCAAGCATAAACATCACCAATGACGTCAATTTTGGAAATATAATAGCCATGAACAATGCGGGAAACTATGAGATTGGTACTGTTTGTACAGTGGTCGGCGATTCTGTTTTCCTGGTTTTTATGTTGTTGAATCAATATACTGTTGCAGACAAAGTGCAATTAGTTAAAATTCCTCAATATATATCTGCTGAGGTAACAGCCACCTTAAAAGCAGCTCCCTGGAATAATACAACTGGTACTGGAGGTGTACTGGCAATCAGTGTTGAAGAAGATCTCATATTGAATGCACCTGTCTATGCTGATTCAAGCGGATTCAGAGGTGGAGAATACATGCTAAGTGATGGCACCTGCACTAATGTTTCTCCGGCCAATGATTATGCGTATAATGCCAATACGCTGACTCCGCAGAATGGCGCATTTAAAGGCGAAGGAATTGCAGATGTTATAGTCGCTCAAAGCGGGGGAAGAGGAGCCCCGGCAAATGGTGGCGGTGGTGGCAATAATCATAATAATGGCGGAGGTGGAGGCGCCAATCTTACTTCGGCTGGCACTGGAGGTGGAAATTCAACTTCGAC
>JAKFEJ010000696.1:0-3068 GCA_036675745.1 Chitinophagaceae bacterium | reverse complement strand
AGTTACATAAACTTCCCCATCATTATCCTGGCCAAAGCCTTTCAAATAATGTCCCAGATCATTAGGGAAACTCTTCAAATCAATTTCATCAAATTTCCATGGACCTGGGCCTGCGGGATTAGAAATGAATAGTTCGCCATCAGGAGTCGTAAATGTTTGACCAAAACTTCCAAAAATATATTTACCCTGGAATCCCGGTATTGAATTACCACGATAAACATTTCCTCCGATAATAGTCAGAGTCCTGCCACCCCCCATCGGGTTTGCTGCATTGATCATTTCAATCACCGGGTCAATAAGTGGATTACCGAAATTATCAACATCAGGACAAGAAGCTAATAAAGTATCATTATTTGCAGCATTGAAACAATGGGCGCCTTCCTTTACATTCCATCCATAGTTGCCGCCTTTTGTTACAAGGTCTATTTCTTCATATAGTGCCTGGCCTGCATCTCCTGCATATAATTCGTGTGAGCCGCCCATGTCAAACGAGATGCGGTATGGATTCCGGAAGCCATACGCATAGATCTCATCAAGGCCGTCCTTGTTTACAAATGGATTATCCGCAGGAATGCCATAAGGTGATGCATTTATATCCAGTCGCAAAATATTTCCAAGAAAATTCGCTTCAATATCCTGGCCGTTTCCTCCTGCATTCGCAGCATACCAATCTTCTACATGTCCGGGGGCAACGTCATCAGCATTGCCACCATCACCAATGGCGATGTACAAATAGCCATCAGGGCCAAAGGCAATCGTACCGCCATTATGATTAAACTGTGGATCATCCCATTCCAGAATAATTTTTTCAGAACTCATATCGGCAAGATCGGGATTAGAAGCAGAAACTTTAAACTCTGAAATACGACTTAAGTTATTCCACGGTTCTCCTGTTTCCGGTCCGCCGGTACGTGGTGGCAGTTGGTAATAAATAAAAAACCGGCCATTGGTGTTATAATCCGGATGAAATGCAAGCCCTAAAAGACCCCGTTCATCAAAATCGGGCATCAGGGGAACCATCATACTGGTGACATCCATAAAAGGGGTTGCAAGTTTGTTTCCGGAAGCATCAATGATCCAGATTTTACCTGCCTGGTCAATTACAAATAAGCGGTCACTGTCATCAGGCACAGCCACGACACCGAGTGGTGAAACAAAGCCATCCGCAACCAGCTCCAGGTCCACTTTATCAATTATTGGATTGTGGTGATCATTTTTATGGCAACCAGGCAACAGCAATAGCCCCGTAGTTAAAATGCCTGCCACTGTGATGCAAAAAAGGTTCTTGCCAAAACTGGGGAAATGTTTCATTTTCATAAAGAAAAATTTTAGAGTGTTTAAAAAAAAACCTCTGAGTTGTGGATGCAGGAATGGGGCAGACAGGACTTGGATGGGCCTAAGGGGAAGAAGAGATATTAATAAAAACAACACCGTTTACCAGGACTATGGCGCAACTCATTTTTCTAATCGGGAATTGTTTTGAAAAGGTTGCTATTATTCTGCTGATGGGAAAAAAGATACTTTAATCGTTTCTGCAAATGCAATAGATTTTTTGACCTGATAATGTATCAAAAAAGCGGTTCCTGTCGTAATTAACCCCCCGAAAAGACGCTTACTCCACCCTTCAATCTTGTACTTTGTGTACATCTTTGTGCTATAAAAAATTATTATTATTCACAACGAAAAATAACAACAATGCGAAAACTAAAATTACAAATGCAAACAACCGTTGACGGATATGTAGCAGGTCCAGAAGGTCAACTGGATTGGATGAGCGGAGACTGGGTAGAATCAATAGGTAAATTTGTAAATGAGCTTACTGATACAAGTGATACAATTTTAATGGGCCGTAAAATGACAGATGAATTTGTCACTTACTGGGAAAATGTAGTCAACAATCAACCCGATAGCCCCGAGTTTACTTTTGCACAAAAGATGGTAAACATGAAAAAGATTGTATTCAGTAAAACACACAAAACGATTGCCGGTAAAAATATACAGGTAGAAAACGGTGATCTGATCACCGCTGTAAATGCTCTTAAAAATCAACCTGGCAAAAATCTTATCGTGTATGGCGGTGCCAATTTTGTTTCTTCTTTACTTGATAATAATCTCATTGACGAGCTGTATTTGTTTATAAACCCGGTTGCTTTAGGTGAAGGGTTAAGTATTTTTAAAAACAGGCAACCGTTGCAATTAACCGGTTCAACAGCCTATCAGAACGGTATTGTAGTAAATAAATATAAGCCGGTGAAGAGTAAATAAATAATAGCCGCTTCCTTTCTTCAACATAAGTGTAAAATAATTTGCTTGCAGCCGGATTTGTACTGTTACCCGAACAGGATTATAGTATATTTTTACGGTATGGCTAAACATACAATGGAGAAAACAGCCGGCATCTATCACCTGCAGGAAGTAAAGACAACTGCTTCCGGCTTTAAGTTAATTTCTGACGGAAGCTTTCTGTTCTTTTTTACTTACGGGGCTGTAGACCGGTACGGTTCAGGCAACTGGACCATCGACAATGATCAAGTTGTTTTACAAAGCAGGCCCTGGAGCGGAAAAGATTTTGCAGGTGTGGACAGTAGAGAAATTAATGAGAATTTTATTACAACAAAAATAGTGGGTGGAAATCCCGTGTTGCTCGGCCATGTATTTTTTAGTTTAAAGAACGGGGAAACCGGATCGTGGATAAAAACAAATGAAAGGGGAGAAGCTGCATTTCCGTTGCAACCGGTAACTACCGTTTCCATAGTATTTGAATATTGCCAGGAAAGGTTTACTCATTTCACTATAGAAAATCCTGCGCATAACTATTTTGAATTTCGTTTTGAACCCTGGCTGATGGAAGTGTTCTTTAATAATTTTCAACTGAAAATATCGAAGTATGCTTTGTCAGGAAAACACCCGCTGATGAAAGGGGAGAAGTTTGTGTATGAGAAGACGTGATATTCTGTGGTGTGGGAGTGGAGCTACTGGTTTGTGATTTTGGAGATTCGATGTAGTAGAAACTCCTCGCTCTTTCAGATTCTTCATCATTGCGAGGCCGGGGAGTGAGATGATAATAT
>JAKFEJ010000476.1:0-3070 GCA_036675745.1 Chitinophagaceae bacterium | reverse complement strand
CATATCCTGGCCATATTTCTGTAAACAATAATCCAGATGTGGCAAATAGATCAGTGTAAGAGTAGGATCATATTTTTTATCAGTGTAAATAGAAGCGTCGGCTATCCATTGAGTTGATGAAACATCAGTAGCTGGCCCCCAGAATTTGAATAAAGGGAATTGTCCCAATTCTTTTTGTAGTTCATCCCTTAACTCCGCAGGGTGAGAATAACAATCAGGAAGTTTTCTTCCATCGGCTAAATAATTCGGACGTGGTGTTACGGAATAATCAGCACCGGAATACATATTATACCACCAGAACATTTTGGAACAGGTAAAAGAAGGATCTGTTTTTTTTGCTCTTTCCCAGATCTTTTCTCCAAGCACCAGTTTATTGGATTGTTTCCAGAATTTTATTTCACTATCCATACGATCGTACCAGCCATTTCCAACTATGCCATGCTCATCAGGCCATTTGCCGGTAATAAATGTTGATTGCACCGATGTCGTCAATGCGGGTAACATTGGCTCAATGGTATTCAATCCTTTTTCTGCCGTATATTTTTTTAGAAAAGGAGTGTGTTCATTGATAAGAGAAGAGGATAAACCTACAATATCTATAACAACGGTTTTATGCACGGGGTTTTTTATTGATTAATATTTGATCAAAAAGCTTTTGTCTCGGTTTACTTCCTTCGTCAAGCTCAGGGTTTAGAAAGCAACGAAATTACCCATTCCATTTCACGGATGATCGAGTCTGTTATTGGTAATTTCAAATCATCCGGCAATACATCCCAGGTATAAGTTTCAATTTCCAGGTGCCGGGTCAATGGTTGTTGTTTATGTAAATTTAAAACAGTTACGATGTCCTGTTGTGTTGACTGCAATACACCATAGCTTTCCACGAACAAAGGAACATGAAAATGTGAACGCCATTCTTTGACCAATAGATCATTGGCTTGCTGCAGAGCTTCGGGCAGATCAGGATATTTTTTTAACTCACCGTTCTCTTGTAAAGCTATCACCTGGTGCAGGTAGGTTGATTCATTGAATTGTTCAAACGCATCAATTACTGGTTTTCTTTTTCCTGCATCAGCAGGCATTCCTGCTTTTAGTGCGGCACTTACCTGTATCTTACCAACAATGATGTTTTTTTGTTTCAATAAGTCAATTATTTGTTTATGATCTTCATAACCTACTGCAAAGTGACAGATATCATAGCACAACTGTACATATTCTTTTAATGCCGTTACTGCCATTTCATTCGCCCAGCCGAAATGTTTAGTCAATAAATCAATACCAAACGGTAACAAGTAATCCTCATACCAGTTAATAAATTCAATCCCTGACTCCACTAAACCATCGGGCTCAGGTTCTATATCAATATGGATGGTTTTGCCTGTGTTAGATTTTATTTCAATCAATTTTAGTATTACTTCCAGCAGATGTGAAGTTGTTGTTTTGAAAACAGTATCCAACTGTTCTTGTGGATGCCAGTGCCGGTAAGAAAGCGGTGAAGTAGAAATGCCTCCTTCCATGTTTTCCGGCAATAACCGGGATAGAATTTCCGCTAAACGTATGGTATAATCAACCCGGTCCCTTGTTGTCCAGTCGGGTGCATGTACCTGGTCTTTTATTATAGTATGATGAAAACTGCCATAAGGGAAACCGTTCATGGTGAAAACATAGCAATCGTTTTCTTTTAGCCAATCAATAAACGCGGATAGGTTCTTTTCCTTTTTTAATTCAAGGCTTGCGCTATTGGATAAGCGTAAGCCAATACCAAAAGCCTGATCAGGTCTGATGCTTTTTTTTATCAATGGAATATGTTGCTGTAGTTGTACAAAATGTTCTTCCCAGCTTTCACCGGGATGTATATTACTGCAATACGTTAATTGCCCGTTGCTGGTGTCCATGTCCTTCTTTTTTTATTGATCCAGTCGCTTGATTGTTTTAAAACTTGTATATCCAGTTCATGTACTTCTTCACCTTTGCCGATAGCCTCCAAAAGCATAATGGTGAGTTTGCCACCCAGGTGTTCACGAAATTCATTCATGCCGGCAACCAGGGGACTGCTTTCATCTTCGATCATCATTTGGGGATGTGTGAGATCAAATCCAAGTTTACTCATAAGCTCTATGATCCTTGTAATATCCTCTTCTGATATTTTTCCTGACAGGAATGAATAAACACTATCCAGCACAATTCCCATCGCCACCGCTTCGCCATGCAGCACCGAAAAATTGGTTAGCTGTTCCAGTTTGTGTGCACTCCAATGGCCAAAATCCAATGGGCGGGATGAACCCATTTCAAAAGGGTCGCCACCGGCGATATGCTGCAGATGCAATTCCGCACAGCGTTTTATAAGGTATTGCATGGAAGCCATATCTCTTTGCGCCAGCAAATTTGCATTGTCTTCTATCCAGTTAAAAAAAGCCGCATCTTTTATCAATGCCACTTTAATGGCTTCTGAAATGCCGGAACGCCAATGCCGTTCATTTAATGTAGTTAAGAAATGATAATCATTAAAAACGACAGCCGGTGGTGCGAATGTTCCCAGGAAATTTTTCTTTCCGAAAAAGTTGATACCATTCTTAACACCGATCCCCGAATCATTTTGTGACAGTACAGTAGTGGGGATACGGATATGCCGGATACCACGATGCGAGACAGCGGCCGCATATCCCGCAATATCAAGTAAAGAGCCACCGCCAATGGCTACGATATAAGAATGCCTGTCGATGCCATATTGATGAACAGCTTCCGTTATTTTGTCAAATGCCTGCTGATCGTTTTTTGATTGTTCACCGCCGGGTATCAAAAGCATGTTTTCTACCAAAGAAAAGGCAGGCAGGTCTGCGAGATAATTTTTTATTTGCCCCGGTAAGCCAGGATGATGATCAGCCACACCCTGATCCAATACAAACAATAATTTTTTCCTGTTGTCCGTTTGTTGTGATTTTAAATAATCACGGAACAAGGGATTAGATATATCAAATAATTGTTCTGTAAAAAAGACCTTGTATTCAAACTGTACCCGGAACGACTGCTGCAAATAATTCCTATCCATCTGCTGAACTTATATAAGAAA
>JAKFEJ010000287.1:0-19758 GCA_036675745.1 Chitinophagaceae bacterium | reverse complement strand
ACATGGAGTGAATTAACACCTTGCAATGCGCACCTGCGGGGTATTGCCGAAATGGTAAAGCGTGGTGTTTATGAAGCCGGGGGCTTCCCATTAGAATTTCCTATTATGTCTTTGGGTGAAACACTGTTAAAACCCACGGCCATGCTTTTCAGAAATTTAGCAAGCATGGATGCGGAAGAATCCATACGTGGCAATCCCATTGACGGCGTAGTATTATTAACCGGTTGCGATAAAACAACACCTTCAACAGTAATGGGTGCGGCCAGTGTAAACCTGCCTACGATTGTAGTACCAGGTGGTCCCATGCTAAATGGAAAATATAAAGGCGGTGATATCGGCTCTGGTACGCATGTATGGAAGTTTGATGAAGATATGAAAACGGGTAAAATGACACAAGATGAATGCACGGTTGCTGAAAGCTGTATGAGCAGAAGTGTTGGACATTGTATGACAATGGGAACTGCATCTACCATGGCCTGCATGGTCGAATCATTAGGGTTGACGCTGCCGGGTGCGGCAGCTATACCTGCTGCGGATTCAAGAAGAAAAGTATTGGCGCAGTTAAGCGGCAGAAGGATTGTAAAAATGGTAAAAGAAAATCTAACCATAGATAAAATTCTTACAAGAGAAGCTTTTGAAAACGCAATAAAAGTAAATGCTGCTGTTGGCGGCTCTTCTAATTTTATTATTCACTTAACCGCTATCGCAGGCAGAATTGGCGTAGAGCTGAACCTGGAAGATTTTGATATACTCGGCAGCAAAATTCCTCTGTTGTTAAACCTGATGCCATCAGGGAAATTTTTGATGGAAGATTTTTATTATGCTGGTGGGTTACCTGTCATATTAAATGAATTAAAAGAGCAACTGCATAAAAATGTAATTACTGTTACAGGAAAAAATCATGAAGAAAATATTAAAGGTCTGACCGATTGTTATAATGAACAGGTTATTGCTTCCTATAATAGTCCATTAATTGCTGAAGCAGGATGCGTGGTAGTGAAAGGGAACCTTGCAGAAAATGGCGCCGTGATGAAACCCTCTGCCGCTACACCGGCCTTAATGAAACACAGGGGCCGTGCCGTTGTATTTGAAAGCATAGAAGATTATCATGCAAGAATTGATGATCCGAACCTGGACATTGATGAAACCTGCGTGATGGTGTTGAAATATGTGGGCCCTGTTGGTTATCCCGGCATGCCCGAAGTAGGCAATATGGCATTACCGAAAAAAATATTACAGAAAGGAATTACTGATATGGTTCGTATTTCGGATGGAAGAATGAGTGGTACAGCTTACGGAACGGCTGTGCTGCACGTTTCGCCAGAATCAGCCATTGGCGGCACATTGGCGCTGGTGCAAAATGGTGATATGATCGAGCTGGATGTGTCACTACGCAGGCTACATTTAGATGTTTCTGATGAAGAGTTGGAAAAAAGAAGAGCCAACTGGGTAGCCCCTAAGTTTGCTGCTACCAGGGGATATGTAAACTTGTATGTAAAGCATGTTATGGGCGCTGATAAAGGCGCTGATTTTGATTTCTTACAAGGGGGGTCTGGTTCGGTAGTAACCAGGGATTCACATTGATGCCTGCTTTTTTAAAACTGATAAGAACTCTAAGCTTGATGCTTCTTTATTTTAAAAACAGATAATAAATCGGATATGAAAAACTTTTTCATCATTTCATTAGTAGTAGTTACAATTGGCTGCAACAATAACACGCAAAATAAAAATCAACCCTTGGAAGAAAAATACAAAACACTGGGAACGATTGAACGCTTTGATTCAACATTGAATAATATTATTTCTCCCGATGCTAAAGCAGAGATCATTGCGGATGGATTTGAATGGAGTGAAGGCCCGCTATGGATTGAAAAACATAACATGCTTTTATTTTCCGATGTGCCAACCAACACTATCTACAAATGGACGGAAGAGAAAGGCAAGGAAGTTTATCTTAAACCGTCGGGCTTTACCGGCACTGTTTCAGAAAGTAAAGAACCGGGGAGTAATGGTTTGATATTGGATAATGATGGCAATTTAGTTTTATGCCAGCATGGCGACAGAAGAATGGCGAAGATGGATGCGCCGCTTGATAAACCTGCTGCTAATTTTATTACACTTGCCGATAAATATAATGGCAAACGTTTCAGTAGTCCGAACGATGCGGTATTTAATAAAGCAGGAGAATTATTTTTAACTGATCCCCCTTATGGATTACCATCACAAGGCGATAATGATCCGGGAAAAGAAATTTCATTCAATGGAGTTTATAAAGTAAAAAAAGATGGCAGTGTGATCTTATTAGTTGATTCGATTACAAGGCCGAACGGTATTGCCTTCTTTCCCGGCGAACAGAAACTTATCGTTGCCTGCTCAGACCCTGAAAAACCCAACTGGTATGTGTATGATGTAAAGGGTGATTCCTTAACCAATGGCAAAATATTTTGCAGTAATGCTGATCGTGATAAATCATTGCCTGGTTTACCGGACGGTTTGAAAATTGATAAAAATGGAAACGTATTTGCAACCGGGCCGGGCGGTATAAATATTTTTAACAGTGATGGTAAAAAGTTAGGTCTGCTGAAACTGGAAAATTCCGCAAGTAATTGTGCTTTGTCGCCGGATGAAAAAACATTATACATCACCAATGATATGTATGTATTGAAATTAAAAATGAGAGATTAAAAGAAAGCAAATGAAGTTATACAAAACCAAAGCAGGTGTAGTAATAGAAAGGGACAGCCGTTTTTATTTTGCTGCAAATGAAAAATGGGATTTCTTTATTAATGATGATGCGCTGTATCAAAAAGCAGAAAAGCTTATGCAGTCATTGCCTGCTGCCGGAAGTGAATTGATTAATGAAATACTGGTTCCTATTGGCGACAGGCAGGAACTATGGGCTTGCGGCGTCACTTATTTAAGAAGCAAAGTGGGGCGACAAGAGGAAAGTAAAGCAACCGGCGGCAGTGATTTTTATGCAAAAGTATATGAAGCGGAAAGGCCCGAAGTGTTTTTCAAATCCACTCCTCATAGAATCGTTGGACACAAGGCAATGGTAAGAATAAGAAAAGATTCCACATGGGATGTGCCGGAACCTGAGTTGACATTGGTTGTAACATCATCAGGAAAAATTGTTGGCTACACCATTGGCAATGATATGAGCAGCCGGAGCATTGAAGGAGAAAATCCTTTGTACCTGCCCCAGGCCAAAACATATGATGCCTGCGCAGCTGTTGGCCCATGTATTTATGTTGCCGATAAACCGCTTGATAGTAATAGCATCATACATCTTGAAATTAACAGGAACAATAAAAAAGTTTTTGAAGACAGTATTGCTATCAGTCAAATGAAACGGTCACACAGCGAACTGGTATCCTTTGTTTACAGGGAATGTTCTTTTCCCTATGGTTCCCTTATCATGACAGGTACCGGCATTGTACCCGGCAACGACTTTAGTTTACAAAGCGGCGATGAAATAAAAATATCCATTGATCATATCGGCACATTAATCAATACTGTACAATAATGACATTCCTGATCATATTATTGGCTATTGGCGTACAAGTATTCTTAACTGTAAAAAAAGTAAATCCCTTTTTATCATTGTTGATAGTGGCGATAGTAGCCGGGCTGATGTTGGGTATGCAACCTGCACAGTTACTGAGTTCTATAGAAAAAGGAGTAGGAAGTACTTTGGGTGGATTGGCATTAATCATTTGCCTTGGCGCTATACTTGGAAAAATACTGGCCGTAAGCGGAGCAGCAGAACAAATATCATCCACGCTTATCAAAAGTTTTGGACAGAAAAACATCCAATGGGCTGTGCTGCTTACTGGTTTTTTAATTGGTATCCCTCTCTATTACAATGCCGGCTTTGTGATCCTGGTTCCATTGGTTTTTACACTTGCCCAGAAAACAGGACTGCCATTACTATATATCGCTATTCCTATGGCGGCATCGCTTAGTACCACACATTGTTTTCTTCCACCTCATCCCGGCCCGGTTGTATTGGTCAATGCATTTAATGCAGACATGGGTAAAGTGCTGATCTATGGCCTGATCATCGCCATTCCATCAGTTATTATTGCAGGGCCTTTTCTTGGAAAATTACTCCAGGGAATCAAAACAAAAACGTCCTCTCTTTTTTCAATAGAAGATGTTCCGGCAACTAAAAAATTACCTTCTGTATTCCCGAGTTTTTTTATAGCATTGTTACCTGTAATTCTGATCACTTTTGCTTTGATTGCGAACAGTTACTTACCTGAAGGCTCATTTGCCAGAACATTTTTTTCATTTATAGGTGACTCAACAATAGCGTTGCTCATTTCTGTATTATCGGCTGTCTATTTCTTTGGCTTGCGCAACAATTACCAGATGGAAGCGATCATGAAATGGCTCGGTGATGCTATATCCGGAATTGCTATGATTTTATTAATCATTACTGCAGGCGGTGTATTCAAACAAGTTTTAACGGATAGCGGAACCGGGACCTATATCGCATCGTTCAGCAGCAAGTGGCAAATGCCACCTCTTTTGTTTGGATGGATCGTCACAGCCCTGCTACGGGTAACTATTGGTTCTGCAACCGTCGCAGGAATTACTGCAGCTGGAGTTGTATCACCGCTGGTGGCTACCGGTGCGGTGTCCCCGGAGCTGATGGTGCTGGCAGTTGGCGCCGGCAGTGTGTTTGGTTCGCATATAAATGATTCAGGCTTCTGGATGTTTAAAGAATTTTTCAATCTATCGCTGAAACAAACATTTTTATCCTGGACAATGATGGAAATAACTATATCCATCTTAGGATTAATGGGTGTTTTGCTGTTAAACATGTTTATTTAAAAAAAATAAAAGATGAGAACGATAGTTTTACTGTTTACCATGACTTTTTCAGTAGTGGCGTTGCCGTTCTGCAACACTAATAAAAATGCACAGCAAACAATGTCCCCGGTCATTGATAGTAGCAAAGGATTGAAGGATTATTATAAAGAATATTTCACCATGGGTGTGGCAGTATCGCCACGGGCCTTAAAAACGGAAGAAGCCGGTTTAATACTACAGCAGTTCAACAGTATGACACCCGAGAATGCCATGAAGATGGGCCCCATCCACCCGAAAGAAAATGAATACTATTGGAAAGATGCTGATTCCATTGCGGCTTTTGCAAAACGCAATAATTTAAAACTTCGTGGACATACTCTATGCTGGCACAATCAAACGCCGCGTTGGTTCTTTACAGATTCAGCAACAGGTAAGCAGGTAACAAAAGAAGTATTGCTGCAACGGTTGAAAGAACATATTACAACCGTAGTGTCAAGGTATAAAGGCACTATCTATGCCTGGGATGTAGTGAATGAAGTGATCTCGGATAAAAAAGATGAATACTTCCGTAATTCTTTATTCTACCAGATTTGCGGCGAGGAATTTATAGCAAAAGCATTTCAATGGGCACACGAAGCCGATCCGGATGCTTTACTATTTTATAATGATTACAATGAAATAAACGCCGTAAAGAGGGAAAAGATATTTAAACTGGTAAAGGGTTTGAAAGATGCCGGCGTACCAATTCATGGAGTGGGCCTGCAGGGACATTGGGCTATTAATGAACCGTCAGAACAACAATTGGATAGCACGATCAACCGCTTCGCCCAACTTGGATTAAAGTTGCAGGTAACTGAACTGGATATATCCGTTTATTCCAAAGAACATGATGCCAGAGATAAAAAACCGGAAGACACGAATACCAGTTTTACAGAAGAAAAAGAAAGGAAGCAAATGGAGATTTATAAGATGTGCTTTAAAGTTTTCAGAAAATACAAGAATGCAATATCAGGCGTAACTTTTTGGAATATATCTGACAAACATAGCTGGCTGGATAATTTTCCCGTTCGTGGAAGAAAAGATTATCCTTTATTATTTGATACAACCCATCAACCCAAAAAAGCATACTGGCAGGTTGTGGATTTTGATAAGAAGGAAACGTTCTCAAATGTTGCTGATAAAAAGGCGTTTTGAAAAAAGGAGCATAAACAATTTTAATAATCCCGGGATATTCAGAAAAAAAAATCAGGATAAACTATCCTGATTTTTTTGCTTGCAATTGTCTTTAAAGAATGTAATAACCCTTTACCAGAATTTCACATACAAAGCAGCCAGTATAAACAGCGTTGCTATGATCATGATAATAATACCGGGTTTAAGTTTGAACATTGCTTTATCCAGCTCAAATGCTTTTGGATTTATTTTTGGCCCGGACATGCTTATTGCAACCATTACAGCTACGGTGAAGAAAAATGACCAACCCATATTAATAAGGAATGGAATTTCAACCACTGTTTCCACAACTCCCTTTACTTCTTTCTGGTATTCATAAGCTGTGTACAACCATGTTTCCTGCCCAAATACGGATACGGCATAGTTGTTAAAGAAAATAGATAATGCGAAGCCGGTAATCAATCCTGCAATCGCTGCTGCACCCGTAGTCCTTTTCCAGAACATACCCAATAGGAACATCGCAAATACACCAGGACTAATAAAGCCTGTATATTTTTGAATAAAAGTAAAACCGCCTTCACCGCCAATGCCGAGCACATCCGTCCAGGTAAAGAGTACGGCTACCAGCATGGAGAAAATAACAGTAGCTCTTCCAATCCAAACCATTTTCTTTTCGTCCGCATCTCTTTTTACATACTTTTTATAAATATCTAATGTAAAAATGGTAGCAATGCTATTAGCCTTGCCAGCTAAGGATGCAACGATTGCAGCCGTTAAAGCTGCTACGGATAAACCTTTAAGACCAGCAGGCAAGAAGCCCAGTATAGCCGAATAAGCGCCGTCTTTACTACCACCCGCTAATTGTGGCAGATGTCCGTTTTTATATAATACGTAAGCCGCAATACCCGGTAACATTACAATGACAGGCATCAGTAATTTTAAAAAGCCGGCAAACAATATTCCTTTACGGGCAGTTTGCAGATCGGCGCCTAATGCACGTTGCGTGATGTATTGATTGCAACCCCAATAATTCAGGTTCACTATCCATTGCCCTGCAAAATACATAGCGATGCCGGGTAGCACCACATATTTTTGTATATGCAGATTTTCCGGCGTGTTAATGACACCACTATTGTTAGCCGGTTTGTCAAGTATCATATGAAAATGACCCGGTGCATCTTTCAGCAAAGTTTTAAATCCGGCAATGGCATCAGTACCCAAACCAAATTTTTCACTTACTAATGTCAATGCCATATAGGTTGTTGCCAGGCCACCGATGATCAGAACTGCTACCTGTATTACATCCGTATAACCAATTACCTTCATGCCTCCCAATGTAATGATCACTGCAAAGACCGCTAAGGCTATCATAAGCGTATGCAGGTATTCTCCCCCTACTAAACCATTAATAGCAACGGCGCCCAGGTATAAAATAGAAGTAAGGTTTACAAATACATAAAGAAATAACCAGAACACCGCCATGATCAGCGCCGTAGTTTCATTATACCTTGTTTTTAAAAATTGCGGCATGGTGTAGATCTTGTTTTTCAGGTAAACAGGAATAAACCATACGGCGATGATGATCAATGCCAGAGCTGCTATCCATTCATAAGCCGCTACAGCGATACCGACAAAAAAGCCTTCACCACTCATACCGATAAACTGTTCGGCTGAAATATTTGAAGCGATCAATGATGCCCCAATGGCCCACCATGTCAGCGAACCTTCGGCCAAAAAATAATCATGAGATGCTGTAACACTTTCTTTCTTTTTTTTCCGGTACACCCAATAACCATAAGAAGCGACCAATACAAGATAAATGAAGAATACAAGGTAATCTGAAAAGACAAGCTGATTGTTCATGAGAAGAACGGGTTGATTTTATTAATCCGATAAATATAATATTAATTGTAAGCGGTTTCATTCCATTTCAATTCTTTTTTGAATTGGTACAAACGGGTGTTATTATCAATCAACACAAATTCTATCCCGGCCATTTCCGCAAAGTCCTGTAAATATTCGGCACTCAGATTTTGACTATAGCAGGTATGATGAGCGCCACCTGCGTATATCCATGCTGCCAATGCATCATGCATATTAGGATGCGGTTTCCATAAAACTCTTGCTACCGGTAGTTTTGGTAAATCAAATTTTGGTGTTACTGCTGTTACATTATTGACCAATAAACGAAAACGATTACCCATGTCAATAATAGAGGCGTTCAATGCGGCCCCACCTGCTACGTTAAATACAAGTCTTACCGGATCAGCTTTTCCACCAATGCCTAAAGGATGTATTTCACAGGAAGGTTTGTTAGAGGCAATGCTTTCACATATTTCAAGCATATGTGCACCTAATACCATTTCATTATTGGGTTCAAAATGATAAGTATAATCTTCCATAAAAGAATTGCCACCCGGTAACCCACTTCCCATTACTTTCATCGCTCTTACGAGTGCGGCCGTTTTCCAGTCGCCTTCGCCACCAAAGCCATAACCTTCCGCCATCAGGCGCTGTACAGCAATGCCCGGTAACTGTACCATGCCATGCAGGTCTTCAAATGTATCAGTGAAGCCTTTGAAATTACCAGCTTCTAAAAAATTACGTAATCCTATCTCAATCTTTGCGGCTTCACGGAGAGATGAATGTTTGTCCCCACCTTTACGTAAGGAAGCAACCACATTGTATTTGTCTTCATATTCTTTAACCAGCTTGTCTATATTGGCATCAGTCACTTCAGTGATGACTTTTACAAGGTCGCCAATGCCATGTGTATTTACTGAATAACCAAATTTAATTTCGGCTTCTACTTTATCCCCTTCTGTAACGGCTACATAACGCATGTTATCTCCGAAGCGGACAAATTTAGCTCCTTGCCAATCATGCCATGCCGCAGCGGTACGCATCCATACGCTGATATGATGTAATACTTTTTCATGCTGCCAATGTCCAACGACGACTTTTCTTTCCAGGCGCATCCGTGACATGATGAAACCAAATTCCCTGTCGCCATGCGCCGATTGATTAAGGTTCATAAAATCCATATCTATTTCACCCCATGGAATATCACGATTGAATTGCGTATGCAAATGCAATAAAGGCTTTTGTAAAATTTTTAATCCACTGATCCACATTTTAGCCGGGGAAAATGTATGCATCCAGGTAATGATACCGATACAATTTTTCGATGTATTCGCAGCCTGGCATAATGCATAAATTTCTTCCGTAGTTTTTAATACAGGTTTAAAAACAATTTTGACCGCGATATTAATTGAATCATTCAGCGATGAAGCGATTTGCTGTGAATGATCTGCCACCTGCTTTAGTGTTTCTTCGCCATATAAATGCTGGCTACCGGTTACAAACCAAACTTCGGCATCTCCATTGCCGATGGATAATTTATTTTTCATGTATTTTATTTCTGTTTGTAATTAGAATGAAGTGATATGATCTTAGAGGAATACAAGCTATTTTGTAGAAAATTTATAGATTGTTGTTTGCGTGTATGTTTCTCCTGGTTTCAAAATAGTAGTTGGAAAGGCAGGCTGATTGGGACTATCAGGGAAATGCTGGGTTTCCAGGCAGAGCGCCGCATGTTTTACATATTTAGCCCCGGCTCTTGTATCCGTTAATGTGCCATCTAAAAAATTGCCTGAATAAAATTGCAAACCGGGTTCAGTTGTTGATACTTCCATTAAGCGGCCACTTGTTGGATCATATAGCTCAGCTATCTTTTCAAGTCCGTTGCCTTTTTTGTTCAATACCCAGTTGTGATCATATCCTCCTTTTACCTGTTGAATTTCTTTGCCAATTATTTTTGAAGCAGTAAAATCCATTGGGCCAGCTTTTACATCCGGCAGGTTGCCGGTTGGTATCAGTTTATCATTTACTTCCGTGTATTTATCAGCATTGATCATGAGTTCATGCCCGAGTATGGTTGAATCTTTGCCGGCAGATAAATTAAAATAAGCATGATTGGTCAGGTTGAGAGGTGTTGCTTTATCCGTTGTTGCTGTATAATCAATTTTTAATTCATTGCCTGAAGTAAGCGTATAAATAACTTTTATAGTAAGATTACCGGGATAACCTTCTTCACCGTCTTTACTTATATAAGATAATTGCAGGCTGCTGTCTCCCGAAAGTTTTTCTGCTTGCCAAACTACTTTATCATAGCCTTTGTTGCCACCGTGCAATGAATTGCCGTTATCATTACCAGCCAGCGTATATTGTTTGCCGTCCAATGTAAATTTCCCATTCGCAATTCTATTTCCATACCTGCCGATGAGCGAACCAAAATAGGGATTGCCTTTTTGTAAATAACCGCTTAATGAGTCAAAACCCAATACTACATTTCCTTTCGCACCGGACTTATCGGGTGTTATGATATCTGTAACGGTTCCACCGTAGTTAATGATGCTTACCTGCATCCCTGAGGGGTTGGTGAGTGTGTACTTCGTAATTGCTTCACCATTATAATTGCCAAATGACTTTTCAGTGGTACTGAATTTTATCATTTCCTGGTTTTGTTCTTCACTCTTTTTTTCGCTGCTGTTATTATTGCATGCTGCGATAAATAATAAGAAGACTACCGGTAATAACTGGATTTGTTTTTTCATATAGCTGTTTTTGTTGCTTTCAATTTATTGCCCGTAATAAGAATCTGGTCCATGTTTCCTTTCAAAATGTTTTTTTATCAATGCTTCCTTCAGACGGCCTGCCTGAGGGTTGATCTGTTCTGTCAGTATTGCCATCTGTGCAATGCTTTCCAATACGGCGCTGTTGTACACTGCTTTTTCAGCGGTTTTACCCCAGGTAAACGGGGCATGATTACCCACTAAGATCATTTCTACTTCTTCATAGCTTAATCCTTTTTCCTGCAGACAATTCATGATCTGGAAACCTGTTTCGTATTCATAATCGCCTTGTATCATTTTGTCATTCATCGGTGGCGCACAGGGAATATCAACTGTATTATGATCGGCATGCGTTGTTCCGAAAATAGGAATATCTCTTTGCGATTGCGCCCAGGCGGTAGCATAGGTGGAATGTGTATGTGAAATACCACCTATCGCTGGCCAGTGTTTATATAAAACCGCATGTGTTTTTGTATCAGAGGAAGGCCGCAGATCACCCTGCACAACAGTAGCATCAAAATCTATGATCACCATTTTAGCCGGGCTCAGTTGATCATAAGGAACACCGCTGGGCTTAATAGCGAAAACGCCAAGACTCCTGTCAACCGCACTAACATTTCCAAAAGTGAAAACGACGAGGTTAAGTTTTGGCAACTGCATATTAGCTTCGTAAGCCGCTTCCTGTATATGTTGGTATTTGCTCATGTTTTAAAAGTAAAATATACAAACAACCAGTTTAATATTCATAATCAGATGTAATCGTAAATTCTATCGCTCAATAAATTTTCCTAATTCTTTATATCGTTCATATCTTTTTGCATAGATAGTTGTTTTTGTTTTATCAGGATGATAGGTAGTGTCGAAACCTTGCCCCATCACCTTCATAGCATCTTCCACTTTCTCATAAATACCAGCAGCAGTTGCCGCAAACATGGCCGCACCCGCAGCACAGGTTTGTTCCGATTTGTGAATGCGGATCGGCATATTCATTATATCCGCCATTGTTTGCATGATATAGGGAGATTTTTTCGCAACACCACCCAAACCAATCAATCCCTTTACAGGAACACCTTGTTCATTAAACCGGTCAACGATCGCTTTGGCGCCAAAACAGGTTGCTTCCACCAGCGCTTTAAAAAATTTAGGAGCATCTGTTGCCAGGTTAAGATTGATGATCGCAGCTTTTAGTAATTGATCCGCATCCGGTGTTCTTCTGCCATTGAGCCAATCAACCGCCAGTTCATCTTTTTCAGTAACAGGAAGTTTTGCCGCTTCCTTACTTAATGAAGCAATCATTTTATCACTGATCTCCTGTTTTATTTTTTCATCAGTAACCAAATGGATAACCGGCCAGCTTAATAAATTTTTAAACCAAGCATATACATCACCAAAAGCGCTTTGACCCGCTTCCATGCCCATCATTCCGGGAATAACGGAACCGGGCACCTGTCCGCAAATTCCTTTTATCAATTTTCCATCTACTTCATGTTCCGGGGCTACCAGCATATCACAAGTGGAAGTTCCCATTACTTTACTTAAATGATAGGGTTCTATTTGCCCACCGACAGCTCCCATATGCGCATCAAATGCGCCAACTCCAATAATTGTATCGGTTGACAGTCCTAATTTCGAAGCCCATTCCGCGGAAAGATTTCCTGCGGCTTTATCCGCGGTATATGTTTCAGTAAACGATGCGGATGTATAACCGTCAAGCAGGTTATCAAGAGAAGTAAAAAAATCATTTGGTGGCAAACCACCGAACTCAGCGGCCCATAAAGCTTTATGACCTGCACTGCAAACACCTCTTTTCAACTGTGCTATATCAGTGGCACCGGTCAATAAGAAAGGTATCCAGTCGCAATGCTCAACAAAAGAATAAGCATTTTTACGGATCGTTTCATCTTCTCTTAATATATGCAGGGCTTTGGCCCAAAACCATTCCGAAGAATAAATACCACCTGCATATTGCAGGTAATTAATTGGAAATTTACCAGCATGTTCGTTTATCTCTGCTGCTTCTTTTGTAGCCGTATGGTCTTTCCATAATACAAACATTGCATTTGGGTTTTCTTCAAAACCCGGGAGCAAGGCCAAGGGTGTTCCTGCTTTGTTAACTGCAACGGGAGTGGAGCCTGTTGTATCTATAGAAATGGCCTTTACATTTTGTGAAATTTCTTTACCTGCCTGTTGAAGACAATCTTTGATAGTGGCTTCAAGACCTTCTGTATAATCAAGAGGATGTTGGCGAAATTGATTAAGCGAAGCATTGCAATACATTCCTGCTTTCCAGCGGGGATAATAAAAAACAGAGGAAGCTGTTTCCTGTCCGTTGCCTGCATCAATTAATACGGAACGAACAGAATCTGTTCCATAATCTACTCCTATAACATACGATTTATTCATATCGGCAAACAATTAGTGTCAAATTAACACTTATATTTTTGAATAAAAAAAAATCTTACCGGAAATTTGTAAAATCAGCCCAACTTATAAAAGATGAGAGTTTGGTATAATATTAAGAAACGCCTGTAAATTAGCTTTGTAGTTTTTAGCGTTCAGTTTATAATAGTAAGCTCCTTTCTTTGAGTTCCCTTTGTCCTTATCACGCTGTTTTATCAATAAGTTGGTGGACAATACTTTCCGGCTAAAATTCCGTTTGTCAAAATTTGTTTCATACACCCCTTCATACAGGCTTTGCAACTGCGGAAGCGTAAATTTTTTTGGTAACAATTCAAACAATAAAGGATGAAGGGCCGCTTTGTAACGGAGTTTTTCTTTGGCCATGGCTACCATTTTATTATGGTCAAATATCAGGTTTGGAACTTTGGTAAGCGGCACCCATTCCGGGTGGTATTCATCCGTCAACTGCTTTTCATATTGATGAATGTCTATCAATGCGAAATAGGCGATAGAAATAGTTCGCTCAATCGGGTCTCTTTCCGGTTCAGAGAAAGAAGCGAGTTGTTCCAGGTACACGCCTTCCAGGCCGGTAAGGCTTTTCAGTATGCGAACGGCTGCAGTATCCGAACTTTCATCGCCTTGAATAAAGCCACCCATCAGGCTCCACTTTCCCCGTTCTGGTTCAAAGCCCCTTTGTATCAACAATAATTTTAGCGTTTGCCCGTCAAATCCAAAGATGATACAATCTACAGCAGCGAGTATACGTGTTTGTTTTTGGTATTTTGTCATTGTGTTTAACAGGTTTGGAATACTCCAAAGATTATTTATTTTTTTTCAGCTTCTTTCATGCTAAGATAATCAGATGGCGTCATGCCAAACGTTTTCAGAAAATTTCTTCTAAAATTTGTTTGTGAAGCATAAATGTATCAATTTCATCCGGACAATTTTTTCCAGATTAGCTTAAACGAGAATTGAATGTTAGAGATTGCCAATATTCCCTTTCGACCGGCAGCCTGTGTCAGCCAACTTTATTTTCTTTATTGGGTGCCTGTTAAAGTCAAAGCTGTTCATTCAGTTTATTTCAACTATTCAATTTCTGAAAGAGTTTTTTTTGGCCCTTTCCAGATACTTGTAAAATTGACACTTATTTATAGAAGACCAGAATGACGCTACATGACGATCAGCATAAACCAAGGTAAAGTATTACTGGCTGCCCAACGGTAGTCAGTTTAAAAATATTTTAATTCATAATTCAAAAACAAAGTATATCCAATGGGCCGCCAGGAGTACAATTAAAAAATAGATTCAACATTTAATGAATAGCGTAATGAAATATAATAAAATAATAATTGGCGTCTTTGCAAGCTGTGTATTTTTAAGTTCTGCTATTGCTCAAACAAAAAATATAATTACGGTAAAAGCCAATCAACCTATAGCAGAAGTGCAACCTACCATGTGGGGTATTTTCTTTGAAGATATCAATATGGGGGCAGACGGCGGTATTTATGCCGAACTCATAAAGAACCGCTCCTTTGAATTTTACAAACCTTTGATGGGATGGAAAGTGGAACAAAAAAAATTTAATGAAGGAGCTGTATTGGTGCTGAACCGCGAAGGAAATAATAAAGTTAATCCAAGGTTTGTCCGCATTACCGCCAACAATAGCTCAAAAGGAAGTTTAGGACTGACCAATGAAGGATTCAGGGGAATGGGTATTAAAAAAGATCTGCGTTATGATTTCTCTGTTATGTACCGTCAATCAGCTACCGGTATAAAAATGCGTATTGAACTGGTCAATGAAAAAAATGAAATTATTGGAACGGCTGTACTAATACCTTCCAGTTCAGGAAAAGATTGGAAGAAACAAACAGTAAGCTTTCAATCCACTGCAACTGAACCAATGGCTAAATTAAATATCTGGTTTGAAGGTACCGGCGTCATTGATCTTGATATGATCTCTTTATTTCCGGAAGACACCTGGAAAAAAAGACCCGGTGGCATGCGTTCAGATATGATTCAACTATTAGCGGATATGAAACCGGGCTTTATTCGTTTTCCCGGCGGATGCATTGTAGAAGGCCATGATCTTTCCTTACGTTATCAATGGAAAAAAACAATCGGTCCTGTTGAAGAAAGACAAATGATCGTCAATCGCTGGAACTCGGAATTCGCTCATCGGCCAACACCGGATTATTACCAGACATTCGGTTTGGGTTTCTTTGAATATTTTCAATTAGCTGAGGATATAGGTGCCGCCCCATTGCCAATATTGAATTGTGGTATGGCCTGTCAGTTCAATACAGCCGAAGTAGTTCCGCTGGATCAACTCGACCCTTATATACAGGATGCATTGGATCTTATTGAATTTGCCAATGGCGAAATAACTACAAAATGGGGTAAGGTTCGTGCAGAGATGGGCCACCCCGCTCCGTTCAATATGAAAATGATGGGTGTAGGAAATGAAAACTGGGGACCGCAATATATTGAGCGGTTAAAGGTTTTTCAAAAAGCTATTAAAGAAAAATATCCTGAAATAAAATTGGTGGCGAGTTCTGGCACCGACCCGAATGGTGAACGATTTGATTACCTCAATGGAGAGTTAAGGAAAATGAAAGCCGATGTAATAGATGAACATTATTACCGTCGCCCCGAATGGTTTTTTCAAAATGCGGCACGGTATGATAATTATGAAAGGAACGGTGCAAAAGTATTTGCAGGTGAGTATGCAGCCCAAAGCGATAAGACAGTCAGTATAAAAAATAAAAATAACTGGCAGACAGCTATAGCCGAAGCGGCCTTTCTCACAGGGCTCGAAAGAAATGCAGATGTGGTAGTGATGGCATCCTATGCGCCGTTGTTTGCACATATTGACGGCTGGCAATGGACACCCGATATGATCTGGGTAGATAATCTTCGTTCCTATGGTACGCCCAATTATTATGTACAAAAATTATATTCTACCAATAAAGGAACACATACAGTACCTGCATTACTAAATGGCAAGCCTTTAACCGGCCAGGATAGTTTGTATGCATCCACTGTAGTAGATAAGAATACGAATGAATTGATCATTAAAATTGTGAACAATGCGCCGGTGGCTGCCGCTATTAATTTTTCTATTGAAGGCGTGAAGAAATTATCTTCTGAAGGACTTATCACTGTATTAACAAGTGAATCTAAAGAGCAGGTAAATACGCTGGATGCGCCATTAACCATCAGCCCTGTTACCCAGCCATTGAAAATAAAAGGGAAGAAAATAGATGCTTCACTGAAGCCATATTCGTTTTCAGTAATTACGATTGGTATCAAATAAAATGGATTAATTGGAGCGGGTATGAAAAGTAGGTTACTAATTTTTTCATTGTTTTTAAATTTCTGCAGTTATGCGCAGCAATTAGTGGGGGATCTACTGTACTGGAAGGTGATAAGAACTGGAACGGCGTTGGTCATAATGCTGTGGTTAGTTTTGATGGCACAGATTATCTTGTCTTTCATGGATATGATGCTTATAATAACGGTAAGTCAAAACTCAGGATTGAAAAAATTTCATGGTTCAATGGCTGGCCTGTCATGTTGAGAAGGTAACAATAACTCAAATGATAAAGCCTTCATAGTTTTCTATGAATGATTTCACTTTATAAGCAGCAAATTCTTCTTTGCGGTGCATGGTTGTAATTACTACCGTGTCCATCCCTGCCTTTTGTGCTGCTTCCACACCTTTAGGTACATCTTCGAATACCAGGCATTCCGCTGGCGAAACGTTTAATTTATCTGCACATTTTAGCCATGTTTCAGGATCAGGTTTACTGTCTGTTACATTATCAGCACTTACTAATGCGTCAAAATAGTTACGGATGCCTAACCCATCCAACACAAAATTGATATTGAACATAATAGCAGCGGAGCCGATAGCCATTTTTATACCGGCTTCATGCGATTGTTGTAAAAAATGATCCAATCCTTTTATTAATTGTAACTCAGGTTTAAATTCTTTTTGATACTGCTTTTCTTTTTCCAGGCTCATCCTGTTCTTTTCTTCGGCGGTAAAACGACCTGGGAATATTCGTTCCAGCAGCTCATGATTTTTTCCATAACACTCCTGTTTCATCCGCTCTAAAGAAATGTTAGCTCCCAATTCATTCAATATTCTATGCCACGCATTGATATGATAAGGCATATCGTTGATCATTGTTCCATTCAGGTCGAATAAGAAAGCTTTATACTGCATTCAGGTATTTGTTTGAGTAAGATTTTTGCAAACTTCGCCTAAAATGATTTGCTAAACGCCTGTCTTTTTATAAATAAAATTTTAGCAGTGAACTAGGAAGAACAAAGGATGCCGGGTATTGAAATTAGATTCTTTACAAAAATGGACGAATTCGAAAAAGATTTTGCAAGAAAAATGAACTATAGTTGCAAATTTTACTTTTCTTTGCAATGTCAATGAAAGGCAACTCAATTATAAGGCGCATCATAGCATCTTTTCTCTTGCTGGTTTTTTTTCAGCAAATGGGTGCCGGCTTGTATGTCCATAACCTGGTACATAATGATAGGGATCAGGAGCAAACTCATGACCGGCACAATGAGGCTGCTAAAGAAATAAGCTTTGCCTGTAATTGCGTGGATAATTTTCTAACGCCTTTTATTGAAACCCATGAATTGGTTGTTGAACAGCCGTTAATTATTCATGCTACTGCCACCAATTCTTTTACCGAAGGAAGATATTTTACTTCAATTATTTTCTCCCCGCTTCGTGGCCCACCCGTTTTCATAGGATAAGTTTTACTGGCTGGTTTATAATGCCAGGCAGATTCCCCGTATTATTTTTTATTGCTTACAAAAAGGTTCTCCTTTTTAATTTATTCTATAATGAAAACAAGAAACATTATTATATTTTTTGCCGCTTTGTTATTTCTTCAAAATTCATTTGCCCAAACAAGATCCGTATTAACCGGAAAAATAACTGATGAAATAACAGGTGCTCCAATGCCTGGCGCCACGATTCGCATTCATGATGTAAACAGAGATGCCATTGCCAATGACAGCGGAGAATATAAAACATCTTTTATTCCGGCAGGTAATTACCTGGTTGAAGTTTCTTATATCGGCCACGCCAGTATTGTTGAAAGGATAGCCATTAACGGAAACACGGTTAAAGATTTTATGCTGAAAGATGCTGTTGTAGAACAGGAAGGTGTAACGGTAACCGGCGTATCCACAGCAACAAGGCTCAAACAATCGCCACAGCCTGTAGCGATTTTAAAAAGAACTGAACTATTAAAAATAAGTTCATCCAATATTATTAACAGCCTTACAAAAACAGCCGGGGTGAATGCATTAACAACAGGGCCGGCCATTTCCAAACCTTTTATCCGGGGATTAGGATATAACCGGGTGCTGGTAGTAAATGATGGCGTAAAACAAGAAGGACAGCAATGGGGTGATGAGCATGGCATTGAAATAGATGATTACAGTGTACAAAGAATAGAAGTGCTGAAGGGTCCCGCATCGCTGATGTATGGTTCGGATGGGCTGGCCGGAGTTATCAATATACAATCACTGGCGCCTGTTGCCGAAGGAACGATCAGCGCTAACCTGCTGGGAGAATACCAGGCCAATAGTGGGCTTAGAGGTTATTATGGCAGCGTGGCCGGTGCGAAAAATGGGTTTAGTTTTAATGCTTATGGTTCCTACAAAGGAGCCCAGGATTATAAAAATAAATATGATGGTCATGTATTCAATTCAAAATTCAATAATAAAAATTTTGGCGGAATGCTGGGCTATGGCGGTTCATGGGGCCACTCTTATATAAGGGCAAGCAATTTTGATCAGCATATTGGTATGATAGAGGGAGATAGGGATGATGTAACCGGTGACTTTTTAAAAGCTGTTGCCGGTGGCGGCGAAGAGATAGCAAACAGTAAAGATTTTAAATCAATTGATCCATTCGTTCCTTTCCAGCAGGTGCAACATTTTAAGCTCTCTTCAGATAATAGTTTTAATGTTGGAAAAAATAAATTGGATGTTTCGGCAGGCTTTCAGCGAAACCAGCGCAAGGAGTTTGGCGATCCGGATAATGCAAATGAGCCTGTTGCTTATTTCGATCTGAAGACGATAAACTACGGTGCCAAACTGAACATTCCTTATAAAGGAGGTTGGAAAACAAGTATTGGTGTTTCAGGAATGGTGCAGAACAATAAGAACCGGGCTGAAGAAGCGTTGATACCCGATTATAATTTGTTTGATATAGGTGGATTTGTTTTTACACAATACCATAAAGATAAACTGTCATTGAGCGGTGGTCTGCGGTTTGATACCCGCCATATAGATGGAAAAGAAATGCTGGATGGAACTGAAACAAAGTTTGCTGCTTTCACCAAAAACTTTTCAAATGTATCGGGTAGCGCAGGGATTAGTTATGAAGCCAGTAAAGAATTGACGCTGAAATTTAATATAGCAAGAGGTTTCAGAGCGCCAACCCTGGCCGAGTTGTCAAGCAATGGCGCACATGAAGGCACCAACCGTTTTGAAGTGGGAAACAGAAATTTAAAATCGGAGACAAGCCTGCAGGCGGATGCCGGTTTGGAATTTAATAGTGAGCACATAACGCTGGGTGCAGGCATTTTTTATAATTCCATCAATGATTTTATTTATTACAGGAAAGTATTGAACAGCACAGGCGACGATTCGCTGGTACTGGATCCTGAAAGCGGCGATCTGTTGAATGTATTCA